>JASLFZ010000065.1 GCA_030150485.1 Candidatus Saccharimonadales bacterium | reverse complement strand
GCCATATGTGCACTCTCGCCACGTTCACGCTGACGCAATCTCTACTGTTCTCAATACGCCACTCGACCGATACAACTCAGTACGATACTGGTCTGTTGGTGAGCGCCGCGTATTCACGACACCATAGAGGGCGTAAAGTCTGTGAAATAGAAAAACTTCCCGTTAGGGAAGTTTAATTTTCTTTGTGGTGGGCGCTGAGGGGCTCGAACCCCCGACCCCCTCGGTGTAAACGAGGTGCTCTAGCCAACTGAGCTAATCGCCCAAACCGACCTATGATAGCGTGATTTCCTATAGCAGGCAACCGGAAGCCTTAAAATTAAGCCCCCGGGCCACCACGGCTCGTCAACGTGGTGGCCCGGGGATGGGCGCCGTTAATGCCCGCGGTAACTTCCCGGGCACAGGAAGCCTAGCTTGCACGTGAGCCGCCCCCCATGGAGCGGTCGCGGAGACGGACGGGTGTCCCCTTTGTACAAACCGCTACTCCCTTCGGTACCTGTTTACTCAAGACGCTGCGCAGCGGCCAGTAAGGTTCGCCGTACTGGTTGCGCTCAGAGATGGAGCTCCGCGTCTTTAGAAGCTGTAAAGCTGGACTCTCGACCAATGCCCCCGCACTGGCCGAGAGTCCCCGTCTCAGCGCTTGAGAACTTAGCGCTGCTTCTGCTCTCGAGGATACGGCAGCCCGCTATGCGATCCCCCCGGATCACCGCGCGCGGCTGCCGGTTCGACCCGATCGAGAGCACAAGGTGTCAAGATGTGCTAAGCCAGCCCAATTCTAGACAGCCCAAGGGGAAGTGTCAAATAAGCTACAATTGCCTAATTACCTTCGCCGGCACCCCCGCCACAAGTGTTGCCGGAGGGACGTCATGGGTTACGACCGCCCCTGCCGCAACGACCGCTCCCGCTCCAATACTCACACCTGGCAAGATCGTGGCGCCGGTGCAAATCCACACATTCTCGCTAATCGTGATCGGCGCCGCGGTGATATACTCTCGCCGCTTATCTGGTTCGACGGGGTGGCTGGCCGTAACCAGACTAACCTTGGGCGCGATCATAACCTGATCGGCGATATCAATGGCGCCGTGACCGGTAAATATGCAATCGTAACCAATATGGACGGCCCGGCCGACGGTAATACTTAGTCCGTAATCCGCGTAAAAGGGAGGGATGAGGTAAAAAAGGTCCCCAACCGGCTTACCGATTAGCTCCTCGAAGGCTTTTCGGACCGACTCCGTTTCGTCGTAGCGGTACGCGCTAAGCTTGGCTGAAAGCCGCGTGGCTACCTTGACCCGATCGTGGAACGCGCGAAACTCCGGCGACCTAGTTCTGATCAAATATTTGTCATCCATCCACCCTCCTATTCATATGAGCTTTAATGAGGGCATGTAAAGGCAAGGTTTGTAGGTTAGCTGGGCTTGGGGTATCTCGTTGTGTAGCGATATCTCCGCCAAGCAGATAAGCCGACTACTACAAAAAACCACACGCCCCATGATATGAATCCTGTGATTGGCTCCAAATTGGATTCAAGCAGCAAAATCCCAAAGCAGCCTGCAATAAAAAGCAGCCCAAACAAGATTAAATGCCTGCGAAAGCGTGGAGCGGGGTGCTCGGGATCAGCGCATGCTAAGCGCAACCCCATAGGGTCACGAATAAAATAGTCGTTCTGCGCTATTTTAGAAGGATCTATTGTCGGACCTGCAAAAATATTAACCCTCAGCAGCCAGTAATGGTGTATCCCCACCCATACACGTCCGCTAAGCACAACCGACTGGATGTGACTACGGTCAGCGGTAAAGCCCTCTGTCTCCTTACCTGTCACTGATAGGTGCTTTATTTGAAAACTATCATTACGTAATATAAGAAGGTCGGGGCTGAGAGTTGTACTAAGACCAACTCCCCGCCAGGCATCGCCTGAATGCTTCCTGCTTACTGCAAAATCTCTTAGAAACAAAGCTGCGTTCAGACCGTACCCCAACACTAAGCCTCCCAGGACGCCCAAAACAACGATATTCGCACTCGATAGCCCTGGGTGCTGAGTATACAAGGCTCTATCCAGGGCGAATGCGCCCAGTAAAAGGGCAGGTCCGAGAAATGAGCCGGCGAGCACTTTTGAAAACTTCATTATTGACGCCTGCTCTTCGGGTGTCATATCTTTGACAACTATCGGAGCTGTCGACTGTTGATTTAAACCTGCCTCTGGTAACTCAGATGTAGGCGACTGCGCCTCCAGTGTACTTGGCTGCATCAAACTATCCTATTTATATGTTACAGCTTAACATAAGCATAATAGCTTTTCGAAAAAATAAATGCTGGTGCGGACGAGAGGACTCGAACCTCCACGACCAAAGCGGTCACCAGCCCCTCAAGCTGGCGCGTCTACCATTCCGCCACGTCCGCAAACTGCTTTCGCACACCTTCGAAACCGTCAAATTGTAGCACGAATGGGGCGGCTGCGCACATGAGTCATACCGGTGCTATAGCTGGGGCAGATAATCATACTGATGCGGCCGCCCATATGCGTGCTGGATCCACGCCTTCAGCTCTTTTTTGGCGGTATCAAGCTTAACGCCGGGGTTAAAAATGCCCTGGGGGTCGCAGATCTGCTTGACCTCTTTATGGAGCTGGAGCATCTCGCGCCCAATCTGTTTTTCCAGGTAGGGCGCTTTTAGACGCCCCAGGCCGCCGCTTGCTGCAATGGTGCCCTCGTGTTTCATAATTAAGCCATATATGTCGTCCATCAGCGTGATAGCGGTCTTGCGGCCCTTTGGCTTGCTGGTATCGAGCAATGCCTGAACGTGGAGCCCACTTTCACCGAACGAGCCCCACAGAAAAGCCTCGGTTTTATGTTTGATAAGTGTCTTATCGAGGGCGGCCAAAAACTCGACTAGCTGATGGGGTGGTACACTAATGCCCTCAGCAACCGGCAACGGTTTAGTGCCACTATGCGTCCACAGCGCTGCGCTCGCTGCCCGCCGAGGCGCCCACAGCTGATTCTGCTCGGTTGTATCACTAGTTGAGGTGTGGCTAGCAGCATGTTTACGCATGATGCGCTCCGCCCGCCGCCCGAGCAGGTTCTGACGTAGGTGCGAGGCGGTATCGAACTCGGCCCACACCACCAGCTGTGTTGAGGGAGATGGCGCCAACGCTTCTAGCCGATGAGGTTCATTCTGACGCAGATATTCGACTAGGCTACCGCTCGCCAGCTCGAGCTGTGCCGGCCGGAGCGATTCGAGCTTTATAAGTGCCTCCGCCGCCTTCTCAAGGTCATCAAAACAGCCCACCACCAAGGTTGTGCGGTCGGTTAGCGGCACGGTTTGAAGCGTGGCCTCAGTAATAAGCCCAAGCGTCCCCTCGGACCCGACCATCAGCTGGCTCAGATCAAAGGATCCGCCTTCCGTAACAGCGCGCAAACGGTAACCGGCCGTATCATACTGCGGTCCCTTGGCCTCCGCCAGCATAGCTTGGTGATCCTTCAGCAGACCATCAAGGCCGCGATACACGTCGCCCTCGCGCGTCATCAAGCCTCGCTTACGGCTGAGCTCGCGCTTGCCGATCGCCTTGGTTTCGATTTCCGAGCCATTGTTTAGGACGACCCGCAGCCCTTTTACCGCCGCACCGAGCGCGCCACCAGCAATCACCCCACCCACCGTGCAAGACTCGCTTGAGCGCATGCCGTCAATGCGCCGACCATGGCTCCGTAGCACCTGCTGCAACGCACCGATCGTTATGCCTGGCTGCACGGTAACTGAATTCTTAGAAAGGCGTATTACTTGGTTGAAGTGCGCCGGAAACGCCACAACCACATCCTCGCTCAAAGCGCCCCCGCCGGTTCCGCCGCCCAACCCACGAGCGGTTAAGCCTATAGGTTTTCCGGCTTTGGTGGCCTGGGCCGCCGCATACGCAACCACCGTTCGGACGTCAGCGACGGTGGCGGGGTAGATGACCGCTCGCGGCGATAGGTGCAAAATGCCGCCATCACGAGCAAAGTGCTCGCGTACATCAGCGCTATCGCTAGCTATGCCGCTGAGCTGATTTTGTAACTCTTTGATTTGAGCAGGTTTCATGATTTGTTTTTCGTCTTGTCTAGCCCTAGCATACCAGAGTTACAGAGTGGCCGCTACTCGACGCCCCCTGCTATTTCGTTCATAATGGGTTCGATGGAGCGCTTGCGTCATAACTGGCTCGTTCGGCTGCTGATATTTGTCGGTGGCGTTTTTTCATTACGCGTTGTTTCTTACATTTTGCACATGACCACGCTGGAAAAATTCTACAAGCCCCGCGACTTCCGCAAAACCAGCCACCTGGAAATCAGCCAGGAAATCATCGACCAGCTCCCGCGCTACTGCAATACCATTTCCGGCCGTAAGATGGATCCGATTAACTTGATTTTCATTGGCACCGAGGCCGGTCTGCGCCGGGCCTTTGAGAAAGCCCGCTGGCAGGGCGCCCACCCTCACTCGCCGTGGCTGCTACCGATTAGCTTTATTCCGGGCCTACTCAATCGTACTTATTCCCGCGGACCATTTTCGCCCCTCTATATTAACGTTGGTCTGCAAGACCTTTCTTTTCAAAAGGTGCTCAACCGTGGCTACGGCAACCGGCATCACATTCGAATTTGGCGAACGCGCCACACCCTGCCCGACAACAATCGCATTTGGGTAGCCGCCGCCACCTACGAGCAAGGCTTTCGGATAGGTCTGCGGCCGCCCTTTATCTTTCATCACAAGGATCCCGACCTCGACTCCGAGCGCGATTTTATTGCGGCCGAACTGATCGATCAAAACAACCTGCTCGCCGGTGAGCACCAAATGAACACCGCCATAACCAACCACGATCCCAAGCACGACCCTCACCGGGACCCCTACTATACCGATGGCCGCGCTAAGGTTATCGAGATCGTCTAGCTACCGGTAAAGCTCGTGCTCCTGGATATAGGCGCGCACGGCAGGGGCGAGCTCCTTCGCCGGCTGCCCGGATCGGATTTTTTGTTTAATGCTGGTGGATGAAATCACCACCGGCGGAATCTCAATTAGCTTATAGCTCAAGGTGGCTGCAGAGGCGCCCATACGTTGTTTGAGCGTGTCGATAAAGGTAGTGTCCGCGCCCCCAGACAGCGCTACGCCAAATGAAACCAAGCCCAGCAGCTCCTCCCAGCCATCCCACCGATTTAGCCCGGCGAACACCTCGCCGCCCATGATCAATCTAAAGGCGCTGTCCGGGTAGTCCGCTGCCAGTTCGCGTGCCATCGCTACCGAGTGCCGCTGCGCCCGGCGCTGCACCGGTTCGCGATTAGCCACCACACCGGCAGTGCCTTTGGCTGCCAGCTGTACCATAGCTAAACGATGCTCGAACGGGGTTACGCCGGTTTTGTGTTGGGGATAAGCGTTGACGAGCAGCCACACCTCATCCAGCCCCAGCTGCTGAAACGCAGCCTGAGCCAGCGCTAAGTGCCCTAAGTGAACAGGATCAAAGGTACCCGAAAGGAGTCCAATACTACGCAACATACGGCCTATTAGTGGCCAAAGAAGCCTCTGGCTTCCTGGTCGGGCGCGGTATAGAAAGCTACCTTGCGTTCCGCACAAGCCGCACGCACCTCATCGTCCCGCACCGAGCCGCTGGTAGCTAAAATTGCCCTGACGCCTCCGTCGGCCAGCACCATGGGGCCATCCGCAAAGGGAAAGAAGCTATCGCTATAAGCCGCCGCTCCCCGAACGCTGTGGCCGGCATCGGTTGCGCGCTTGATGGCCAGCTCGCAGCACCCCACCCGGTCTTGCTGGCCGACGCCGTTCCCCAGGAGTTGGCCATCCTGAACCAACGTCACCGTATTCGAGTTGCTCGTGCTACCAATTGCCCAGGCCAGTACTAGATCTTGGGCGTCCGCCGGAGCGAAGTCGGCCGCATCAATCACATAGGTGTAGTTAGGTTGAGCCAGAAAGCCGCCGCGCACGTACCGCCAGCGCTGCGCTGCATCCAGCGATTTTGCGCTTAGCTTGGCCAGAGCCGGATTCTGCAGCAAGCGGCATTTACCGCCTTTGCGGCCGAGAAGCTCGATCGCCTCCGCCGTAAACCCGGCCGCGATCACGCCATCGAGCAGCCGGCGCCCCGTTTCTACGCCGTGGTGCAGCAGCGCCTCCGCCAGCGCTGCGTCAACCATACCATTAAGCATCACTAGCCCACCAAAAATGGCGCGCGGGTCGCCCATCACCATTTTTTTAACCGCCGCTACCGGCTCCTTACCTACCGCCGCTCCGCAGGCATTACCATGCTTAACGCCAATCGCGATCGCCGGCACGCTCCCAAAGCTATGCTCAAATCCTGCCGCCACGTGGGTTATGGTTTGGAGCATACGGTCGACATCCACCCAGTTGTTGTAGCTGGGAGCGCTGCCATCAACGAGCTCAAAGCGCGCTAAAGCCAGCTCGTCATCGCCTCCCGTTCTATACAAAGCCGCCGGTGCCTGCCAGGCGTTCTCGCCGTACTTGGCCGCCTGCACTTGCTCGCCCACCACCCCCTCATACGCACCCTCGCCCTGATAGCGAGCCGATTCTAAAATATAGGCGGCGGCCGTAGCCTCGGCTCTCGCCGCGAGCTGGCGTCGGAAATCGGTCGCGTCTGGCTCGCCAGCCTTCAGCCAGTCCACCACCTCCTGGCGCGTCGCTGCGTCGGCAATCACAATCCGCTGCCCCTTGGCAGCTGAACGCAGCATGGTAGGGCCACCGATATCGGTCTGCTCAACCACCGACTCGCGCGTTGCGTTCGGCTTGGCAATCTCGGCCGTGAGCGGGTATAAATCGACGCACACGAGGTCAATAAAGGGAATGCCCAGGCGCTCGAGCTCCGCCAAATCTTCCTTCGCTGGCCGCGCCAACAATCCGGCGTGCACCTCCCGCGAAAGCGTTACCACGCGGTGACCCAGAATCGCCTGGCCGCCGACTAGCTGCGCCACATCCTGGACCGGTATGTCGGCCGCTTTGAGCTTGGTGGCCGTCCCGCCGCTGGCTAAAATGTGCCAGCCAAGCCCTACCAGCTCGCGCGCAAACTCCTCAATCCCGACCTTGTTATAAACCGAAAGTAGCGCCGTCTTTTGCATGACTGCAGTATAGCGTCCGGCTCGCTGGGGCGGCAACATTCATTTATAATGCCGATATGCTAGCCTCCGGTTCGTCATGTTGTTATTAGGTAAGCCTGTCGCTGAATCACTGCGCCAAGAACAGGCCGCGCGCATTAAGGCGAGCGGCATTACGCCTCATCTGGCTATTATTCAAGCCGGTAACAATTTAGCCAGCTCGTCCTACATTAAGATGAAGCAGCACTACGGTGAGTCGATTGGTGCCAAGGTCGACCACCACGTCTGTGCGGGCGAGGCCGCTACGCTACGCGCACTCATTGAACGCTGCAACCAGGATAAGGCTATCCATGGGCTGATGATCCAAATGCCTATCCCCAACGCCGCCGATGCCGATACGCTCGTAGCGCTGATTGATCCGGCCAAAGATGTTGATGGTCTTTCTCCCCAGGGCAACTTTCACTCCGCTACCGCGATGGCGATCATCAAACTGCTGGACTATTACAAGATTGAGCTGAAGGACGCGCCGGTAGCGCTGGTTGGCTACGGCCGCCTAGTAGGGCGCCCACTGGCCGCGATTCTCAAAGACCGCCGTGCCAATGTCACCATCTGCGACGTAACCACCACTCCGGCCGATCTGCGCGCTGCTACCCGACAAGCCCAAGTGGTGATTAGCGCTACCGGCGTCGGTGGCCTCATTAAGCCAGGGATGCTCAGTGATGGAACGATCTTTATTGACGTGGGCACCTCGGAGGATGCTGGCTCCATTGTAGGCGACGCCGATCCCGAACTGTTCAAAAACGAGACGCTGAAAATTACGCCGGCTAAAGGCGGCATCGGACCGATTACCGTCGCCACGCTATTCGAGCAACTGCTCGCCGCTGCCGGCATTTAACCGCTAAACTCTACTACTCGGTCTTTACTAATTGCCTCATCACCAGGTTCTTTAAAGTACATTCGGCTGCGGCCACCCTCTGCCCACGCCTCATAGGGCGGCCGCACGGGATTACTATGGGTTAATGTATCGCCTGCCCGCCAAGCTTCGGGTGTTGTTTGGGTAGCCCGTAGCACCGCCTGCTCCACAATTTTTCTAATTACGTTTGGGTCCTTCCTCCCTTCCTGCTCTAGCTCACGAGCGACCGACTCAGGCAGTATGAGTGACACGGCAAGTAGGTTGCCGGTACGCCCATCGCTGGTTCGATACGCCCAATCGGGATGCTGCACGGCGTCACCAGCAAACGTACGATACACCATCTCAACCGCTGGCTCCTCTCCCCCTCCTTCAATTAAGCTCCCTGTTGTCACCGGTTTTGTATCAATAATGCGCGACCTTGCCTCCCGCTGCTGGCGAAACAATCCTTTCCTCTCCACCACTTCATAGTTCTCGTAAACCGGTGCTTCCACGGGGGTGAAAGCCACAGCCTCATGAACCCCGGCGTCACCGTAAACTCGATCTAAGGACTCGGCCGATAATGCCCCTTCAATACGAAAGTCGTCCTGAATCTTTCTTCCAAAGCTCTCCCCACCGACCGATTGGCGCCTGGCCTCTAC
The DNA here is from genome assembly GCA_030150485.1 of Candidatus Saccharimonadales bacterium. Classification (GTDB taxonomy): domain Bacteria; phylum Patescibacteriota; class Saccharimonadia; order UBA4664; family SCTI01; genus JASLFZ01. The sequence continues at coordinate 10,779 of JASLFZ010000065.1, read as the reverse complement.
CGAAATCTGGAAGCCCTCCCGGCCATTGGCGTTATACTCGCGCGGGAGTGCCGCATGCACCGCCACCCCAGCCTGCTCCATAACCTGCGCCACAATGATGGCCTCACGCGCTTCCGCTACCTCCGGCTCCCGCTGCCGAGCATCAGCTTCGGCTGCCTCTCGGCCGTCCTGTTGGGCAGAGTGTTGCATACTCTTGCGTCTTTGAGCCTGCCACTCCTGATAGCGCGGCAAGCCCTCGGTATTCTCGGGTCCTTGTGTCGCCATCTCAAGCGCCTTCATCAGTCGAGCCGTTTCACGAACCTTCTCCGCACTATCCTCCATGTTGCTGGCTGCATCCAGCCGACGGTGAATCGCCTCGAGTACGCCACCACCACTATCTTCATCGGCAATCTCACTAAAAACCGCTAGCGCATCCATAAACTCTGTTCTACTCCGCGCCGCTGATTGTTTTTCGAGCGATGTCGCACCAGCGACACCTATGCGCTCACCCTGCAATTGCACATAAAAATGGGCTATGTCCGCCATACGCGTTGCCTCTTGATGAAGCACCATGCTTTCCCGCGGCGCTGCTCCATTATCCTCAGGGCTAGCAATTTTTAGACGCTCATCATCCATACGATCACGATACCATATAGACGTATTACGAAGTGGTGGCTTCTTTCCGCACTACTTTACGGAACCGCCGCTGCAGCAACTTTAGCACCGCTACTTCCTCATAGCTAAAGTGCTCTTTATCGGCTTCGTGCAGTAAGCCAGATATCCGCTGCAAATACCACTTGATGGTTGAGCCGTTTAGGTAGTGGTCGATAATGCGCGGATCCACATACGAGGCTCTGGCAATTGCCGGCGTGTTTCCGAGTTTGGTGGCCACGTGCTTAATCGCTTTGGTGACCTCTTTTTTGGCCTGCGTTTCCGAAGTCTTCTGCTTTGCCTCGGCCAGCGCCACGGCCGCGATCAGCGTGCCCGCCCAGGTGCGAAAATCTTTGGCACTAAAATCCGCTCCCATAATTTGCTTAATGTAAGCGTTGAAGTCCTGGCTACTTACATCTACCAACTGGCCAGCCTCATCGTAGTACTTAAAAATTTCGTAGCCAGGCAGATCATCAAGCTCCCCCACGATTTTCGCCAGTCGTGCATCGGTCACCTCACGGTGCTGGTCCTGATGGCTTTTGCCCTCATAATCGAAAATCATAGTAGTGCCATCAAGCGTTAGGTGGCGACTGCGCATCGTTGTGAGCCCGTAGGTGTTATTCTCCTTGGCGTACTGGGTGTTGCCGACCCGGAAATAAGCTTGGTCGATCAAGCGCACCATGCAGGCGAGTACCTTTTCGCGGCCCAGCCCGGTAGCGCGCAGGTGCTCGCTAGTTACTTGACGCATCATGGGCAGGGCATTGGCAAAAGCCAGCAACCGATCGAACTTTTTACGCTCCTGCCGCGCCCGGTAGCCCGCGTTATAGATGTACTGCTTGCGTCCCGCCGCGTCGTAGCCGGTCACTTGCACCTTGGCTCGCGCGCTGGCCGCGATCGCTACATCTTTCCAGGCCGGTGGGATCGCCAGAGCTTGGATCCGCTCCAAAATATCTCGGTCTTTGACCGGCTGGCCCATGGCGTCAAGGTAGTAAAAGCCCTTGCCGGCCGCTTTGCGCTGCAGCTGGCGAGAGTGGGCTTTGTCTGGGGTGGCGCGGTTCATGCTAGTAGTGTGGAGCGTACCATTGCTTCCTGCAAGCCTGCGTCACAAAATAACTCTAGTAATAAAGTTAATTCTATGATATAGTAATCAATTCTTAAGTGGTGACACCATGACTACCTCAAAAAGCATCGACATTTTAGCTCCCCACCATCAAGTTCGCCTGGTTCAACCGACGGCTGAGCGCCCGGTATCTAAGCCGTTCCGCCGGCGCATACCGCGCTATGTTAAGGTCGTGCTGATGACGTTTGTACTAATTAATACGGTTTCGCTGATCCTGCAAGGGGTCGGTCTGGCGATGGCCCTGTTCTCGACCGCGGCCGCCCCGCGAACCACCGTTATTCTGGCTCTGCTCGCTATTCTCGGGTTCGCTCCGGCACTCCTCGCCGCTTTTTCGCTGCAGCGCATCAAGAGCCTGCGCATCGCCCGCAGCCGCTACCAGTTTTGGGGCGAGCCGGCTCTGTACTTCGTCGGTGGCATCATCGCGCCTTGGTTGGCTTTGATCTTGGTCGCCGCCGTTATCGGCATCGTGCTGCGAGTACTGAGCCTGAGCGTCAGCTAGACCCCCAATCGCCCTATGCGAGTGGTACAATCAAGCTAACCGCTATGCAAAAGCTGCTCCACAAACTCGACAACTTCCAACAACGCCATAAAGTACTGGCCTTTGGCTACGCCGTCTTTGCCAAATTTGGCGAGGATCAGGCGGGCGGCCAAGCTGCCCTCATTGCTTACTACGCCTTTTTGTCGCTCTTTCCGCTCCTTTTGGTCGCCTTAACCGTGCTCAAGTTGGTTGTGGGCCACAATGCTGCCGCTCGTGCTCACATCCTCAATCAATTACTGGCCAGCTTTCCGGCACTGGGCAACGAGCTCCAAAGCAATATCCACTCATTGCACGGTTCCGGCCTGACGCTGGCGATTAGCCTCGTGCTGACCCTGTTTGGCGCGCTAGGGATTGCGAGCGCACTGCAAAACGCCTTTAACCACGTTTGGCGCATCCCGATGGTTAATCGGCCGGCCGCCATCCCCGCTTATCTCCGCAGCCTTGGCCTCCTCGTCGATATTGGCCTCGGCATGATCATTTCCACCACCTTAAGCGGCTACGCCACTGGCGGCCACCACGCCTTTGAGCTACGCCTGATTGCTTTTATGCTCGCGTTCATCATTAACGCCGCCGTGTTCTGGATTGCCTTTATTGTCGGCACCGCCCGCGAGGTTAAGCGTAACGATCTTATCATGGGGGCGCTCATTGCAGCCTTAATTTGGCTGATCCTGCAAGCGCTCGGTAGCTTTCTGGTGTTGCGCCAAATCCAACACATGAGCGCGCTGTACGGCACCTTTGCTTTGGTGCTTGGCCTGATGTGGTGGCTCTACATCCAGGCTCAAATTACCGTGTACGCGATGGAAATTAACGTGGTTCGAGGCCAAAAGCTGTGGCCCCGCAGCCTGTTTACGCCGCCGGTTACCGCCAAGGACAAAAAAGCTCTCAAATCCTACGCCAAAAGCGAACAGCGTATTCCTGATGAGCAGGTCGGGGTTCAGTTTAAGAAAAAATAATTACTGGTGGGCGAGAGAGGAATTGAACCTCCACGAGCTTGCGCTCACTAGTACCTGAAACTAGCGTGTCTACCATTTCACCACTCGCCCGAGCGGTCTCAACTGCACAACTATAGCGCACTCCTAGCGCTTTTTCCAGCTAGCCTAATAAAACTCACGGCCTCAGAGTGTTTATGCTTGTTAATACAACGTATTAGTGGCATAATACATCCTACGCTTGCAAACACCTACCTAGTAACTCGACAATTGAGGTTATGATATGGCTATTACGACTCCTCCTCCGCTGGTTAGGCCGGTGCTGTCTGTACCCGAGCAGGTTGAGCATGCCCTACCGACTTTTCTTGAGGCCATGGGGATAGAGAACTCATCGGGCTTGGCCGCCCAGGACTACAGTGACGCCCTGAGCAGAGCATTCACTGCACTCCGGGAACAAGAAGCCGCCATCCGCGAGGAACAGACGGTACACATAACGCCACCTCAGTATCGTGTGCTTGAGCAGCTAGCTCGCGGCCTCACGTACGAGGAAATTACCCAGGAGCTCGACATAAGCGAAGTCGCTCTTAAAAACTTTGTACATAAGGTGTATAAAGCTCTGGGAGTAAAAAAGCGGCGACAAGCAGAGATCATGTTCACGAAGGGCCTCGTATTTGAGAGACCTCCGCAGGGCGGCCATATCAACAGACCATATTAGGCGGTCGTAGAATCCAATGCAGGCCGTTCGGCCCCTGGACTTACAAGCCCAGGGGCCGAAACGCTCTCGACAAGCACTTATTACTTGGCACCAGCCGTAGCCGAAACGCTGCGCACTCGCACCGCCCAGCTCGTAACATCGGTAAAGCGATCGGCCGGATTAATCAACTTCTTGATCTTAATCCCATACATGCCATCGCTGACACCATAGACGTAGGTTGGCGTATACAACATCACCGCGGGGTTGTCGGCCACCCAGGTTTGCACAAAACTGCGATACTTGGCGGCGCGCACATTTGGATCTTGGATGGTGCGAGCCGCCTCAAGCGCTGCACTGGCTGCCGGGGAGCTGTAATCAGACAGATTTAAGCCCGGATCCTTGATCTGCGAGGCGTCCCAATAGGAGTAGACATCCGGATCAGCGCCGGTGTTAATGCCGTAGAGGAGAGCGTCATAGTTGCGCGGCCGGATGTAGCTCTCCTGGAGGTCAGCCCCATCGAGCGTCTGCACGTCAAGTTTAACGCCGATTTTGGCCCATTGGCTCGTTAGTGCTTGAGCCACGCCGGCATACACACTGTTTGATTCCGTCACCATATGCAGTTCTAAGCGCACTCCGTTCTTGTGGCGCACGCCGTCCGCACCTAACCTCCACCCGTCGCCATCAAGCAGTGCCTGGGCCTTGCCCTCGTCGTAGGCCGGCTGATGCGGTACGCCTGCAAGGTTAAGCCGCGAGGGCAGCAAAGGTCCGGACAGCGCGATCGCTTGGCCGTCCAGCTGGCTGCCGATAATAGCCTGGCGGTCGGTTGCGGTGGCTAGCGCTGCACGCACGACCTTGTCCTTCAGCGCGGGCATGGTGGTCTGGAGGAACACCGCCACCTCATCCGGCACGCTGGCATCGTAAAGCTTCATAGTGCCCAGGTTTTGCGCCGCCGTGACCTGGTTCGGCTGTAGCTGAGACACACCCTGAACCTGGCGATGGGTGTACGCCGAGAAGGCCGCCGCGGCCGTGTCGTATAGCTTCAACGTCAGAGTCTGCAGCAGCGCCTTGCCGCCAAAATAGGTTGAGTTGGCGGTAAGCGCTATGGTGCCGTTAGCCGTATCAAAAGCGGTTAGCTTGAAGGGGCCCGTCCCAATCGGATGTTGGTTAAAAGCGGTTACCGGCATGGTGGAGGGATCGATATTTTCTAGCAAGTGGGCCGGCAAAATCCCCACCGTGGTGGTGTTTACGAAGGGTGTGTAGGCCTTGGGAAGCGTAAATACCACGGTATAGGCGCTGGGGGCGCTGGCCTTAACTCCCTGCCAGCTACTCGCCAGCGGTGAGCGCGTATCGGGATCCTGGATGGCCGTTATCGTAAAGAGCACATCCTGTGATGTAAAAGGTACGCCATCCTGCCAACGGACGCCATGACGCAGGTGAAAGGTATAGGTTTTGCCATCGGGGCTGACGCTCCAACTTTCGGCTAAATCGGATGTGAGGTTGCCTTGTGTATCAAAACGGGTAAGGCCACTAAAAATCAGCTTAGTTGCATCAGCACTGGCGCTGTCTTCCGGCAAAATCGGATTAATATTCTTGACGCTGCCCACTACCGCTTCGCTATAACTACCTCCGGGTAGCGCCTGCAGTATCATTCCCTGGCGCTCTAAGGCTCGAATTTGCAACACGAGGCCGCCCAAGGTAGCCAGAATGATCAGCCCCCACACCACCACAAAGCGGCGGATCATCGCAAACTGACGCCACTTACCAAAGGCGTTGAACTGCACGTAGCGCGTCAGCCGACGGCGCCCACGGCGCACCATGCGTCCATACCGCCGCAATCTAAACCGCATGTAGGTGATCATTAGCGCTTAGCGAGAATACTGAGCAGTAATGACGCCACAAAAATCACCGCTGCCACAATTGTGGTGTAGTAGAGCGTACGCTCGGCGCCACGTCGGGTGCGGTAGCCACCGCCATCGCTGCCGCCGCCAAAGGCCCCGCCTAAGCTCGAGCCGCGCGACTGCAGCAGCACGGTTGTGATGATAATAATGGCGGTAATAATGGTGATGTAATTAAATAGTGCTTTCATGGGCGCCCTCCAAGACGTCGGTCAGCAAATAGTTTACCACCCAGATGATCACTACCGCTAGCACCGCCTGCCAAAACGAGGTAATCCGCAGTGGCGAATAGATCAAACTGGTTAGATATAGCATAAAGCCATTCACGATAAAGGTGAAGAGGCCCAGCGTTAGCACAATAGCCGGCAGCGCGAGCACAATGATCAGCGGCCGCAGCAGCGCGTTGACAACCGAAAAGACCAGCGCCGCCACGATCAGAACGCCGGCTCTGTTGCCGTAGTGCACTCCGGGCAGAAGCGTGGCTGCCGTCCACAGCCCCAGGCCATTAATCAACCAACGTAGCAGAAATTTTCGTACCATAGCGCTTATAGTTTAGCACGCTTGCTAGCCGCCCGGACGCTAGCCTTGCAGGAGGCCGTCCACCGTCGCAGCTACCGCCTCTGGGTTGTTCTGCATCTTGGAAAGATACTTAGACACTTGGAGGTTTTCAAGCTCCGGCGCCGACTCAAAGTTGCTCACTACCACCACCTGCACACTTTGATTGGCCGGATTGCTGCGCAGCTCCCGCAGAAAGCCCTTCCCATCCAGGTTAGGCATGAGCATATCTAAGATAATGAGGTCTGGCGCCCCCGCCGCGACCAAGGCCTCCCCCTCCAGGCCATCGGCGGCCGTTTTGACGGTGTAGCCCTTGGCGCTCAAAGCGGCTGCGTAGGCCGTTCGCAGGGCGGTATCGTCATCAATTACATAAATGGTTTTAGGGTTATCTGGCATGGGTTACTCTCCGCTTAAAACTTCGCTAATAATGCTGGCCATTTCTTTTGGGGTAAAGCTCGACTTAGTCAGATACTTCGTAGCCCCCAGCTGCATAGTTTGCTTGACATCGCTCGGGACCGACATATTACTGAAGACAATAATCTTCGTCTGAGGGTGATGGGCCGGAGCCTGAAAGGCTTGCAAAAACTCAAGTCCATTCATGTTAGGCATGAGCATATCAAGCAAAATAACGTCAAACTCCTGTTTTTGGGCAACCTTAAGGGCCGCTTGGCCATCCCCGGCCGTTCGGGTATCATAGCCCTCTATCTTGAGCACGGTCTCGTAGGCGCTGCGCAAAACAGCGTCATCTTCCACAATTAAAACGGTGGTTGGATGGGTATCATTCATAGTAGTCTAAGCTAGTTGCGTGAGCCTGCGAGCACACTCATCAATTACTGCACGGTCGTCTGTTAAGAGCGCTAATGATACCTTAATCCACACAGTCAGCTCGCCAATATCTTCAGCGGTGACCTCTTCAGGAGATTTTTGCAAATGGGCCTTAATTTGACGCTCCACAAACCGTGGTGCAGCCGGACCAAGGTAAAACTCAACGACCTTCACTATATTAGCATAGAGGGTTTCTGTCACGACTCGCCCGCCTCCTCGATTTTAGCGAGACTGCGCGCGCCCAGCGCTACCACGATATGACCAATCGCGTACACAATAATCAGCACGTAAATGAGCAATAAAAGATCCTTTACGCCAAGGTGTACCAGCGAGGGGCTGACGGCGTCCAAAACCTGGATGAACACCGACGCCATAATGACCGCAAACAGTCCGCTCGATAGTCGACTCAACGCGTGTCGGTAGATAATGCCGCTCGAATAGCTTTGGTATATCCGCAAACACCCGACCGCCAGCAGACCGCAGTACCACACCACTAAATACGGCACCACGATGGTCGGTACCAGCAACCAATCCGATAGGTAGTAGGAAGAGTGCAGGGTGGGGCTCGGGGTGGCAGACCGGTAAGGGTCGTGGATAAGCAGCACCGCATAGGTAATGCCAATAACCGCTAGCGCTAGGAGCGCCACGGCCTGCACCAAAGCCAGCCGCCGAAACCGCACCAAGCCGGCGAGCTGCCACGCCCCTCGCACTATCAGCCCGAGAGCCACCAGAGCCACGAGCAGCGCTACGTACTCACTGAAGATAGCCCATATCTTGGCGTGTCCCCATAACGCCATGCGCCCATTAAAGGACTGTAAAACCGAGGTGAGCACCAGCCCGCTCACAAGCGTAACTAAGCCGTTAGCAAGCGTCTTGAGCGCCCGTCCATCGGCGCTGGCCTGGATGCTGAGCGCGTACGCCCGAAACCGCAACGAGCCCCACATCGCCACAAACCAGACCGCTACCAGAGGGAGCACAATGGTCAGCTGCAAAGAGTGAACCGCCCACGGCGAAAGCGTATAGGTTCGCTCCGCCTGCGTAATCGGCTCCCACAGCGTCACCGCTACATATATCAACGAGGCGGCGCCGAGCAGCCAGTAGGCCAGTCCACCCCGCTTTGATGATGGGGCGCTCATGCGTGCATCCTCCGAATCGCGCCCACCTCAACTAAAGCGGCCTGTACCCGCGGAAGCTCGACGGTAAAGGTGGTACCCACATTAAGCTGCGACTCAACACTCAACCTGCCTTGGTGGAGCAGCACAATGGTCTGGGCAAGATACAACCCTAATCCACTCCCCCCGCGCTGCGTACTGAGCGGATTATTGATGCGGGAGAAGCGCCGAAACAGCCGCGGCAGATCATCCTGCGCAATCCCAACGCCGCTATCTACGACATGCAAGCTAACTTGCTGGGCGGTCTGCAGCAGGCGGATTCGTATCATGCCATTTTCTTTCGTATATTTACTGGCGTTACTCACCAGATTCTCTATCACCATCCGCATCAGCTTGGGGTCCATAACCACCTCCACCCGCGAAGCGGGCATATCGATCTCAAGCTGCTGGTGGCGCTCGGCGATGGTGGCTCGTTGCTCATCGATAATATCCTGCACTAGTGCCGAAAGGTTGGTCGAAACCATCTCCGGAATAATCCGCCCGGCATCGGCGCGCGCGACGTTCAGCATGTCGTTAACGATCTGAAGCTGCCGCTCGTTGGATTCAAACACCTTATGCAAAAACTCTTCTTGGCGCTCGGTGAGGGTGCCGGCGTAGCCATCAAGCAGCATAGAGATGTAGGCCTTCACGCCAGTAGCCGGCGTTCTGAGCTGGTGGGAGGCTAGCGACACGAACTCCTCCTTCGCCTGGTCGAGCTCGTGCTCTTGGGTCAGATCGCGAAACACCTCAATGGTACCTAAAGGTTTGCCCTGGATCACCACCGGCGAGACGGTTACCGCCGCGGGGAAAGTACTGCCATCCTTGCGCCGGTAGTGCACACTTTCGCTAATAATGCGGCCGTCCGAGATGGACCGGATGGCCGGGCGGTCAAGCGGATCCACCGGACGGCCACTATCATCAAGCGCCTCAACCACTCGCGGGAACCACTCGCCTATCATTTCGCCCACCTCATAGCCGAGCATTTTAGCAGCCGACGGATTAGCATTGGCAATATTGCCGTGCTCATTAATCACAATCAACCCCTCGCCAATACTGTCGAGGAGCGTGCTGTAACGCACCCGATCCGACTCAGCCACCCGCTTGCCCTCGTGGAGAGCGTCAATGCGGTGCTTATCCTCCGTGGTGTCAAAGGTTATCATTACGAGGCTGCTCACCTTGCCATCCTCCCAAATAGGCCCCACGCTCGAACGAAACCACTGCAGCCCTTGGCCAATATCCGCGCTATACTCATACTCGGTTGGCTTGCCAGTTCGAATAACCTGACGCAGCTTCCGATGCATATACTGTCGCACTTTAGGAGGAGAGTAGCTTCCAATCTTCACGCCAATTACATCGTGCTGGGTAATTTTCTTTGGCAGCCGGTTCGTAAAGGTTAGTCGCAGATCCCGATCAACAATCTGAATATAGTTAGGCGCGTGCTCGACCACCGAACGAAAATATGATTGAGAGCGCTCGAGCGCTTTAGTGCGGTCTTCAACTAGTGCCGCCAGCTGATCTTGCAGAAGCTCCGTCTCGGCGACCTTTTCGCGCATGGCGCTAAGCATACCTTGCAGCCCCTCTAGTAATGGCGCCAGGTCTCCGCCTGGGTCTATCGCCATCGCATCTTGGCTGAAATCCCCTACCGCCGCCCGGGCAAACAACTTTTTGAGCTGCATCATCTGGTCTTGATTAATAAGTGTTTGGGTAGACGACGCATCACCGGAAGCCCTAGCCGCGCTCCCATGCATCTCCGTAGTTTCTTTCTTGATTCCCCTCATGTGAGATTTAGTGTAGCACCAGAGCGAACCAATGTTTAGCGTAAGCGTTCTGCAATGGCTTTGGCGCGTACCGCCCCCACTACTTGCGCCACGTCCGCTTCCGCCGCCGCCTTAACACCCGCGACGCTACCAAATGTCCGGATCAGCTTTTTGCGCGTAGCCGGCCCAACACCGGGGATTGTATCAAGCTGTGAGGCCGTCTGGCGCTTACCACGCAACAAACCATGGTATGTCACGGCAAAGCGATGGGCCTCATCGCGCACGCGCTGCAGAAGCTGGAGCACGTGCGAGCTATAGGGCAGCCGAATGACCTCACCGGTGCGCAGAATAATCTCCTCCTCGCGCTTCGCCAGTCCGATCGCCGGAATCGCGATGCCCAGCTCGTCGAGCACCCCACCAGCCGCACTCAGCTGACCCTTGCCACCATCAATGACGAGCAGATCCGGTTTGGGCCACTGCTCCAGGTTTTTACCACTAAATCGTCGTCGCATCACCTCGCGCATATGGGCGAAATCGTCGTTACCATCCAGCCGCATCTTGAACCGCCGGTACTCCTCTTTGTTGGGCACGCCATCGGTGAATACGACCATGCTGGCAACGTTATCGGTGCCCTGCATGTGCGAGATGTCGTAGCACTCGATGCGGCGCGGTAAGCCCTTGAGCT
>JASLFZ010000048.1 GCA_030150485.1 Candidatus Saccharimonadales bacterium | reverse complement strand
GCTGTGGCGGCTCATGCTGGCGCACCCGCTGGCCACGGCTCGCAACGTCGCTACGGCGACCGCCCTCACGACTGCCACGCTGCCGATCTGTAACGCCTTCTATGACTACACCTTTGGCAAGCGCTTTCGATCGAGCGAGGTGCTGGCATAGCGCCCAGAAGATCGATTGACTTTACCCCGTCTAAATGGTATATTTGCCTCTAAGCTTCTCTTTATACCATGGTGTATGCAAGGGAAGTTGTTTTTTGACAGGCAGAATCTGAATCAAGGTGAGCGTTTAGGCTACAGGTATGTGCGGCTTGAACCCTCGCCTTGCTTCCAATGAGAAGAGAGGCACTGCCTTTGCGAGGAACATCCCAAGCAGGAGGATCTAAAATGAGTGGTAGCGACACTATCGCCACAAAGCTGGTCACGAGCCTTACTTACCTGGGGGGGTGACTCTACTGGGATGGCGGACCTTCAGGAGCGCCTCGACCGGCTCACCAAGGGTGACTCCCGAATTGTTGTCGGCGAGATCACCGTGGACGACGATGGACAGCCGATCTGCGGTCTGGCCTTCAACTGCGATTCCTACGATCCGCCGATCAATGGTGTGCCCGACCCCCGGGCGGTCCAGGATCTCAGTGACGCGCTGGCCGCCATCAACCCCGACCATTGCGTGGTCACTACCGCCTACGAGCTTCTTGACGAGGAGAGCGCCGAGAGGATTCTCGAGGTTGCTCGGCGCTGAGAAGTCAGAGCGACTCTTTTGTGGGGCCTGGCGGCGTAGTATGTCGCCAGGCCCCCTCTGGGCCTTTCTCCAAGATTCTGCCTGTCAGCCCTACGCCATTATTTTTGAAAGTATTTTAATAAGTGCAGTGAGAGCCCCGCGGATGCGAGACTCCCACTGTAAAACAGGGTCTCGCTCCGCAGGGCGTTAAACGCCAGCGAAGTATCGGTGAAGCTCGGCCACTAGGCCTGCTCCGTCACCTACGGAGCTGGCCACTCGCTTGATTGATCCCTCGCGGACGTCTCCGGCTACGAAGAGGCCCTGCATGGATGTCTCGTGGGCCAGCGGCTGGCGCCCGCAATGCAAAGCAAATTGATCACGAACTTCCCGCGGTAGATCGCCGCCTGTGAGTACAAACCCCAGTGAGGTCCGTGCGATGCTCTCGTCAAGCCAGTTGGTCGTCGGTTTAGCGCCAATGAGCACAAACAGGCGGTCGGCTGGCATCTCAATGAGCTTCTCTTTCTTTCGCACTCCCAGAGACTCCAGCCGGCCAACTCCAGAAACGCTCTCGATCTCGGAGTTAAGGTGAATCTTTACGTTACGCTGCTTTTGAGTCGCTCGATCAGGTAGTTACTCATCTTGGCCTCGAGGCTATCGCCACGCACCAATATGTGCACCATGCAGTCCTTGCATTCGGAGAGGTGGCATGCCGCCTGGCCGGCGCTATTAGCGCCTCCCACAACAAAAACCTCCTCACTCTGATACCTGTCCGATACAGAAGGCGAACCGTAGTGCAAACCGAGGTTCAGGTAAGCGGCCAAGTTCTCAACCCTGAGCCGCCGGTACTGCACGCCACATGTAACGACTACGGCACGCGCGGTGAATGCCTCACCATCACTGCACACGAGGAACGTCTTGTCCTCTTGACGCGTAACGCTATCGACGCGAAAAGGGGCAACCATTTTTACCTTAAATTTCAGGCATTGGCTAATGGCGTGCTGAGCAAGTTCTGGGCCGGTGACACCCTCAGCGAAGCCAAGGTAGTTCTCGATCAGCGTTGATGTGGCGGCCTGGCCGCCAAACTGTATCCCCGCATCGAGCATCATGGTGCTAAGCCCCTCGGAGGCGCTGTTGAGTGCCACGGACAATCCCGCTGGGCCTCCGCCAATTACGATTACGTCGCAATCACAGTTAGGCATTTTATCCTCCAAAGGAGTCGTTTGCGGTGTTCTTTGAATAGATACTAAGCTTCTTGATACCTACTAACAAAGTAAATTTAACATGTTATGGTGGAAATTTCAAGCTTTAAGGGGATCCGCTTTGTAGCGCACCTAGGTTGTCGCACGAACGACCGTTTTCCCGTATAATAAGCCGCATCATGACCGACAAAACTCCATCTAAGCCGAACCATACCCTCGACGACCTCGTCTCGCTGACAAAGCGCCGTGGCTTCATCTTCCAAGGCTCCGAAATTTACGGCGGCCTGGCCGGTACCTGGGACTACGGCCCTTATGGCGTGCTGCTCAAGAACAACATCAAGCAGCTGTGGTGGAAGCACTTCGTCACCGAACGCGACGACATGTATGGCCTTGACACCGCCATTCTTATGAATGCCAAGGTGTGGGAGGCGAGCGGGCACACCGGCGCCGGTTTTGCCGACCCGTTGGTCGAGGATAAGGAAACCCACGTTCGTTATCGCGCCGACCATCTCCTTGAAGATAGTGGTATCGATAACGCTGACGAGCTGAGCGTTAAAGAGATGGATGCCAAAATTAAAGAGCTCGGCCTTAAGAGCCCCGAAGGCAACGAGCTCACGCCGGTACGGGTGTTTAACCTGATGTTCTCAACCGAAATCGGCGTGGTTAGTGATACCTCAAATAAGGTGCACCTGCGACCGGAAACGGCTCAAGGAATGTTCGTCAACTTCAAGAATGTGCTTGATAGCATCCATCCGAAGCTGCCGTTCGGTCTGGCTCAGATTGGCAAGAACTTCCGCAACGAAATTACCCCCAAAGACTTTATTTTCCGCGTGCGCGAGCTGGAAATTATGGAGCTCGAGTACTTTATCCGTGAAGAGGAGTGGGAGCAGCAGTTTGCGGCTTTGGATAAGGCCATGAAGGCGTGGTTTGCGCGTATTGGGCTCGCCCCGGCGGATGTCAAAGAGGTTGAGGTGCCCGAGGCCGACCGAGCACACTACTCCAAGCGAACCACCGATTTTTACTTCAACTTTCCTCACAAATTCGACGAAATCGCCGGGCTGGCCTACCGCACCGATTTCGACCTGAACAACCATGCCAAGCACAGTGGCGTCGATATGACCTATATGGATCCGCAAACCAACGAACGCTTTACCCCGCATGTGATCGAGCCAACCTTTGGTCTCGACCGCCATGTCCTGGCAACTTTGTCGGCGGCTTATACGGTTGAAAAGGTGGGGGATGACGAGCGCACGGTACTCAAATTGAAGCCGGAGCTGGCACCGGTGAAGGTGGCAGTTTCGCCGCTGCTGCGCAACAAACCAGAGCTGGTGGAGGTGGCGCGTGAGGTGTATGGCACACTGAAAAAGCAGTTCGGTGACGTGCTCTACGACGATAACGGCAACATCGGCAAGCGCTACCGTCGTCAGGACGAGATCGGCACCCCGCTGTGCCTAGTGGTCGACTTCGACTCGCTCAAAGATAAGCAGGTCACCATCCGTCACCGCGATACGCTCAAGCAGGTGCGCTTGCCGATCGCCGAGCTCGCCCGACACATTACGGAGCAGCTCGCCCAGTTCTAGTGAACCGGCTGCCGTAATTATCATGACTCAACCCGTTACTACTGCTATAGTTGCCGCCAGCGGCTTTAATACCCGTCGCTTGCCGGCCGCCGCCGCGTTTCCCAAAGAGTTTATGCCGATTGGGAACCGGCCCGCCATCGATTTTGTGGTGGACGATCTCGTTCGTGCCGGCATTACCGATATTTACATTGTGATTCATCCATTTCATCGCGAACTTTTCGAGCGCTACTTCATTAAAAACAAAGTATTGGACGACCATCTTACTCGAAAAGGGAAGGCCGCCGCCTTCAAGCAGATGCAGGACCGGCGCCAGCAGGCCACCTTCCACTTTATCGAGGACCGCACCAAGGAGGATGGCTTTTACGGCTCGACCATGCCGCTCAGAGTGGCCTTAGCTGCAATTGATGCGCCGGCCTTCATCTATACCAGCGCCGACGACTTTACTTTTCGCACCGATGGTGGCAGCGATATGGCCGATATGGTCGCAGCCTTTCATCGCACCTCGGCCGAGGCGGCTATACTCGGCCTCAAGCGCCCACTTGAAGATCTCAAAAACTTTGGCGTGCTGGCGGTGAAGCCGGAGGACAACCGCTTGCTTAGCCATTTAGTGGAAAAGCCGCCCCGCCCCGAGGAGCTGCCCGAGCCGCGCTTGGCCAACATCAGCAAATATCTTTTTACGGAGGCGGTGCGCCCATTCGTGATGGAGAGCCAGCCCAACCCGCAGCGCGGTGAGTACGAGATTACCGACGTCATTGACACCTTTGCCGCTGAGCACGCCATAGCGGTCTGTGCCGCCGAGGGGACTTACTATGATGTGGGGACTTTGGATAACTGGCTGGCGGCCAACCAGGCGCTGGCTAAGTTATAGCGTAATTAACTCTTTAGATGAGCTGGTGAGATTTACGCACCCTTCGTCCGTGAGCTGCACCATGTCCTCAATCCGTACGCCAAACTCGCCCGGCAGGTAAATGCCCGGTTCAATAGTCACCACGGCTTTCCTGGGCAGCGGTTCGTGATTGCGCGGATTCAGCGCCGGCCACTCGTGAATGTCCAGCCCAACGCCATGGCCAAGCCCGTGGGGCATCATATAGCCTGCCGCCTCAATAACATCTCGGCCCGCCTTGTCGACCTCGCTCGCTACCACGCCGGCGCCTACCATTTCGAGCGCGGTCGTTTGAGCTTTAAGTACCGTTTCGTACACCTCCCGAAACTTCTTTGGCGGCGTGCCTACATACACCGTTCGTGTCATATCGGAGTTGTAACCGCCCACGGTACAGCCAAAATCCAGTAGCACCACATCACTGCGGCCAATTTTGCGCTCGGTGGGCTGGGCGTGGGGGAGAGCGCTGTTCGGGCCACTCGCTACAATCGGCCAAAACTCTGGCGAAATGCCATCGGCACCCTTTTGCATTTGACGGTAAACAATCTCGGCGGCCAGCTCCCGCTCGCTCATCCCGGGCTTAATCAATTCCAGTAGCTCACTAAATACTGCGTCGGTAACGTTCTGGGCCCGTTTAATGAGAATGGTCTCGGTTTCATATTTATGGGCGATTTCGTCGCGGTACAGCTCGGTAATCGGCACCAGAGTAACGTTCGGTAGCTCACCCTTAAGCTGCTCGTATTCGGCCACGCTCAAGTGATCAGCCTGAAAGCCGAGCCGACTACCAGCCTTAACCTTTGGCTTCAATGCTTTTGCCAAGTTGCCTTGATCGGCCAGCACCACCTCCAGGCCCGCTAGCTGCTTGGCCGCCTCGGCGTAGCGGCCATCGGTCACGATAATACGTCGCGTCGCATCAATATACAGCAGCGCATTCGAGCTGACAAAACTGGTCGACCATGTAAGGGTAGTGGGGGAGGTAATAATGATGGCATCAACCTTATGATGGTCGAGCAGCTCTTGGTTGGGGTTGGTCTGATTCATAGCGTCTAGTATAGCTTGAAAATGATGAGTGACCCAGGTTATCATACAAGTACTCTGAGTCATCATGCAGCAAGAGCCTTCGGGCTCTTTTTATTCTCTGTCTCTGAAGGCACGTTATAATGAGATCTATACTTAGGTAAGCCCTTTCGAAACAGAGGAAATCAGGTATGCAAATCGCGCGAAGCATCGAAGAGCTGCGCCGCGGCGGCCAGCTTTCCTACGGAGCAAGAGTGGACTGGATGATTTGGGGATGCTTTATTCTCTGGATACCTCTGGGGGTTATTTCAACGATTATCCTGGTCTTGCTGTCCTCGGCCAACGGGTCCTGGCTTCAGCAGACTGTTTTCTACATTTTGCCCGGCTTTAGTGTAGCCGCAGGCTTCACTCCTTTCACCTCGCTTCCCGGAATCCTGTATCTGCTGGACCACTTTGAAAAGAAGGGCCTAGCCAATCGAGCTTAAGGAGCTAGCTATGTGGATGCCTCAAGGTCTTGCAGCGCTCAGAGACGGGCGGCTATCCGACCGCGAAGAAACCTCCGTAGAAGTGGAGTGGATGTTTGGCGGAAGCATCGTTATGTACGTGCTCACTACCGCTGTTCTGATCCTCCTTTCCCAGAGCGAAGGGCGCGGAGCCGCAGTGTCGGCGCTTCTGTATGGCGTACTCCTTACAGCGTTTATTTGGCTTCCGCTGATCATGTGGATGCTAGCCCTTCTGAGCAAGAAGGGCGAAGGTAGAAAAGCCGAACGCCTAAGCACTTAACCAGTCCGCCAATCGACAAACCCATAAGCCCCTTCAGGATAAAACCTGAGGGGGCGCTTCGTTCTGTAGGGACTTTTTCAAATAAAGTGGGTAAAAGGGGGTTGACGTGGGTAGTAGTGGGTAGTATTCTGGAATCAATGAGTTGAACCACAGCTCATAGAGGGTTGAAACGGAGAGCAATGCATAACTTTGAACGCAAACTGGACGACAAGAAGCGACTGACAATACCAGTCGAAGTTCGTCCTGAATTCGCGAACGGGTATGTTGTTCTCACCAAAGGATACGACAACACTCTGGCACTTTACTCCCAGAAATACTGGGAAGAGGTGATAGAACCGGCGCTCGAAGGCGACTTTCGCGATATTGAAAGCTTCCGCCTGAACCGCCAGATCCAGAGTGGCCAAAGCCGCACCCACATGGATGCTAAGCAGGGCCGTATCACGATCGAGCAGCGTTTCCTGGACTTCGCCGGCATCACCAAAGGCGTCAACGCCTTTCGGGTCAAAACCGCCGGCAACCGATCCTACTGGGCGATCGAAGCAGCTTAAGCTGCGCCCCTCACAATTCAGCAACGGTTCATTGAAAACCAAAACAAAAATCGAGATCAGCTACGTGGCAGCCAGCACAACGGTTATGAGAATCCGTAAAATTCTGGTTCCTACTTTACAAAAACTCCACCTCACACACTTTTAAGGAATTGCCAGCATTCCTCTGGAATTATGACAGTTTCTTACCACACTCCTTGGTTCGCACGTTATGCGAGCCAATACTTTCAAAAACAAAAACGTCAAACAAAAGTTGGCTGCTACATAGGTGACCTCGAAAAACACAAAGAGGTCACAGTTGTACTTGATATGCCTTCAAGGCCAAGTACTTTACAATAGGTTAGATGAACGAATCACTCCACTTGCCAGTTTTGCGCGACGAAACCGTTCGGCTGCTTCAACCTGAAGCCGGCCAGACGTACCTTGACGGCACCGCTGGGCTCGGTGGGCATGCAGCTCAGGTCCATGATGAGATGGGGCCGAGCGGACGCCTACTCCTGGTGGATCGTGACACTACGGCTGTAGCTGCGCTGCAAGAACGCTTTGGCTCCGCCGCTACCATCCTCCACGACACTTACGCGCACGCCGCCGAGACGCTGCTGGCGCGAGGGGAGCGGGTCGATATGGTGCTGCTGGATCTGGGCGTATCCTCACCGCAGCTCGATCGGCCAGAACGGGGTTTTAGCTTCCGCGATGATGGCCCGCTCGATATGCGCATGGATCAAACCGATGGCGAGACCGCCGCTGACATCGTCAATACGATGGGCGAACGGGAGCTGGCAGACCTGATCTACCGCTATGGTGAGGAGCGTAAGTCGCGCCGGATTGCCGCCGCCATTGTGCGGGCTCGGCCCTTTGCCACCACCGGCCAGCTGGCCGAGTGCGTTGCCGCAGCCATTGGCCGTCACGAAGACATTCATCCCGCCACCCGCACATTTCAAGCCCTGCGCATCGCCGTTAACGACGAGCTCAGCCAGCTTCACACCGCGTTACCAACCTTGGTAGAGCTGCTGAAGCCGGGCGGACGCATTGCGGTCATCAGCTTCCACTCGCTGGAAGACCGCATCGTTAAAGAGTTCTTTCGGACCGAGGCGCGCGACTGCATCTGCCCACCGGAGCAACCGGTTTGCACCTGCGATCACGCTGCCAGCCTGCGCATTCTGACCAAGAAACCGATTCTGGGCACCACCGACGCTTTTAACCCGCGCGCCCGCAGCGCAAAACTGCGAGCCGCCGTAAAACTAACACCAAAACAAAAGGAGACAGTATGACCCTCGTAGTCAAATTACTCGACAGTCGCGCTCGTCGCATCAAGGTCCGCGTCGTTAAGTAACGACCCAACTCTTTGCCGCGGTTCGCGGCGACCCAAACGATTTACATCGTAAGAGATGAGCGCCGCGAACCTCCCCGGCATATAATGAAAATTTAACAAAAACCCA
The DNA here is from genome assembly GCA_030150485.1 of Candidatus Saccharimonadales bacterium. Taxonomy (GTDB): domain Bacteria; phylum Patescibacteriota; class Saccharimonadia; order UBA4664; family SCTI01; genus JASLFZ01. The sequence continues at coordinate 4,340 of JASLFZ010000048.1, read as the reverse complement.
AAACCAAAAGGAACACTCACATGTCTACCGCTACCGTGGCCATGCGGCGGAACCAAAACCTCTACCGCAGCCAGGCTGAACTAAAACTCGGACCCATTTCATCTGGATTCGTTATTGTTGCAATCATCGCCGTGCTGGCGCTGCTTTACCTCAACGCTATCACCAAAACCTCGGTTTTTGGTTACCAACTAACCCAACTGCAAACGCAGCAGCAGGCGGCTGTGTCTGCTAACCAGGAGCTCGAGGTGCAGGCGGCGCGCCTCACCTCAATCCAAAACCTACAGAGCTCCAAGGCTGTTCAAGGGCTGGTGCCAACGACGCAGGTCACGTACGCTAAGTAACATGAGGGACGCATGAGAGAGACGGGCACATCCGCCACGGAGCGGCTGAAGTGGCTGTACGTGGTGCTGGCGGCTTGCGGCATCTTGATTGCGTTACGCTTGGCCTATTTGCAGATCGCTCAGCACGGCCACTACGAAAGCCTGGCGGCAAACGAGCACCAGCGCAAATATGAAGTACCGGCCGACCGCGGCCAGATTTACCTTATGGATGGCGACACCAAGGTACCACTTGCGCTCGATCAAACTCTCAAGCTGCTCTATGCCGACCCCAGCATGATTAAGCACAAAGCCGCTACTGCAACGGCGCTAGCCGCCGCTACCGGCGACTCGGCCGCTGCTTATCTCAAAGACCTGGAGCAGCCCGGCCAGTACGTCGTGCTCAAGGGTCGCGTCGATGACGACCTGGCGGCCAAAATTACCAAACTGAACTTATATGGCGTGGGCATGGTTAACCAGGACTACCGTACCTACCCGCAGGGCACTTTGGCCAGCCAGGTGCTCGGCTTTATGAATGACGCCGGCGACGGCCAGTATGGCATTGAGGGCTACCTCAACAATCTTCTAAAGGGGACGCCCGGCCAGCTCGACGCCAAAACCGACACCAATGGCGTACCCATCGCGACGGCTGGGAACACCGATAAAGCGCCGGTGGCCGGCGACGACGTCACGCTCACGCTCGACCGCAACATTCAAGCCGAGGCCGAAAACGATATTAAGAGTGGCGTGCAGGACGCCAAGGCCGCATCTGGCAGCATTATCGTAATTGATCCGAACACCGGGGCCGTTAAGGCCATGGCGAACTATCCCACCTACGACCCCAACAACTACCAGTCGGTGACGAACTACCAGACCTTCCAAAACGCCACCGTGAGCAACGCCTTTGAGCCGGGTTCCGGCTTCAAGGTAATTACCATGGCGACCGGTATCGACCAGGGTAAGGTGAACCAGAACTCCACCTACGATGACACCGTCTGCGTTACCGTTACTGGCACCAAAATCTGCAACGACGCCAACCACAACGATGGGGCGAACACCACCATGACCAACGTACTGCGTGACTCGCTCAACACCGGCGTCATGTTTGTATTGCGCACCCTGGGCGGCGATCCCAACAACATTACGTTGGCCGGTAAAAAGCTGCTGTACGGCTACATTACCCAACACTTTGGCTTCGGGCGCACGACCGGTATTGAGCAGGCGGGGGAGGCGAGTGGGGTCGTCAACGCTCCACCGAGCAACGATGTGAACTACGCCAACATGACCTTTGGGCAGGGCCTCAGTGTCACCATGCTCCAAATGGTGGATGCTTATGCCGCGATCGCCAATGGCGGTACGCTGTACAAGCCATACTTAGTCGCCTCTACCACCAGCTCCAATGGCACCACGCACGAAACGCAGCCTACCGTGCTAAAAAGCCACGTGGTCAGCGCGAACACCAGTCAGCAGATTGGCGCGATGGGGCAGGTGGTGGTGCAGCACGGTACGGGATATAAGGCATACACGCCGGGCTACGAGATTGCCGGTAAAACCGGTACCGCCCAGGTACCAAACCCAACCGGTACCGGCTATTTGGCAAACGAAAACATTGGCAGCTTTACCGGGTACGCGCCGGTGCAGAGCCCCAAGTTTGTGGAGATGGTCGTCATCAACGAGCCCACCGTGCCTGGCGATGCCGAAGATACCACCGTACCGGTCTTTGCTGAACTAACGCGCTGGCTGTTCCAGTACTACGCCATCCCGCCATCAAGCTAATGCTTTCAACCTGTAACCATGATAAAATACCCCTAGAATGATCCTGTTTGACCACACCTTTGTCCACGAAACCCAAATCGTCTCGCTGACGCGGATTTTAATCCTGGCGGGGATGGGGTTTGTGCTCTCCATGCTCCTAACGCCGGTTTACACCAACCTGGCTTACGCCCGCAAATGGTGGAAGCAGCCCAACACCGAGGCAATTACGGGGGAGAAGGCGCCGGTGTACCAGAAGCTCCACGCCGCCAAACATAAACGCAATATCCCGACCGCGGCCGGCTTGGTTATCATTGTGACGGTCTCGATTGTGACGCTGTTGCTCAACCTGACCCGCTCCCAAACCTATCTGCCACTGTTTGTGTTGGTGGGCGCTGGGGCGGTTGGCCTGCTGGACGACTATTTTAACATTCGAGGGGCGGGGAGTGGTATCGCGGGGCTGCGGTGGAAGGTCAAGTTTGCGCTGATCTTTGCGGTAGCCTTACTGGGCGCGCTGTATTTCTACTACAAGCTTGGTTACCACTTGATCCACATTCCGGCCGTAGGCAACTTCTCGATTGGCTGGGGCTATATCCCGCTGATTGTGCTAGTGGTGGTTTCAACCGCCAACGCCGTTAACATCTCCGACGGCCTCGATGGTCTCTCCGGCGGCTTGCTTACCAACGCGTATGGCGCTTACGCCGTGATTGCCTATTTTCAGCACAGTTATGGCATCGCTGGCTTTTGCGCCACGATCGTGGGCGTCATGCTGACCTACACCTGGTTTAACATCTATCCAGCGCGCTTTTTCATGGGGGATTCCGGCGCTTTCGCGCTCGGCACCACCCTGGGCGTTATCGCCGTGCTCACCAATGCGGTCGTGGTGCTGCCGATTATTGGCGGGGTGTTTGTGCTCGAAGCCGGTTCCAGCCTGCTGCAGATCATCAGTAAAAAGCTGTTCAAGCGCAAAATCTTTCTATCGGCGCCGATCCACCATCACTTTGAGGCAATCGGCTGGCCCGAAACCAAGGTTACGATGCGCCTGTGGGTGGTGGGCCAGGTGCTCGGCGTCATCGGTTTGATGCTCGGCTTGCTGGGGAACCACGTCCTATGAACCCGTCCCAGCAAATGACGGCTCGCGGCCACAAAGGCGATTATGTTCTCGCCCTAACCGTGTTTATTCTGCTCGCTTTCGGTCTCATCATGATGTACAACATCAATCCGGCGCTCAGCCAGAAGCTCGGTGGGCAGGGCCACGCGACCAACTACTTCCGCAATCAGCTGGTTAATATTGTGATTGGTACAGGGATTGGCCTGGTCGCGAGCGGCATCTACTTCCAGCGCTGGCGCCGCTACGCACCGCTGCTGCTGATCGCAGCCGTCCTGGCCATCCTCGCTTTGGCCGTTCCCGGGCTGCACTTTACCACCAACGGCGCAACCCGCTGGCTGCGTTTGGGGCCATTTTCCTTTCAACCGGCCGAGCTGCTCAAGTTGGCCTTGGTGGTGTATCTGGCAGCTTGGTTTGAAAACCGCAAGCCCGGCGTCATGAGCTCCTTTCAGGATGGCATTGTGCCATTTCTGGTGATGATCGGCCTCGCTAGCCTCATTATTGCGGTGTTCCAGCGTGACCTCGGCACCATGATGGTGCTCGCCCTGGCCGCCTTTGGCATGCTCTATATTGCTGGCGCCAAGCTGAAGCATTTGGCGATACTGGCCGCCGGCGGCATCGGCGTGGGCTGTGTGGCGGTGCTGGCGTTCCCTAACCGCATGAGCCGCTTTGCGACCTTCCTTCACCCGATGAGGGACTGCCTGGGCAACGGTTATCATATCTGCCAGTCGCTGATTGGGATTGGCAGCGGCGGCCTGTTCGGGGTGGGGTTGGGGCGAAGCATCCAGATTTACGGCTACCTTCCCGAAGCTCCCAACGACTCCATTTTTGCGGTCATCGGGGAGGAGTTCGGGCTGATTGGTGCGCTAATCATCATCGGCTTGTTTGGCGTACTGATCTATCGCGGGTTCGAGGTTGCCCGTAAAGCGCCGGATAACTTTTCGCGGCTGGTGGCCGTCGGCATCACTCTGATCTTTCTGTTTCAGTCGTTCATTAACGTTGCGGCCATGCTCAGCTTGGTGCCGCTTACCGGGATCCCGCTGCCGTTCGTCAGCTATGGAGGCTCTAGCTTAGTGATCATGATGGCTGCCGCCGGACTGTTGTTTAATATTTCCAAATACACCAAAGAGGAGGCCTATGCGGATAGTCGTCAGCGGCGGGGG
>JASLFZ010000042.1 GCA_030150485.1 Candidatus Saccharimonadales bacterium | reverse complement strand
CTCACCCCGGTATTCAGCTGGTCGGCCGCCGACTGGCTGACGTAGTCTTTTTTACTGACATACTTGCCGGCAATACCCTGGCCCGCGTTCTGGTCCTGCCCATCAACCATAACGACATTATGGGAAGAGGTGCCGGCAAAGTAGTCGTGTAGCGGGCCGGCGTCGTAGGTGTAGAGACCGGGGCCGGGCAGGAGCGCCGCTCCCGCGCCATACAGCTCGAAACTCAGCACGTCCAGGTGGCTGTGATGAGTCAAGTACTTGCCGTAGTTGAAGATGAGCTGGGTCTGCTGGGTAAAATCTTTACGATCCCAGCCGGAACGCATGATGGTCTCGCCGGTATCACTAAAAACTACGTTGGTTTTAGCGGGCGGCCGGCCACGTTTGCCATGCGTGAGCACGTACTCAAAAGCTGGACTGGCTTTAGCCATCTGGGCATACTCTTTGCTATCGTGAATCTCGGTATCGAGCGAGGCTCCAATTAACGGAGGATGCGAGTTGGGCTGCAAAATATAGGTAGCATAGTTGACCATCGCATTCACGCGCTGGGTAAAGTTACTGCTAATCGGCTGGTTGTATTTATTGGAATACTGATAGATATCCCAGTACTTCTCAAGAGTGTAAAAGTCGTAGTAGGGCGAGTGCTCAATCAGGGCCCCATTGGTATCGATAATAGTGTTCAGACCGGTGTTCAGTCGCGCCGCGCCGGTGGTTCGCCAGGCGGTGGCGTTGGGCAGATCCGGGAAGGCTACGCCGAGCTCATAAAGCGCGGCGGCTTCGTTGGTTCCGTGATTATACTGAGACTCAAAGTGGTTGGGATCGAGCAAAAAGTTCCCGTGCTGCTCAATTGAAGCCAGCATAGCGTTACTGGTTGCGACCGGTAGCTCGTTTTGCTGACGCAGTTTCCACCAGATATCGGCCAGCATAAGGCTGCGCAGGCCACCGCGTGATAGTCGTCCCACGAGTACGACTGCTTAGCGCCCGTGCTCAAAAAGCTGTTCGTGATAGCAACCAGCTTGTGGGCATAGACCGGATTACCGGTAGCGGTGTTGGCATCTAACAGATCCTTAAAGATACGCAGACTGTAAAAGTTGAAGCGCCAATACTTGTCGTTATAGGGGTCCTCGGTCCAGCTGGGTGTGGCGGTTTTTAAGGTAACCGGCTGGTAGCGCTCAATATCGTACGTATTCTTGAGGAAATCGTTGGCAGTAGAGAGAGACCACTCGTTAAGGTAGGGATAAATGAGTTCGTTCCCATTAGGATCCCTCGGGTAGGTATCGAAAATGTGCTGGTAGGTACTGGCCGCCACCGGGGCGCGGCAAAGATACTGCAACCCGATATCAACCTTCACCTGCCCGCGAGCGCAGTGGTTAAAGAAGCGCGACTCGTGAAAGGTGGTGCTCACTCGCTTCGTAACAGATTGCTCGGCGGCGACTATGCCGTGCGGCGTCAAGATATCGGAGTGCAGGTAGTTGGTGGTTTTCAGCCCGAATACCACAACTACAAATAGGAAGAAGATCACTTCTACCTGGCGCAAGGTGAGGCGCGGGCGTCGTGGCCGTTTCTTTAGGTGCGCGACCATGTCATTTTCTTAATGGTTGCAATGGAGTAAAAAATCAGCCAGGAAAGCACCAGAGTGGAGAGCAAACTCATCACCGGACGGTAAATCCACTTGTGGGATTCGGGGTTCTCCAGCTTGTAGGCCAGGCCAAACATGAAGCCGATAAAACAAATGCCAGCCAGGTAAAGGAACATTGAGTAGAGATTGCCGTGCAGCGGCAGGTAAATAATGTGCCGAAAGGCCACGAACGGGCCAAGCAACACAAAAGCGATGTGAAGATAGTACACCAGCGCCGGCAGAAACGGCTTGCGCCAATAAAAACGGCCGGTAAAGAAGATGTTGCGCACAAAGCTCTTCTTCCAGCGAGCCTGCTGTTTTAACACGCGGCGGAAGGTGTCCGGCACCTCCGTCCAGGCCCGTGCCGATTTGCAGTAGATCACCTGCCAGTTGCGCAAGGGGTATTTGACGGTAGTAAAGCGTGGGTCCGGGTAGCGGCGCCGCAGACCGGCGCCAATATACTTGCTGCCAAGCACGATACCGGTAAGGGTGCGGTCGGTGGCAAAGCGGAACTCTTGGCCCAAAAAGGTGTCTTGCTCCCAGGCCGGCATGAAGTTGAAGATCGCTTCGCGGCGGAACACCGCGAGCGGGCCGGATACACAGGTCACCGACTTAAACACGCTTTCAAAGGCTTTGCGGATCGAGTACTGGCCCTCATACCAGGAGTCTTGAGCCTTGGTGAGCAGGTTGGTATCGGCGTTGAGCGCGCGGGTGTGGCCGCTCACCGCGCCGACGGCGGGAAAGTACTTGAAGATCTCAACGGTTTTTTCGACCGCATCGGGAGCCCACACCGAATCACTATCGGAAAAGGCAAAGATACTCCCCTTGGCCTCAAGCACGCCACGGCTTAACGCCCGCTTTTTGCCCACGTTGTGCTCGAGATGAATCACGCGGATAGCGTGCGTCCGCGCTAGCCGATCAAGAATAGCGGCCGAGCCATCGGTGCTGGCATCATCAACAAAAATAATCTCTTTGGGGGCGTAGGTTTGGCTCGTGACCGAGTTGACGCACTGCTCGATAATCCCCTCCTCGTTGTGGACGGCTATCAAGCAGGTGACGAGCGGGTTGGCGGGTAAGGGTTTATGTGCGGCCAGAAGCGCAAACCGACGCTTAAGGGCGGCGTTGTATGGGTCGCGGTAGCGTGTAAAGGCGATGGTGAAGGTCATTAAAATGACCGAGGTGACCGTGATCCCGTATCCGTAGAGAAAGGCGTTGGAAGAGTTGGAGCGAAACAGTAACTTGGCACCCAAAAAGCATAAAATACAGAACACTACCAGGTGTGGGATGAGCCGATGTTTTTGCTCCCACCGAAACAGCCAAGTGCGCTTAAGCGGCTCGGCGATAGCTGAGGGCGAGGTGCTTATCGGCCAATACCCCGGTAAATCAAGCCGGCCTTGGTGACGGCGGCTTTGTTAAGATAGTTACGCCCGTCTGCGACCACCTTGATGCCTTCAGCCTTTAAGAAGGTGGGGTCAATTTGCTTGAACTCGGCGTGCGCGGTGGCAATGAGAACGGCGTCGGCGCCCTGAACCGCCTGGCGGAGATCGTCGTTAGCGGTAAGAGCGGTGGCGGTCTCGTAAAAAGCGGCTGGCTCGCGTTCGGCGTCGGCGTGGGCGGCTGGGACCCCCCCCTCATAAGCAGTAATATACGGATCGAAGGCGGCTACATGGGCGCCTTTGCGCTTTAGAATCTCGATAATTTCGAGGGCTGGGCTTTCGCGGAGGTCACCCACATCAGGTTTATAGGAGAGGCCCAAGACCGTTACGCGAGCCCCTTTGAGCGGGATGCCAGCCTCTTCGAGGCCATCGGCACAGCGCTCGACCGCAAACTCGGGCATGGCGTTGTTGATGCCACGCGCGGCCCGCAAAAATTCGTGGCTGAAGCCGTTACGCTGGGCGTACTCAATTAAGTAATACGGATCGACCGGGATGCAGTGACCGCCCACGCCGGCGCCGGGATAGTGCGGCATAAAGGCGAAGGGCTTGGTGGCAGCGCCGTCGATGACGTTCACCACATCGATACCGAGCTTGGTGAACGACATTGCCAGTTCATTAACAAACGCGATGTTGATATCGCGGAACGAGTTCTCCACCACCTTCACCGCCTCGGCCTCTTTTAGCGAGCCCATCGGCTTGATTGGTGCATCGACCACGGCCGCGTAGAAAGCGGTGGCCCGCTTGAGACTGATGGCATCGTTGCCGCCGACCACCCGCGCGATGTTGCTGACGTTCCAGCGCGTGTCGCCAGGGTTAATCCGTTCCGGGCAGTGCGCCAGGTAAAAATCGGTGCCGCAGCTAAGACCACTCGCCTCTTCCAGCAAAGGAATGATGACCTCATCGCAAACGCCCGGGTTGATGGTCGATTCAATGATGATCAGCTGGCCGGCGTGCAGATTGTGGGCAATGGCGGTACACGCGTTGCGAACTGGGGTGAGGTCGGGGTTGTAGTTCTCGTCGACGGGTGTTGGCACGCAAACCACAATGGTATCAACATCAGCAATGGCGGTGATATCACTGGTGGCGGTAAGGCTGGTTTTGGCGAGATCGGCGGTCACTTCGGGATCATAAAAGGGGCTCGCACCCTGCTGGATAGCGGCAACCTTAGAGGCGTCGGCATCAATACCCACCACCTTAAAACCCTTTTTATCCGCCAGGATAGCCAGAGGCAGACCAACATAGCCTAAACCAATAATTGCAACCGATTGTTTTAACATACCGCTCCTTTAAGCTCACTTCACAATAAAATAAGGGCGCTGACCGCCCTCTGGACACCTCACATTATTACCAGATATTTCATTAAAAAACAATGATTTTTACTACTAAGTAAGCCAAAAACGTATGGAAGATACGTCTCGTTTTAACGCTTGCGCGAACGAGCCGCCGCGGCACGACGTTTCTTATTGGGCCCTTCCATCCACTTGGCCTTTTCGGCCAGCAGGCTGCGTTCGGCCAGAGCGGCGGTAATTTTACCCCCACGATAGGGCTGCCATACTACAACCAAGGCCGCCACCAGGGCTACTAGATACAGTACCGGCCATACAATCCAAAGAGTGGCGGCAATTTTCTCGTATTGCACGAAGGCCAGGAGCAGGCCGATGATTCCCATCAGAAAAGCCACCCACGACTCGCGCTTTACCGCCTGTTCCGCCAGCGCCACCTTGCGATAGCGCTTGAGCAGCATCGCCCGGCCCACACCCCCACCAACAATTAGCAGCACCGCGATAACGGCCAGGCCGTAAATCAGCGTGAAGCCGACCTGAAGGGTGGCTAGATTAAGGAGTGTGCCAAGCTTGTCGTAGTTGAACAGGCATCCGAGTACGAGGCCGAGCGCCGCACCCACGCTGACCTCTTTTGGCTTGTGGCCAAGAATTTCGCGCAAGTGGATATTGGGGTGATCCAGGCGGTCGGTATCAAGGCTTTGAATAATCTGGTTGATGGCGACCGCCTGCTCCCCCGCCGACCGTCGCACCCCAAAGGAGTCATACATAACGATGGCCGCAAAAATAGCCGTAATGCCAAAGATGGCTGAGTGGATACCGGCAACCAACAGCGCCGTGACCGCCAGGCTGGTGACCACCGCCGAGTGCACGCTGGGCATGCCGCCTGATCCATAGAGGTAGCGAAAATCAACCCGCCCCTGGAAGGCCGCAATCACGAATTTCAAAAACTGCGTAATGGCCCAAACAACGAACGGGACCACGATATATCGATTGAACATGCATCTCCCCTATTTGCGGCTTATTGTAGCAAAAAAGTCTGGCTGTGTCTGCGGCGGGCCAGATTGACGGTGGCGATATGACTGAGGCGATGGTACTGCTGGATGGCCATTTCGAGGCGATCTATGCCTGAGCTGGTGATCCGGTAAACGGTGCTATTGGTAGCGGTAAGATGATCGAGATCGATATCAACGGCGATGAGCCTTCTGGCGAGCAGGCCCTCTATTACTTTGCCGATGCCCGGGCGGGAGATGGTGACAGCATGCGATGATTCCGAAGATACCAAATGCATGAGATCGGAGGCGGTATATGAGCGCGTTACTAGAACAGCTAATATGCCGAACTGTATGGGGCTTAGAATCGCAAACGGGCTGTCGTACTTCTTCATACCCCTATAATAAGTAAACAAAGTTAACACATTGTTAACTTTGTTTACTTATTTAGTAGATGACCTAATGCGTCGAAGAAATTGCTCTAGCGGCGGAGCTTGCGCTCGAGGCTGGCGGCCCCTCCGGCGAGCAGCATAGTGGCAGCAGCCAGCACGGTCAGTAGACCGGTGGTGCTAGCAGCAGCCTTAGCGGCGGCTTGGGGAGTAACCGCGGCGGCTTTTACGGCGTTCAAGGTAGTAGCAGTCGGGCTCGTGGCGGAGACATCACCTCCAGATCCCGTACCCGAACCACCAGCCAAGCTGCTTGCAAACCCGTGGCCACCAGCTACGGCCTGGACCAGGCTTACCAGTGGCGCGGCGGCCGCAACGCTAGGGGCCGCCGAACCCGACCCGGGGGTAGTAGTACCGGCAACGGTATTCACGCCCACGCTCCCGTTCCAGCTACCGAAGACATTGATGAACAGTACCCCGAAGGTGTGGCCGATGCTCAGCGCACTCCCGAAAATGTTAGCGATATCGCTGGATACGCTGGCGTTGCCACTGGTGGCGTTGCCGCCCTGAGTGTTATCGCTGACACTGGCACTACCGGTGGTGGCTTTGGCCGTAACATTGTTGGTAATGCTGCCATTTACGGTGTTGTTGAGGTTGGTCGTGTTGGTATTACTGGTACTCGCAGTATTGTTGGAGTTAGGGCCGGTAGTGGCGTTTTGAACGGTGCCATCACTGGTTAGCAATCCTCCTTCCGAGCTGTTTGAGCCCGGCAGGTCGAGCAGCTGCCCCACCCAGTTACCCATATCGTTCACGATAACCAGCACCGCGTTGTTCGCAAACACGTCGGTGTAGAAGAGGTTAAACAGGCTGCTATTTGTGGTCGCGCTCCCGGTGGTGGCGCTGCCAGCGGCGGTGTTATTCGTAACGCTGGCGTCACCGGAGTTCGCCGCCAGGTTAATGTTGTTATTAAATGAACCGTTAACGTTATTGTTAATGTTCGTGGTATCGGTATTGGTCGTGCTGGTGGTGTTATTTGAATTCGGGCCGGTGGTGTTATTACCCGAGGTGCCCTCACCCGTACCGCTTGCCACGGCACCGTTCAGGCCCAGCGTCGGGAAGAGAATATCGCCATCCAGGTTGCCGTAGATATTGATAATCCCAAAGAAGGAGTTACTCGAGCCAATCGCGGTATCGATCAGGTTCAGAATGTTGAGCTCGGCGGTAGCGTTGCCGCTCGTAGCGCTGCCTCCGAGCGTGTTCCCGGTCACGCTAGCGTTACCGCTCTGAGCGTTCAGGTTCACATTGTTAACAATATTGGCGTTGGTCTGGGCGTTAACATCTATGTTGCTGTTGCAGTTTTGCGAGGCCGTATTGGTGGAGTCGGGGCCGGTCAGGCTGTTCGAGGCAAGTCCACCCAGACAAGCAGCCGGAGCGGTGATGGTTGAGGTCTGGGGCGTAATGGTAACGTCGCCGGTCTGGTTGCCCATAATGTTATCGACAAAGTATGACAGGCCGGTTCCGGAGAAGGTCCACATCGCGTTAAGTAGGTTAAGCAGATTCGTGACCACGCTGACGGCGCCGGAAACGGCGTTACCGGCGCTGGTGTTGCCACTCACGCTGGCGTCACCACTGGTGCCGAGCGAGGTATCGTTGTTAAAAATACCACCATTGAGCATCAGGTTGTCGAGTAGAGCTTGGTCGGTCGTGAGCGTATTACTGTTGGTGCTGCCGGGGCCGGTAGTGCTATTTGAGCTACTGCCGCCCAGAATGCTATTAAGCAGCGCGGCCGGGTCACCGCTACCCGCGGTTAAAGCGTTGATGGCGCTGCTCGGAGTAACCGCCGGAATAACGTGCCACCAACCGGTGGTAGGAGCGTAGCTATAAAACGGCGACACCCAGTTGCTGCCACCCCAGCTAAAGGATGAAACGATGGTGGGCTCCCATTTGCCAGTGGCATCATTAAAGGCGTACGCCGGCGGCTGAGTGGTCACGCCGGCTCCAGTTGGGCTCTGAGGACCGGTTGGAGTCTGTGGACCGGTGGGACCAGTGGGACCGGTTGGGCCCTGAGGGCCAGTCGGAGTCTGGGGGCCGGTAGTAGAGCTAGAGGCAGTCGAGCTTGAGGGTGTCGAGGTGGGCGTAGTGGTCGTTGGGGTAGTTGTGCTACCGGTGCTACTGGGGCTGGTCGATCCCGTTGTGCTCCCCGTACCGGTCGAAGTGGTATCGGCAGGAGTTGATGTGGTGCTTGTATCGGCCGGTGTGGTGGTAGCCGTAGTATCGCTGCTGCCGTCGCTGGGACTATCAGCCAGCACGACCGCGGCTGGCTGGATCATCACCATCACCGCCACCATAAAGATGGCTAGATAGCGCTGAAGTTGGGAATGGAATTTCGTCATACTGTTTACCTCGTTTGCCCTGTTATAGGTTAATTAACTTTGCTCTTTTACTACTCTGCTCAGTGATATAACTCATGCGATATGAGTGCTGGGGAGGGATCTCCCTCCCGAGGCCGAACCGAGGTCCGACAAGACAGCTCTTACGAGCGGTTAATCAACAGGATTAGTTGTTGATGGAAACCGTGGTGCTCGAGTTGCTGGTGTTCGAAACCGAACCGCTGGTAGCGCTACCGCCGGTGGTGTTGTGAGACACGTTGGCTGAACCGCTGCCGCCGAGCTGGAGGTTAGCGTTGGTAACGTTTACGCAGTTGCTGTTCTCTTCGGTCATGGTCTGTGAGTTGTTGTTCGTCACAGAGTTGTAGGACTCAGGACCGGTCAGAGTGATGGTTCCGCCGTTGCCGCTACCCGGGGTGGTGAAGAAACCAGCACCGGTGCCGCTACCGTTGGTAACAGACAGGTTGGTAGTGCTCGAAGCGTTGTTGGCGACGTCGCCGCTCATTACGCTACCAGCAGTGGTGTTAGTAGAAGCGTTGGCGCTGCCACTCTTGCCGCCCTGGCCGTTGAAGTTACCGACCGAAGCGTTGTTGTGGTTCTCTACTGAAGCCGACTGGCTGTTGTTTGAGCTAATCTGGTTGTTTGAGTTAGGACCGGTGGTGTTGATGCCGCCGTCCGCTGCTGCTACTCCTAGACCGAGGCCAAGAGTGGCCAAGCCGATAGAAGCATAACGAAGTACGTGTGCTGTACGCATAATTAAATAGTTCCTTTCATTGAACATTTTTTACTGAGTTTACTGAATGTGTTAGTTACTGGTGTCTATGTTGACCTGGCCGCTACCACTCACAGAGACATTAGAGAAGCTGTTAGTAGAAGACGCGCCGTTGGCCGTAGACGTTTGCTGGAACGAGTTGCTGTTCACATTACTTCCATTTGAGCTCGACTGCACCGATACATTGAGGTTACTCGATGGGCTGCCCGTCGATTGGCTCGTACTGGAGCTCTGAGCGTTCACGGAGCTCCCGGAGACACTTACCGTAGCAGTGCCGTTGGGGGTGGGAACTTTGGTCGTTCCATTCTCGGCCGGTACCGTAACGCCGTTAACCGTCACATGAGCAGAGGAGCTTTTGGCTTCACTCTGGCCGCTATCGGTTGAAGCTGGACTGGCTGAGGTGCTATCGGCGTGGGAGGTCACCGCTGGGGTAGATCGGAGCACAAGGGTGAAAACTGCTCCGACGGCCACCACAACAACGGTTCCGCTAATCACGCCTAATTTTGTAGGTACGATGGTCATAGCCTAAAAACCCTCCTTAGGCTTTGGCACGTTTGCTGGCGTAAAACGCACTGCCGACGCCACCCGCCAAGCTTAATGCTGCAGCCAAACCGAGCAAACCAGCGGAAATACCTTTAGCTTGCTTGATAGCCGAAGCCGTAATTCCAGCTGGCTTGTAGCTGCCTCGCAGAGCGTTGGCCACTGCGGTACAGGCTTGACTACAACCGGTTGCCGGCAGCACTGCCGAACCACTACCGGTGGTACCTTCGCCACTCACCGAACCACCGCCCTTACCAGGCGTGCTGCTCGCTGAGGTTGCACTCACACTCGAACCGCTGCCGGAGCCCGCACCTGCGCCACTCCCTGTGCCGCTGCCGGATCCCGCAGAACCGCTACCAGCCGTTGCCCCGTTATTACCGATGGCAATGGTGGTCTGTACGGTGTTGGTGTTCGTTACATCGCCACTGATGGCGCTGCCGCCGGTGGTGTTACCCGAAACGTTAGCCGAGCCGGACGAGCCGCTCTGGAAATTAACGTTACTAACCGACACGCTGTTGGTAGTGTCCGACGTATAACTGGTGCTGTTATTGTTCGTGACCGTGTTCGTAGAACCCGGACCGGTGGTACCAATAGAGCTATCAGCGAACGCGGAACCTGCGCCAGCTAATGTCAGCATTCCTGCCAAAGCTACCGCGCTACCCATGTACTTAATTCTTGTAGATCGCATTACATTCACCTCCTTTCTTAAAGCGTTATTAGTTGTTGTGTTAGTTTGATGTTCGACTCCACATCAAAATGAGTTCTATCAGGGTACATTGATACCGATAAAACTCATTTCTCGTGGAGTGGCAAAAAGAAGGGTGAAGAAGCCCACATCACTACGGGCGGCTCCAAGGAATCCGGATCGGCGCAAACGGGCCGTATAGGTATTTGTCGGTAAAGCGACGGCAATAACAAACAGGATAATAGCTACGCTCAAGAGCGTGACGTCGAACAGCCCCGGCAGCACGAGTGGTGGCATGGCGAGCCCGCCCGGTACCACGATTTGCGACATCAGGAGATGGAGCTGGTTGAGGAAGCCCAGTGGCGCTTTGGGCGCGCTGGGCTGCGGCATGGCAGGAGCCGAGGAGGCCAGCAGGATAGGCGGGTTGAGGCTTCCAGCCGCGGCCAGGGTGGCGCGGTCAACCGACGCGAGAGCGATGGCCGAGGTAGAGCTCGCGCTGGGGGTCGTCTGGGTGGCCGCCGGTGTGGCTGGTGGCGTCACAGATGGTACTGGGGGCGTGGTTGGGGGCGTATTAGGGCTGGGCGGAGTAACTCCGAAGGTTGGGGTGGTGGCGAGCCCTGAGCCAGCCGAAGGGTCGTTAATGATTGGCGGCGGCGTAGTGGTACCCGAGCTATCGGTGGGAGCGCCCGCCGTACCGCCGGTGTTTTGATCGCAGCTGGTTGATGATTGCACTTGAACGCTGCCGTTTGCACTCACGGAGGTAACACACTGGCTGGCTTGCTGCTGGGAGCTGCCGGGGTCGGTCGTGGTGGTGCTACCGCTATCGGCCAAAGCCACACCGGCGGTCATTGCTACCGTCAGAGCTGCAATACCAAATTGTGCGAACACCCTTCGCGTCACTTTACTCTCCCTCACTCCGTTGTAATTAATCCTTCATTAAATAAGGAAACGGCGTGAGGACAGCATACCTGGTTGGCGGATGCTTCAGCATTGGTGCATTGTCCTAAAGAACGATGCGCCCCTTCGCGCTTAGTTGGAGATAAGCACAAGCATAATTTTGGCTTAGCATAAGCAAAAAAGCCCAATTAGGGGCTATTTTGCTGCATGTTTTGCACGGCTCATTACGTGACGATGGTGGTCTGATCGTCGAGCTCTTGCTCCAGCTTGGCCTCTCCGACCAAAGCGATCGAGGCGACCCTGTCCCCCTCTTTCATGCGCATAATCCGCACTCCTTGGGTGGCGCGCCCAATCAGGGAGATGTCTTTAAGTGCCAGCCGGATAACCTGGCCGCTGGTGGAGATAATCACCAGATCGTCGGTGTCGGTTTCGAGCGCCCGCACGTCCACGGTTTTACCGGTCTTAGCAGTAACGACCCCGGCTTTGATACCGAGCCCACCGCGGGCGTGAATGGCAAACTGACCCACCTTGGTGCGCTTACCATAGCCATTCTCCATCACGACCAGCAGGACGGTATCGGGCTGAACCACATCGACGCCCACGATACTATCGCCGGAGCGCAAACGCATGCCACGGACGCCGCGGGTGGCGCGACCCATCGGACGGGCATCACTCTCCTTAAAACGGATGGCCTGGGCCAGCGCAGTGCTCATAACGATCTCATCGTTGCCGGTGGTCTGCTTCACCCAGCGCAGCTCGTCGCCCGGATCAAGCTTGATGGCAATGAGGCCGTTAGCGCGGACGTTAGCGTAGTCGGCCAGCGGTGTTTTTTTGACGGTGCCGAACTTCGTCGCCATAAAGAGGTACTTGGCGGCGGTTTGGCCGTCAAAGGTGTTGATTGAGGTTACTACCTCATCGGGGCCCAGCTGCAGCAGGTTAACGATGGCCTGCCCCTTGGCGGTGCGGCTGGCAGCGGGGATCTCATAGACCTTTTGGCGGAACACGCGCCCCTTATTGGTAAAGAACAGCACCCAGTCGTGGTTATGAGTGAGCACCAGGTGCGCCACCACGTCCTCTTCTTTGGTAGTCATACCCATAATGCCCTTGCCGCCACGACCCTGACTCTTGTAGGTGTTTGATGGGATCCGCTTGATATAGTTACCCTGCGTAAGCGTAATGATAACCTGCTCGTTTGGCACCAGCTCCTCTTCGCTAAACTTACCGAGCTCGGTAGCGATAATCTGGGTACGGCGCTCATCGCCATACTTTTCTTTAAGTTCGGTCAGCTCCTCCTTGATGATGCGCAGAATCTCTTTTTCATCTGCCAGAATTTTTTCCAGCGCGGCGATCAGTTTGAGCAGCTCTGCTAGCCGATCCTCGATCTCCTGTCGCTGCAAGCCGGTAAGACGGCGTAGCTGCATCGCCAAAATGGCGCGGGCCTGGATAACGGTCAGCTTGAACTGTTTAATGAGGTTTTGCTGGGCCAGCTCAACGGTGCGTGAGGCGCGAATGGTCGCGATAACCTCATCAATATGATCGAGCGCGATCTTGAGCCCTTCAAGAATGTGGGCCTCATCCTTGGCCTTGCCGAGCTCAAACTCGGTGCGGCGGCGCACAACGGTTTGACGGTGCTTAATAAACTCTTTCAGCATCATTTCGAGCGTCATGACGCGGGGCTGGATGCCGTCGACCAACGCCAACATGTTGACGTGGAACGCGCTTTGCATCGGCGTCATCTTATAGAGTTGGTTGAGAATTTTCTTAGGATAGCTGTCTTTTTTGAGCTCTACGACGATGCGGGTGCCGTGGCGGTTGGACTCGTCGCGCAGATCGCTGATGCCGGTGATGCGCTTATCCTTAACCAGCTCGGCAATCTTATCCACCAATGTGGCTCGGTTCACCTGGTACGGGATCTCGGTAACCACGATTGACTCGTTGCCCTTTTTGTCTTCTTCAATCTCCGCCACCGCCCGCACGACAATCCCACCCTTACCGGTACCGTAGGCCTGCTTGATAGCATCGGTGCCAAAAATCGTGCCGCCACCCGGGAAATCGGGGCCTTTGACGAACTGCATCAGCTCCTCCAGGGTGGCCTCGGGGTTATCGATGAGGTGAACGGTGCCATCGACCAGCTCGCTGAGGTTGTGTGGCGGAATATTGGTCGCCATACCGACGGCAATGCCGATCTGGCCATTAAGCAACAGGTTAGGGACCTTGGCCGGCAGAACCACC
>JASLFZ010000051.1 GCA_030150485.1 Candidatus Saccharimonadales bacterium | reverse complement strand
GTTGTGCTTGAAGTCTCGCGCTCTATTCGCTGCCATAACAATAGCCACCCGGGCATTTGTATCATACCTCTCGAACACAATTTTCTCCTTTTTGCGAGAGTGACCCTAATTAAAATGAGCTACTTCTAAAGTCTGTGTATTTTTATCATATTTACTACTAATAAGAAAGCATAAACGGGATGGCTAATGCTCCGGCATATCGCACTTTGACACTCCCCTTGCGATCACGTAACGTGGCCTTAGATAAGAACAAACCTACCCAAAGGAGGCTCCATGGCAGAGAACATTAAGCTAATCGTGTATCCGGCAAAGGATTTAAGCGCCAGTAAAACCCTTTTTACGGCCTTTTTGGGCACCGAACCCTACGCCGATGGCGAGTACTATGTTGGATATAAAGCTGGCGATGTAGAGGTTGGCCTCGACCCCAACGGGCAGGCAGTCATTGCTTATGTAGATGTGGGGGACGTTAAGCAAAGCCTACAAACCTTGGTGGAAGCTGGCGCAACCACCCATCAAGACGTCAAGGACGTTGGCGGCGGTCTCTTAATCGCTCAGGTTAAAGATGCCAATGGCAACGTGGTTGGACTGAGACAGCCGGTTAAGTAAGAAGGAGCTTCCTCCATTTAACGCAGAAATCAGAAAGAGGTCCACAGCCGAAGCCGTAGACCTCTTCTGTGAGCTTCAGCTCACTCATGACTCCATCCTGCAGCGTTGCGCTGCTTGAGAGTTCCCGGCTGCCAGTGCCAGCGACAAAGACTATCGTCGAAAGAAAACGGGCGAAACGGAACAACGTTAACTTGTATTTTGACGCAGCCGCAATCTTTCTTGTCTAGTCGGAACAAATACCCATTTGTGAAGGGCAGGCGGGTAAAGAGATTTCTTACCCGTATCTCGAGTAGCCGTCTTATCTCATGCATACGATACAGGCAATACTCGTCAGCCTCAGCGCCAGATAGTTCAAGCGCAGCCGAGCCGTAGATTTTCCACAAACGCGTACGGCGCTCCTCATATCCGAGGAATCTTATGAAGGCCCATAGCAATAGTCCGACAAACATATAGGCGACAGGCAACGCGAGCCAGTGCGGCACCCCATTTGATGTTATGACGCGACCGTAGAGGAGACATCCGCCAAATAGACCAAGTGCGAACACCCAGTACCAGCGAAATGCCCAGGAATAAACTATCGACTCAAACGTGGAAGGAGCATCGTTCTTCATAGCATCTCCTTGTCAGGATTGTGAACTACTAGATGGGTCGCGAAGCGTACGCCTGACCCACTTTCGAGTTATTTTTGCAATGAGCGAAGCCACAGCTTAAGAACACTATACTAGTAAATAAGATTTTAAAGCATAGGAACAGGCCTGAGGTTGACACCGACGGCCCCCTATATGTTGACGCTTATGGTACATCTTGGATACTATTGGAGGAGTAAAGAGGCACTGGAGGAGTATGACCCACAGATTACCTGATGTTGGTGGCGACGATGGCGCCTGGGGTGCTATCCTCAATGACTACCTGTCCGTCTCCTTAGCCGGCGATGGCACCATTCAGCCCGGTGCCGTGGGTAATACCCAGCTTGACTCCACCACCCAAACCAAGCTGGCGACGGCGCTCCCTAACACTACTAAGCTGTCCGGCCTCGCGGATACCGGTGGAGCCTCAGCGGCCACCAATAATCAAGTTCTCACCTATAATTCCGGGACCAACCAGTGGGTGCCAACGACCGTTGCTGGCGGCGTCACCCTTGACAGTACCGCGAGCGATATTCAGCCGCTTGGCACTCAGACGGCTGGCGCAACTGGCAAGGCGGCCGATGCCGGCCACGTCCACCCCATGCCACGGCTGGATCAGGTGGGTGGCCCTACAGCAGATGTGTCACTCGGCTCGCACAAGATTACCGGGTTGGCTAACGGTAGTGTCGGCAGCGATGCGGCCGCTTTTGGCCAAATACCGGTAGTGGGCACCACATCTGGAACCTATGCAGCCGGTAATGACGGCCGAATTACCGGGGCATTGCAGGCCAGTAATAATTTGTCTGATATTGGGTCGGCAGCCGCAGCCTTTGGGGCTATCAAACAGGGAGCCACCAACGGCGCTACTGGCGTAATACAGCTTGCGGGCGATCTAGCCGGCTCGGCCACTAACCCCACGGTGGCTAAGCTGAATGGCGTTACGCTGCCCGCTTCGGCACCAAGCGCTAATCAAGTCCTGACTGCTACAAATAGCACCACTACCACTTGGACGACGCCGGCCGGGGGTGTCACTCTTGATAGTACGGCGAGCGACATTCAGCCGCTCGGCAATCAAGCGGCTGGCGCAGTCGGTAAAGCGGCCGACGCCGGACACGTCCACCCGATGCCGCGGCTGGATCAGGTGGGTGGCCCTACCGCAGATGTTTCGCTAGGAACGCACAAAATCACCAATCTCGCGAATGGCACCACTGGCAGCGACGCGGCGGCCTTCGGGCAGATTCCGGTAGCCGGTACCAGTAGCAGCACCTACGCTGCGGGCAACGACAGCCGGATTACCGGGGCGCTGCAATCAAGTAACAACCTGTCCGATACAGCAGACGCTGGTACCTCCCGGCTGAACCTACACGTACCCGGACTGGCGGTCTGTAAAGCCGTAGCGACTTCGAACATTACGCTTTCGGGCTTACAGACAATTGATGGCTACACCACTCTTGCCAGCGATCTGGTGCTTTGCACGGGACAGACCACGGCTTCGCAAAACGGCCCATGGCTAGCAGCCTCAGGTTCATGGACGCGGCCGCATGAATATAACACGGGCGCGTCACTCACTGGCGGCCGAACCGTCTCTGTAGCAAATGGCACCGTCAACGCCGGGACAAGCTGGCTCCTTACTACTGCGGCCCCAATCACGGTCGATACTACAGCTACCACCTGGACCCAGACCATGGTCTACTACGCCGCTGGCGCGCCTCCCTTAACCGTCGTATCCACGATCGCCGGGTCGCAGACCGCCGGTAGTGAGTACACCTACACCGTGCCCTCGGGTCAGTACCAGCGCCTACTCTCTTGGTTCATTACCGCCACCACCAGCAGCACGGTTGCCAATCGCTTTTTTGGCTACCGGTTGCTCGACGAGCATGGCAACGTCATATACATGATGCGGTCTGCCGCGGCAGTCACCGCTACCTCGACGATGAATATGAGCATTAGCTCTAAGGCACCACAGTTTGTCTCATCGAACGCCGCCCAAGCCCAATCTCTTCACCTTCCCGACATGTGGCTGTGGCCTGGCTGTCAGCTCGTCACCTCGACCAGTAATGGCACAGCTCCGGGTTTGCAATCCGGCGATCAGTACACCGCGATGAGCCTATTCTTTGAGCAAATTTCAGCCACTGGGTTTACCTACCCATGAGCACTGGGATAATCTACGCGCCGGGCTCGGCACCCCCGACTGCCATCTCCGTTATTGCTGGATCGCAAACCACGGATTACAAATATACGGTTCCGGCGGGCTACATGCAGCGAATGCTCTCGATGTTTTTTACCTTTACCGCCGGGAGCACAGCTGGCACTCGCTTGATTGGCTACCAAATCCAGGGCCTAGACGGTAGTACGACTGTTGTTGGTGATCAGAGCTCCCCAAGTACTACTCTAAATGTTGTGTCTACCGCCGGATTCCCGACCGGTGGCAACCTATCGGTCTCCAGTCTGAGCGGGAGTCTCCGCTACTCCGGAGTGACCCCGACCTCGTTCACCGGAATCACAAACTTTACCAATAATACTGGTGACGTTTCCGGAACCGCCACCAACGGCTCAGCTGTGCTGCAGACCGCCCCCTATATTTACATGGGTCATATGTCGACCGCTATCTCAGCGAACCAGACCACGAATGTCTCAATCAGCCCCCGGGCCCCGCAGGTAGTACTGCCTAACACGGCGCAGACTATCTCAATGCATATGCCAAACATTTGGCTGTGGCCGGGCTCAACCATTGCGACCAACACCAACGGCATTTTGGCGGGTGATCAATATACCACCATGAACCTGTTTCTGGAGCAGGTGCCGATTGGGAGCTACGCCTTCGCATGAGTGTACAGTGGAGCGATGGGCCCCCAATCAATACGGTTGTATGGGGGTATCCGTCGAAGCAATGGATGAATGGCACTGAGTTCGTCTATACGGTGCCCGCCGGTGTCTACCAGCGCCTGATTGGCGCCCGGCTTACGCTTGACACTACTGGCGCTACGGCAAACCCTCGTTACGCCGGCTATGCGCTGTTCGATCCGCACGGCAATCAGATGTATTTGGCACGTACAACTGTTGGTATTAGCAACACCAACCAGCCAATTATTTGTATGGCGCCAGGCCCGACGTTTGACGCCGCCGGCCAAGCGCTACCAGACATGGCTAATGCGGTTGGATCGGCGATTGGCTGGACGCTCCACTATCCTGACATTTGGCTATGGCCAGGCTGCCAGATTGCTACCTCAACCCTCGGTCTTGTCACTGCTGACGAGTGGGCTACCTATAATCTTCACTTCGAGCAAATTCCGATTGCGTCCAATTCGTACGTCTACCCGTAGACATATGTGCCTACCTCGCGGTGGTCGTAGCTAGCTTAAGTCCCAGTTAGCCATGAACTTTCTTTTCGTACAGCGCCGCCTCGTTTCCTCTAACTTCCGCGCTTCCAACCTGCAAAAATCCCTGCTTTTCATAGTACTGACATAACTTGCTATTCGAAGTAAGGCAATCAAGCCGCAGGAACTCACAGTTACGCTCTTTTACTTTTGATAGCGCCCATAGTACCACCTGCTCCCCAATCTTCAGCCCGCGAAAACGCTGCTTAACCGCAAGTTTATGGATGTAGCCCGCGTTAGGCGGCTGCTCGCCCCACAGCCTGTCCTCCCACTGCAACGTCACCGTTCCCGCCAGCTCATTCTCTAAATAGATCAAGTACGCGTCATCCAGGAATAAGCGAACCTCTTCGGCGACATAGGCGGTCGAGCCCCAAGAACTATCACCATGCTGGGCCTTATATTGCGTAGCATCGGTTAAAATTTCGGCTATCGTAGTGGCGTCACCGGCGGTGGCCTTGCGGATTTTGATATTCATAAAGGGATTATAGCAATTGGATGCCCTCGTTACGTAGAGGGCCCGGCTCGTAGCCGACGCAGACTGGTTAGTCTGAAGTATGGAGTTTTAGAGATCGCGACCTTCGGCCCGGGCGGCAGCGAACTTCTCGAAGTTCACATCAACCAGCTCTCCTTTGCGGGTCCGAGGGTTGTAGCCAAACTGGTAGATGCTGTCCGCCCGCTCGGGCCAATCAGAACCCATTGGCTCCGCTATTTGAAGTCTTGGCCCTTAAGCTCAGATTGTCGCAGGATTGAGCGGAACGTCCCGAGCGGAATTTCCTTCTTCCCAGCTGGCACAATTACCGTCAAGCTCCCGTTGCGATACTTGGCATGGCTGCCCTTTTGCGAAACAAAAATAAAGCCCTTGGAATCAAGGACTTTAATAATATGACTAGAGGAGTAAAGCTTAGGCACCCTGCAAAGTCAGAGACTTAAGGTGCGCTTGCGCAACATCGGAAATGTTGGAATCAGGCATATCCTCAAAATAAAGCTCAAGAGCCTCTTTGAGATTAGTAAGAGCTTCCGGCTCGGTATTACCAAAGCTCGAGACATCAACATTAAGGCATTGGGCGACATAATACTCGCCCTCTTTATACACAACGGATTGTAAGTTTAGTGTCTTCATGGCTCTATTATAGCAAATTAAGCCCTCCCTGGCTGAAGCTGTGGATTGGTTTTCACGCTCTAACTCAAACCTCAAATACCTCGAACTCGCTTTCTTTAAGCGCATAAACCGGCAGGCTTGTGTCGCCATACTCCTCAAGTTCCCGCTTTGCCTGTTCCCAGTCGATCGGTCCCCGAGGATCATCAGTCCCAAAATCCGACAGATAGTGTGGCAAGAACTTAATTGGCAGTATGCCAAGTCCGTCCCCACACTCCCGCCAGTCGCAGGTCCAATAGGATTTTGTGATAGCGTCTGAACTACCCGAGTTTGTCGCGACCACCTTCCCCTCCCACGTAGCTGGAACGTCTAGCTGCTTAAGCCAGTACTGCATTAGGTGGTCATCCCCTCCGTGAATATAGATAACGTCAGCATTTTTAGATTGCTCACTAAAAGTTGCTGGCATTGCGAGTTCAAACGTAGGTCTAACGTCATCCGGCATATCTTCAGCAATAGACGCCGAGTAGCCTTCAAATTTATCCTCCCAGTATTCTCGCCCTTGCCCAAAGTTACACAATAAAAACTTTGGCTCAGGCCGGAGGCCTTCTATAAGCTCCCGATGAAACTTCTTTTTGAGTTCTGAATTATTGCGTATCCCGCCAGAGTTTAAGACATATTTTGTTGACATGCGGTAAGTATATCAAAAAATAAATGTATGACCGGAGCTGTGTTGGATTTTTAGCCGCCTAAGCTGCCCTTCCCCGAAGTATCCCGCGGACCGAAGGGCTTATCGGTTTATCGGTGCGATGGATGCAGCCAATCCAACAACAAGGGCGGCGCATCCCCTCCTTTAATTCCGAGACTACCCGCCGAACGTGGTCAGCCCGAGTTTCCGCTTTTTTGGGCGAAATCGTCCAGCAAATCCATTCGTTGCGGGCAAGTGGTGTAATATCCTCCCAAAGCGCCAGCGCCGCCTTATCTGCCATCAGCGCTTTTCTAAGATCTGAGGGCAGTTGGTGCACCACACCGTCGGAAATTTGTTTTGTGGTCATGGGTGTATGGTACCAAAACAGTCAGCGGTTCGCCTAGACCACCCCGAGAGCTTGGCCTTAAGCCTCATAGACTTTTATTCAGCCTCACCGCTTCGAGAATTAGAGCCTTTAGCGCGGTTACATTGACGCTTGCGCTTTGGTCGAAATCAATAGCGCGAACCGTCTTGCTATCTAGACGCGTATTAAAGAGCTTCTTCGGATCCTTGATTTGAACGCCTTTGGGGAATGTGAGTCGCACGGCATTCTTGAGCGTATCGGCAATGCACAGTATGCCGCTATGAGACCACACCGGGACTCCTTCTGGTCTCGAAGGCTTTTTCCATTTCACTTCTTCTACCAAGTCCGGGTCGGCTTCCTTTATTACGGCACGCAGTTGCGACAACTTTTCGCCGCGCCAGCCGTCTGCCTTCGCTATGATGGCATCTATCTGCTGGGCCGCGCTTGGGGTGTTGTCCGAACTCATGTTAGTAGTCAGCAATAACGAGCTTCTTCATTTTCATCATGTTGGCAAAGGCTCCTGGGCGCTTAAGCAGTTCATCCACATTCTTTGGCACTACCTGCCAGCTTAGGCCATATTGATCTTTTAGCCAGCCACACTGTTCGGCTTCAGGAACCGCAGAAAGCTTTTCCCAGTAGTAATCAATTTCTTCCTGGTCCTCGCAGGGAACCGCGAACGAGACCGCTTCATTAAATTTAAATCTTGAGCCGGCATTAATCGCCAGGAAGGGATTACCGCTAAGCTCAAATTCAATAGTCAGGACCTCTCCTGCCATATTGGACTGAAAATCCGCTAAACCCTCTTCTTTTGTCTTGGGATAGTAGGAGGTCGTGATGATCTTGCTATCAGGGAATACTGAAACGTAAAAATCAACCGACTCCTTGGCGTTGCCGTCAAACCATAGATTTGGCGTAATAGCTTTCGTCATATATACCCTCCTAGCTTTAACTACTCATTATACAGGAGTAAATCTCTACATTAATAAATCCATGGCGGGGGTCTGGTTCGTTATCTGAATTGTCTCAGGACAACCTCTTGGGTCGCTATAGGGGCTGGGCTTGCAGAAAAGCCTGTCTAAACTCTGGCCATAGCTGCTGAGCCTGAGTTTGTACTGCAGCGTTTTCTGAGCAGGTCGCCTGTGGATTATTTATATATACAAATTTACCATTAACCTTAAAGCTGAGGGTATTATCTGGGCTTGCATGCGTATTCCCAGTGGCAGTTAGCGCCACACTCTCGCCAATAGTGCCGCCTGGGGCTGCACCCCCGCCAGCTGAGCATCCCTGATCCGCAGAGGTCATGGCATTCGTACTAAGGCTAGCCGTAGAATTGGAAGTATTATAAGCATAGGTGGCGCCAGCAAGTTGAGTAGTAAGCGGGATCTTTATCCCAAGTTCGGTTACTGTAAGCCATTGCTGCTGACTTGGAGATGGACTTGGAGTCGGGGTTGTCGTAGTGGCTTTGGTGGTCTTAGTTTTTGGTACTACGACCGAGTAATCACTATTGGTAGTACTACGGGCTTGGTAGGCGAAATAGCCTGCAGCACCGATGGCAACTAGAGCCACAATGATAATGACAATGTCGAAGGCGGTGAAGCCTTTTTGGTCTTTAAGTTTTTGCATGAGCGCTCATTAAGTTATATCTTAGCCTGAGAATAGCTTGAGGCACGTGATATGTCAAACCGCTTATGGCTGGGGCGGTAGGATTCGAACCTACGATCTCTTGAGCCAGAATCAAGCGCCTTACCACTTGGCCACGCCCCAATATTGGTCTATTTGACTCCGAAATGGTACCAAAAAAGCCCGCGTCTATCAAGGAAGCACGGGCTTTTTAAGATTTAATGAAACGACTAGCCGACGTAGAGCTCGGAAACAGCCTTCCAGTTCACCACCTTCCACCAGGCCTCAATGTAATCGGGGCGCTTGTTCTGATACGTAAGGTAGTAGGCGTGCTCCCACACGTCCAGGCCAAGAATGGGGGTGTGGCCCTCCATCCAGGGGTTATCCTGATTCGGCGTGGTCTCGATGTGCAAGCCCGACTCATCTTTACAGAGCCACGCCCAGCCGCTGCCAAACCGGCCGGTGGCCGCCTCCGTGAACTTATCCTTAAACGGCTGGAGGCCGCCGAAGGCCTGCTCTATGGCCTGCACCAGCTCATCGCTGGGATCGCTCGGCTCGGGCGACATCACCTTCCAAAAAAAGCTATGGTTAGCGTGGCCGCCGCCATTGTTGCGCACCACCGTCCGAACCTTTTCGGGGACTTGGTCGAGCTTTTTAAGTAGCTCATAGACGTCCGCTTCCTCGGCAAACTCGGTGTCTTTAAGCGCGTCATTCAGTTTTTGGACGTAGGTGCCGTGATGTTTATCGTGATGGATCTCCATCGTTTTAGCGTCAATGTGCGGCTCCAGCGCGTCAAAACTATATGGCAGATCCGGTAATGTAAACATGTTTCAACTCCCTTTTAGTCTATTGTACGCGAGTTTGCCAGCTCCTCCCAAGCATTGGCGGTTTGGGTAGTCGCGTCGTATAATTTAAGCATATGAGGGTTTCAATTGACGGAGTACAGCGGCGTCCGGGGTTTACTATGGCAGCCGATCAGCCGACGTTCGGGGCGCCGCGGCGGCGCATGATTTCAGGACCGCCTCCGGCGCGCACCGGCTCGCTCGATGGCATGGTACGGCGCATCGCTCAGCCACCGGCGCCGCCCCCTGCGGCAACCGTAACGGCCATGCCACCGCTGGCCCGGCCGCTTACTTCGGGCGCAACCTGGTACGCTCCGGCGGCACTGGCCGCCGCTACCGTCGGGATTGCGGCCGGCGGCATTGGTCTTTCGGCAAGCCACCTTCACTCGATTAATCTATCGACGGTGACGCCACAGGTCCGCGTGTCCACTCATGCGAATATAAAGCGGCCAACCGCTACTGCTCGCGTAAGCGCCGCCAACTCGGCAGCCGCCCAAGCCGCCGCGACCACCGCCGCCCAGCAAGCCATGCAGAGCGTCATCAATCAGCAAGCCGCGGCCGTCGGTGTGCCGACCGGTATTATGGCGATCGATCTGAAAACCGGCGCCGTCGCGAGCAGCAACGCCGATGCTGTTTTTACCAGCGCCAGCCTCTATAAGCTGTTTGTGGCCGACGCCATTTACCACGGTATTGATGCCGGTACCATCCACTATGCTGATACCGCCGGCAACACCGGGATGAGCGTCCAAGACTGTCTTAGCGCCATGATCACCGTTTCGAGCAACCCCTGCGGCGAGGCCTTAGCCGGTATGGTCGGCTGGGATGCGCAGAATGCCAACCTGCACGCCGCCGGCTTCACCCACACCCTGCTGCGCCAGAGCAACAGCGAGCAAACCAGCGCCAGCGACGTAGCGCTGCTTCTCCAAAAACTGTATAACGGTAGCTTGGTCAGCCCCACGAGCAGCAACGCCTTTATCAACCTGCTCAAAGCCCAACAGATTAACGACCGCCTGCCGGTAGGGCTACCGGCCGGAGTTAGCGTGGCGCACAAAACCGGTGACCTCAATGGCCTGGCCCATGACGCCGGAATTGTGTATGCGCCTAGCGGCGACTATATCGTGGCGGCCCTGACCGGCCCCTGGGATAGCACCGGCACCGCCTATAGCTGGTTTAACGGTTTTAGCGATTCATTATACAGCTCCCTCACCGCCGCTCGAGCGCCCAAGGTTGTTCGCTAAGAGAGTAGGTCGGGCCGATTGCGCTGGGTTTTGGCCCGCGCTTGCTCCTGGCGCCATTTTTCAATTTCGGCGTGATGGCCTTGCTGCAACACCTCCGGCACCACCGCGCCACGAAACTCAACCGGCCGCGTGTACTGGGGATACTCCAGTAATCCATCGCTAAATGACTCCACATGGGCGCTCTGTTCGCCTCCCAGCACACCTGGGATCAGCCGCACTACCGTATCTACCAGCACCATGGCCGGCAGCTCGCCGCCAGTCAGCACGTAGTCCCCGATCGAAAGCTCCTCGTCGGCATAATCTAGAATGCGCTCATCAAAGCCCTCATAGTGGCCCGCTACCAGGATAAGACCCTCGGCCGTGGCCAGCTCTATGGCCTTAGCCTGCTCAAATCGCTTGCCCTGCGGCGAAAGCACGATCACCTTTGCCGCCGTATTGTCCTGCTTGGCCTGCTCGATAGCCGCTACCACCGGCTCGGGCTTGAGCAGCATCCCATCTCCGCCCCCGTAAGGAGTGTCATCGACGGTCCGACGCGAGCCCAAGCCGAACTCACGTAGGTCATGCATACGAATATCAACCAGTCCCCGGTCTTTGGCCTTCCACAGCATGCTCATATCGAAGGGGCCGGCGAACATATCCGGGAACAAGGTGATAATATCGATTTTCATTAACCGGTAATCTTTTTGGCAGTCTGGGCTAGGGTTTCTTCGCTGGCCTCAATCGAATCGTGCGACGATATATAGCCAGGATAGGTGTCAAAATAGGTGTCAATTTTAGCTATGTGCTGCTGCCAGCTATCTGATTTTGTCCCATGCAGCGGAGGTAGTTTGGCGTGGATATGGTTGACGCCGAAGCCTTCAAAAATCAGCGCGGTGCGGCCGACATCATCAAAGGCGGCATCCAACTTACGCGCCACTTTTTGCGCCGCCGACATTAAGCCAGCCAGCACATCCTCGGGCAGATCGGCAAAGTAGCTATCGTAGTGGTCCTTGGTGATGAGGACGGTAAAGCCCTCTGTGTTAGGGTGGCGCGTAAGAAAAGCCATGTGGGTATCATCCTCCCACACGATGTAGGCTGGCGCTTCACCAGCCGCTATTTTACAAAAAATGCAGTCGTCTTTTTTCATGAAACCTTAAAACTCGAGGTCGGCCAGCTCTTCCATCTCGCGCTTGGTGCGCTCATGGAGTTCTTGATGCTCGTCCTTAACCTCGGTTGGCTCTTCTGGTACGGGTTCCTCGACAACCTCCGCTACCGGCTCGGCCGCAACACCCTCAACCGCCGGCTCTTCTGCTGGCGCAGCCTCAGCTGCCACCGGCGCCGCTCGGCGATCGTCACCTTCAGGTTCCACAATCTTCAGTGGCAACGGAGCCAAATCGTCTTTGGTTCCAACGCCCCGCAGCAGCGTACGTAAACTTTTGGCCGTAGCTCCGGCCTTCCCGATCACCTTGCCCATATCGGCGGCATCGACCGTTAGCTCTAAATATTCACCACGGTCATCGCTCACCCGCCGCAAGCTCACCGCATCGGGATTGTTCACCAATGCCTTTACCACATATTGCACGAAATCTTCACGTAAATCTGCCATGCCTAAGCCCTCGCATTACGGTAATTTATTACTTAGTTGTATAATAGCAAACTTTTGGCTGTGTCTAGGCTTCGTCGGCTTTTTCGGCGGGCTCGTCTGGTGCATCCAAGGCAGCTTTTTCTCCGGCGGCCTCAACCTTTTCGGCCTTTTCAGCGGCAGCTTCGGCGTCTTCGGCGGTTTCGGTTTTTCCGGCTGGAGCTACTTCGTCCTCAACATCGGCGGCGTTTTCGGTGGCTGCTTCTGCTACCCGCACCTCATCCTCAGCCGGAGTCTCCTCCTTTAGCTCTTCGGTGGCGGTTTCTTCGGTAGCAACCTCTTCCTCAGTGGGCTCATCAGCCGCCGGTGCCTCTTCTGCCTTGGCTTCCTCGGTTTTCGGTTTTGGCTGCTTGGTCTTCAGCTTAGCCCACGACGGCAGTTCAATTCCCTCGCGCTGCAGCAGCTTAATAACCGTGTTAGATGGCTGAGCGCCATTCCCCAATCGCTTTAACGTCTCCTCTTTTTTAACCATCAACTCCTTGGTGTGAGGGTTGTAGTGACCGAGGACCTCAACGTACTTACCGGTAGCGGCGCGCGCAGACTCAGCCGCAACGATGCGGTAGGTCGGATACTTGTTACGGCCGCCACGGGCCAGGCGAATGACTAACATACTCAGGAGATTGTACCCATCTGGAGCCAAAAAGTCAACGGATTAGAGCCTATAAAGTAAGGCGGCCCCGCACTACGCTGGTGCCGAGAGGTCACAAGCGTAGCACGGAGCCGATACCCCTAGGAGCCATGGAGCGGATGAAGGGTGCCTAGACAGCAGCCTCTGGCGCGAACACGGATGTCCTCTCGAGAACACTCGCGGCCATCTCGGCGTAAATTGCTTCCGCCGCACGCCAGAACTCTGGCGAAGCTAGCTCCAGGTGCTCAATTTTCTGACTCCAGTCCAGGTGCTGCATGCCCTTAACAGGGCCTTTGATCACAATGAGCCAGAGCTCGTTGAGGGCGCTATGGGCTTCTTCCTTCTTCTCTTTGGGAGACAGGGTTTGGTCGTCAGGGCGACAAACCAGCTGATAAGCCTTGAGGAAGGCCACAAGCAGTTCAAAGGCAATATTCATGGTAGCTCCTAGGGTCGCTTGTTGCAGTACAGGGTGTCTACAGATACAAGTTTTATTATATTACTACTTTTTATTGTTTTTGTCTATAGTATCTAGGTTTTGATGAGAGCGGCCGCCTCATCCAGCTGCACGCTTACCGTCTGTGAAACGTGTTGGTGGTCCATGGTAATGCCAAAAAGAGCACTGGCCGCCATCATGGTTTGGCGGTTATGAGTGATGACGAGCACCTGGGAGTTTTCCGCCAAGCCGTTCAGGAGCTGGCTGAACCGAGCAGCGTTGGCTTCATCAAGAGCGGCATCAACCTCATCGAGCACCAGGATCGGGCTGGGATTAACCTGCACAATGGCCGCGAGCAGCGCTAAAGCCGCCAGGCTGCGCTCCCCACCCGAAAGTGCGGTTAGGTGGCGGGTGCGCTTACCGGGCGGCACAACTTCAATCTCGATTCCCATCTCGCCCTCGGACGATTCGTCAAGCGCCAAGCGCGCCGCGCCGCCACCAAAAAGCTCCTGGAAAAGAGCGCTGAACCGCTCCGAAATTTCAGCAAAAGCCGATGCAAACTGGGCCTGCATAGCTCCACTAAGCTGCTCGGTCACCTCTAAAACGTTACTGCGTGCCTGCTCCAGGTCCTCAAGCTGGGAGATAAGAAAGTCATGGCGCTCCTTAACCTCAGCGTGCTCCAGCTCCACATCGTGGCCCAGCTCGCGCAAAGTCGCCAGCCGCGCCGCCAGCTCAACCACCCGCTGACCAAGAACAGCGGCGCTCTCGGCCGGCTTGGTGTGACCGATCTGTAGCTTTGGTTTGGCACGAGCCGTCAGCTGGCGATGCTCCGCCTGCAGGTTCTTAAGCTCCCCACTTAACCCGTCGCGGGCGGCCATTTGGCGCTCTAACTCGCGCGCCACCTCGACCGCCACCGTAATTGATGGCTCGGCGCCCTGGGATAGCTGCTGGCGCCGCTGCTCGATTTCGGCCTGATTAGCCTGCAACCGCTCCTGCAACTCCGCAATAGCGTGCTCCCTTTTCATTACGTGCTGGCGGCTACGCTCACCCTGCAGTAGCTCTCGCTTGAGCTGCTGCGCTCGCCCCGTGAGCTCCTCGCTTTCGCGCTTAACCGCCGCCACATCCAGCTCGCAGCTGCGTAGATGCAGGGTAGCGCGCGTGTAGCGCGCGTCAATTACCTCCCGGTCGCGAATCGCGTCACCAAGCTTGGTCTGCAGAACGCGCAGCTGGCCGAGCGCCTCTTCTTGGTTGCGTTCGGTCGCGAGCCGCAGCAAGCGCCTTACTCGCTGCGCCAGCGCCTGCAGATGGGGCTTATCGATCTCCTCGTGCTCAAGCGCTCGGTGCAGATCGCTGACGATGGTCTGGGCGTGCACCACATACTCGGTTTGATTATCGTCTTGTAAGAGCTTACGCTGCTTAACTAGTTGCTGCTGGAGGCGCCGTACGACGCTACCCCCGCCATCGCGCTCAGCAATGGCGGCGCTCTGTTCTTTTTGGGCGGCGGCGAGCTTTTGCTCCGCACCGGTTAGCTTGGCGGCGAGCGCCCGAGCCTCACCCTCCAGGCTTTTTTGGGTGGTCGCGAGGGCATCCAGCTCACCCAGCCGTTCGCGCAAATGCTGGAGCTCCGCCTGTTGCACGCTGGCATCGTTTAAAAGCTGTTCACGGCTGGCCTCGAGCCGGTTGAGCTGCGCCATGGCTTGCTTGCCTGCCACCTCAGCCTGCTTCTGGGCTGTTTGCACGACCTTTTGCTCAGTGGTTAAGCGCTTAATTTGCTCTACGTGCTTATTAAGCTCGTCCTGCAGGCGCTCAATCTTGGCATTACCCTCCTCTATCTGCGTTTGTAGCTCCAGCTGCTCGGCAATCTGCTGCTGTTCACGTAACGTGATCAGCTCCGCTTCAAGCGCCGCCCGCTTAGCCGCCGATTGACGGCTGCGCTCCAACGTCGCCAAGCGTGGTGCCAGCTCAGCGAGGATGTCCCGGGCTCGCTGCATATTTTCTTCGGTCGCGCGCAGTCGCTTCATCGCTGCCGCCCGCTGCAGCTCGAATTCTTTAATACCGCTGGCCTCTTCAAAGAGCAGCTTGCGTTCGGCTGGCGTCGCCAAAATTAATGAATCGATCATGCCTTGGCCAATAATGGCATACGTGCCAGCCCCAATGCGGGCCTTAGCGAGCAGCTCCTGAATGTCTGCGAGTCGCACCTTGCGACCATTCAAGCGATAATCACTCTCACCGCTGCCATACAACTTGCGGCTCAGCTCGACCTCGGAAAACTCCGGCAACACCAGGTCATCACTGTTATCAAACCGCACCCTCACCTCGGCCACACTGCCGCGCGCTTTGGCTCCTGTGCCGGCAAAAATCAGATCATCGGTCTTCTTAACCCGTAAAGTTTTAACCGACTGCTCACCCAGCACCCACCGGAGCGCGTCCGCCAGGTTACTCTTACCCGAACCATTGGGCCCCACTACCGCCGTTACGCCACTTTCCAGCCGAAAGCTAGTCGGCCGCGCAAACGACTTAAACCCACTAATTGTAATCTCTTTGATAGTCATTCCGCTCTTGCTTCTATTATAGGGCAGAATGAGGAATTAAAACGACGAACCGCCGCCCGGGGTACCTATCCCGGACGGCGGCACGAGCGGCTAAGCCGCAATGAGATCTTCGGTAGTCACTGGAGTCAGCTCTTGGCGGAGTTTTTGCACCTCCGGTATCAGGCTGCCTCGACACATAAGAAGGTGCCGTGCTCGGCGGCCGCACTGCAAATACTCCACTCCTTTTTCACGCTGATCGGGATGACGGTCGTCAATGTGATACCATCGCACATCGACATCCGGCGGAAAACGCACCCCTCTTGCCGACTCCAACGAGACGAGCTCGTCATGGGGTGACGCCGCTACCACGGCGATTACCTCAGACGGCCAGGTAGCCTCGATTCGTTCACCGAGTTCAATCAATGAATGATGATTGACCTGCATAGCCTTCACTCCCGGAAGAGCGGTTGACCAACGCAGATACCACCGATCAATGGCGGCGGAGCCCCGGAAGGGAGTGCCTGCAAAAACACAGGCCACGATACGCCCTCTGAACTCAGGATCGAGTACCAGTTCAGCGGTCACCAAGCCACCCTGGGACTGGCCGATCAAGATCACCCGAGCTCCGGGATGCTTTTCCAGCAACTGGCGTAGTTTGGCCTTAGCCAGCGCCACCGAGGCGTCACGGCCATCAAGGCCGAGCCATGAAAGCGGCACCACCCAGCAGTTACCTAGCTCCTTGAGCGGCCCATACGCCGCATCTGCAATGAAGCGATCGGGCGATGGCCCCAAGCCCAGCTTATGCGGCAAGTGAAACGGCGCCTTAAGCAAGCGTGGCACTCCAATCGAGGGAGTCGGCGGCACCAACGTGCCAGTCGACACGAAAAAATGCGGTGCAGGCATGACTACCTCCCTGTCGAAGAACATGACGATGATTACGCTGTACTCACACGTCGTACCTTCGTAATACCACGAAAGTGGTTATGGTTACAAGTGGATTTTGGCTTTGGTGGTGGCAATAATTGCGTTACTGCGGGTGCGCCAGCGAAATCGCTAGCGCACCCAGTAATCTAAAGGGCGCTCTTAAGCGCCGCTTTCTCCCTCCTCATCCGCCTCCATGATGATCGTGTTTTCCGCCGCCAGCAGCATCTCTCTGGCCAACTGATTAATCTCCCTGGGCTCCAAGCCCGATGGGATCTCACTCTTAATCGTGGCGAGGGATGAAAGTAGATCAACCAACAGTCCCCACTTTGCTTCGAACTCCTCTACATGGCCATCAATTTGCTCCCGGTTGTAGCAGCGACGTTCCTCGCGTTTATTACGAGCGTGAGCGAACTGCTTTCGTTCCTCAAAGTACTCCTCCTCCTGGTAGTACAGGTGAGTCATA
Organism: Candidatus Saccharimonadales bacterium; assembly: GCA_030150485.1. Lineage (GTDB taxonomy): Bacteria > Patescibacteriota > Saccharimonadia > UBA4664 > SCTI01 > JASLFZ01. Next base: position 2,596 of record JASLFZ010000051.1, on the reverse strand, counting down.
CTGGATAGCGATCGATTTGCGCTCTGAAGCCCAATAAGAGCTCGAGCGACCGTCAAGGCAGAGTCAGTCATGTGTACCACTTTCGCTAGAAGTTGAACGGTAAAGTTTTCTAGAAAGCTGATACTACATTACAATAATTACTGGTATTTGTCTACTTATACTTCTTCAGCGCCGCAGCCGCGGCCGCCTGCTGAGCCGACTGCTTACTCGAGCCCTGCCCCTTGCCGCACAGCCGGTCGCCCACATACACCCCTACCACGAACACCTTGTCGTGGTCGGGACCCATCTCCTCCATCACCTTGTAGTGAGGCGTGAAGCCCTCGCGCTCCTGCGATAATTCCTGAAACTTACTTTTAGGATCCATCCAGCTACCATCGGCCAAAATACCCTCAAGCCGGCTAACAATGTGGGCCTCTATGAAACCGCGCGCCACCTCATAGCCCTTATCCAAATAAATCGCACCGATCATCGCCTCAACACAGTTGGCGTGAATGAGTGAGCGGCTGCGCACATTTCCCTTAGCCTCACCGCGGCTCAGCCGCAGATACTGATCCAGTTCTAGCTTTTCCGCTACTGCGCTCAAGCTCTCGGTCTTTACCAGCGCACTGCGCCAGTTTGTCAAATCGCCCTCGGGATTTTCGTAGTGACGATACAGATAGTCGGTCACCACCAGTTCAAGCACGGCGTCACCCAAGAACTCCAGGCGCTCGTTGTGCTCCAGCCCAGATTTAGGATGTTCATTAATATATGAACGGTGAATAAAAGCACGCTCCAGCAAGCTAAAGTCATCAAACTTGATGCCTAGCTGCTGCTGCAGTTGTTCGAGTTTTCCAGCGGCTTCCATTAGGCGATATTAAGCTTTTCCAAGCCGAGTTTAAAGAGTTTTTCTGTATCCTTGTACTCAATGGTAGCTAGCGCCTCGTCCTTACTGAACCATTTGACGTCCACAATACCCTCGCTATCTTCGGCTACCAGGGCGTTGGTGTCACCCAGCGCCTCGATCAAGAAAATGTGGGTGGTCATATAGATCAGGTTGCCCTCGCGGCGGTAAAAGAAAAAGATCTTGTCGAGTTTGTCGCGGATCGCGAGCTTCGTCAGCCCGGTCTCCTCGCCAATTTCGCGGATCGCCGTCTGCTCAAAGCTCTCGCCCTCCTCGACGTGGCCCTTGGGGATCGTCCAACGCCCCTTGCGGTCCTGGATCATTAGGATATCAATGGCGCCGGCGCCGGCGCGTCGAAACACCATCCCGCCTGCCGTGAACTCACGGACAGCCTTGATGCGTGGCGGCGTCGCCGACTTATGATTTTTGCGTTTCTTCTTCTGGTTCGTAGACATCGCTTCCACGGTAGATCGTACCCAGCACTCCATTAATAAATTTACTGCTGTTTTCGCCGCCAAAGCCCTTGGCGAGCTCCACGGCCTCGTTGATAGCCACCTTCGGCGGCACGTCGCGTTTAATTAAAAGTTCATATACGCCGATGCGTAAAATGATCTTATCAATCTTAGCAATTTGGTCGACCGGCCAATCCGGGGCCGCTGGGCCAATAATGCTATCAATCTGGTCTTGGTCTTTCTGCACACCCTCAACGAGGTCGTGCACGAACTCTTTATCGTCAATGGCGCTCGAAAACTCGCCCAAGTTGCGTTCCAGGATGGCCGCAAAATCTATTGGTGCATCCGCGCCATTACGAAAGTCATACTCATACAGGGTCTGCATCGCTACAATCCGGCCGAGATGACGGTTAGAGGCCATTTGCGTTAGCCGTTCCGCTTAACAAATTTAGTCAGCCCCAGCGCAATGGCCTTGTGCAGGCGTCGCGGTGCCAGCGTGCCATCACTGGCGCGCTGTAAAGCTACGGGCTTCAGCGCGTCATGACTGCGTCGCTGACCTTTAGCCGATTTACTGGTGCGTTTTTTAGGTACTGCCATTTTAGCTATCCTTCTTTTGCTTTAATTCTATCCCGGCGCAGTCTTCTTGGCAAAGGGCGACGAGCGGAAGATGCACCTCAATCTCCTGCCGCACCGGCTCTTTCAGGTCAATTTTACCGTATTTATCAATCGGGAATTGATCTTCTTTCGGCTTCTCGCTAAACTCTGCTTCCAACGAAAAATCGATCCTTTGCTCGAAAGTGCGCAAACACCGGTTACACTCCAGCTCCACCATCGTCTCTAAACGGCCAGCCGCCACGACGCCTTCATCGAGGCCCATAATCCGTACAGTTCCGGAAAGTGGCGCAGTCAGCTTGATGTCTTCAAGCACAAGGGGCTCAGCGTCGATCGTAAAATCGACTTGATGTCCCTCGCCTTCCTGGAGAATCTCACTAACGTCTATGTGCATTGCGCTCTTGGTGCAAATTGTAGCAGTTTTTGCCGATAATACAAGGAGCACCCATAGCGTACGCCTACCAAGCTAAAGTCGAAGTCGCATAACATAGTCACCATCTTCTGCCGTCCCCGTGACTACGAAACCCAGTCTTTCATAGATGGGCATACCGCTCTGTTTATCATTGGTTTGCAAAGTAAGCTCGGTGAAGGTGTTGTCTTGTGCCCATTTCATCAGCGCGGTCATCAAGCCAGTGCCAATGCCTTGATGACG
>JASLFZ010000007.1 GCA_030150485.1 Candidatus Saccharimonadales bacterium | reverse complement strand
CTGCTGCTCCCCCGCCTCGCGCGGCGGCAAATGACCCTGGATTGCTCCGGCGGCGATGTCGACCTCGTGGGCTAGCTCGCCCCAGGTTACCGTACGGGTATCGGTGATAAGAGCGGGCTTATCGGGAGTGGCGGCCGCGTGAAGGGCCAAAAAATCCGTTAAATGAGTGGGCTTATTCATACACAATCGCTATTGTAGCGTAGAATCACTGATGTTTGGCTGAGAAACGCCTTGTCTTAGGGCTGCGAGAGGCTTTGCGTAAACTTGGTGTAGTTGGGAATTTGGTGCTCAAACAGGCTCCGTACTAACGGCCCCTCGCCATTAAAGGTAGCGGTTCGGTCGCCGCAGGAGTCGGACCACAACCGCTGCGTAACTTTTTCGCTTACGGCAAGCTCATACACATAGCGATTGCCAAGCGGGCACATACCAAGCTCGCTGGCGACGGTTTTGCCCTTGGTGGCCTTCGTGAAACCGGCGTTTTGCAGCGCCTGCATAAAGTCGTTGAAGGCGGCCTGGTTGTTGGTGTAGGTTTGGCTGTTGATCGGCTGATTTTGATAGGTCGCGTCGCCTTCAATTGAGCGAGCGCCCGCGCTGATCGAGATGGTCAAGGCGGTGTGCAGTTCATCGGCCTCGACCGGGCCCTCGATCACCAGCGTAACCACCGAGCCATCAGTGGTGTGGTTAGATAGGTCGGTTGGGGCTGGCGTAGCGGCATGATTACCCTGTTTTCCCAACGAAAAGATGGCGATCACGAAAAGGATCACCAGTATCGCCCCTCCTAGCGGTAAGATGTATTTGCGAATGTCCATAGGGCGAGTCAGTTGAATCGCACATTATGTCACATTTATAGGGATTTACGCAAGCACAAGTACCGAATAACTGCTTCATGAGCACCCAAGCATGACAAAGCTCCGCGAACGGACTTTCGGTGGCGAGGCCACACTTTGTCTATTCGCGGAGCGGTTTAGAGCGGCCGCACTCGATTTATGGAGTCATGGTCTGCAAGCCGTTTGATCAGCTCGTCTGGAAACGGCTGGTCGCAATCCAGGACCGTATAGGCCAGGAGGCCAGATGAGCGGTTGGCTTGGGCGGTTATGTTCAAACCGTACTCGCCCACCATTGCGGTAATTGTGGCCAGCATGCTGACTACATTGTTATGCATCACCGTGAGCCGGTATGCTGACGTCCTGGGAAGCACCAGATCAGGCAGATTAACTGCATTGACGACGTTCCCGTGCTCCGCAAATTCCCGGAGCTGTCGAGCCACCATAACGGCGCAGGTTTCCTCGGCCTCCTCGGTGCCCGCACCCAAGTGAGGCGTCATAGTGACGTCCTCTTCTCTGTACACCAACTCATTGGTCGGCAGGTCGGTAGCGTAGTGACCCAGGTGTCCGCTGTTCAGCGCCACCTGAAGAGCCTCCTGGTCGACTACCTCCGCCCGAGCCGCATTCACCAGCATGGCCCCAGGCTTCATGCTGGTGAGCTCGCCCTCGCCGATCAGCCCGTTGGTGCTTGCACCTCCCGGTACGTGCAAGGTCACCACATCGCTCTCAACCAAGACGTCGTTGAGAGTCTCAGCAATACGAACCCCCACGTAGCTCAGAAACTCATGGGTCTCGTTGCTGAGATTTGGGTCGTAGCCGATCACGTCCATACCGAGGGCACGGGCAGCAATAGCGACCCGGCGTCCGATGTTGCCGAGACCAACCACGCCAAGCCTACGACCGCGCAGCTCAAAGCCAGCGAACTGGCCCTTCGCCTTCTCGGCCGCGGCCGCGACATCATCGCCGCGAAAACCATCCCTCCAAATAAACGCCTTGTCGAGCCTGCGAGCACCGATGATCATCAAGCCCAGCGTTAGCTCTACAACCGCGTTGGCGTTCCCTCCCGGCGCGTAAAACACCGGGATGCCGCGAGCCGTCATGACATCTACCGGCACGTTATCGACGCCGACGCCAGCGCGCCCGACAGCGATGACGCTCGCCGGTACATCCGTTGGCATCTCCAGGTAGCCCCTGTAGGAACGTAGCAGGATCAACTCTGGGCTTGGGTCAACGCCCTCTGGGTCCAAAACGTAGCCCTCGCCAAACTCTGCAAGTCCGGCCGCTGCAATGTTGTTATGGGTACGTACCACTACCGTCATTCCCTCACCTCCGAGGGTCGAGCCGCTTGCGCGGCGGTTCTCAAGAACCTTCTTATTTAAGCATGCTGCGAGGGGTTAGCAAGCATAAGCCTCGCGCAGGGATGGGCGGTTTATGGCTGGCGGCCGGACATCGCGAGCAGCTTGGTCTGCAGGTCGGCGTCCTCGGGAACCGCAATGGCCTCCTTGTAGACGCCCATTTTTCGCCACTCCTCGGCATGCGGGCTAAGCTCGTCCCACATCCCCTGCACCAGATCGCCGGGCAGCTTAGGGTCAACACCGATGAAACGTGCCAGCTCCCAGGCCCGAAACCCGCGAAAGCTGGTGATGTGCATAAGATAGTCGCGAGTTGACCAGTCACCGTAGGAAAGGTGCACCGTTTTATCCAAGTCGGTAATATTTTTGGCCGCCGCCTGGGCCTTTTCGGCCAGGGCGCGATAACTGGCTTTGGGATCGGCGCCCAACAGATCACCGGCGTAGGTGTCGCCGACCTCCTCAATGGTTTTACCGGCCAGCGTATCCGGCACCCACGCCTCATCAAAAGCGTGGTAGTTAACGAGCTCGCGCAGCGTAGCGGGCTTGCGCGTAATGTCCTCCGGCGCGGCGAGTTCCCACTGCTCATCCTTAATTTGATCGATTACCCGCACCAGCGCCTGGCTGGATAAAATAAAAACATCTGCTTCGCTCATAACTACCTCCTTACTATGCTTGCGATTATCTCATATCGTTAGGCGCCTCAGGCCGAATGTGCGAGTGCGACTGCACCAAAAGCTCATTGATGCGCTCATCAATATCCTTCTGCTGCTGGTTTTTAGTTCGCAGCTCGGCGTTCACGCGGCTAAGCTCGCTGTTCTGCTGGGCCAGCTCTAAGCGCGTAGTCTCGCGCACCGTGACGTTATTCTGAATGCCAATGAAGTGCGTCAGCACGTCGTCATCGTTGTATACCGGAGAAATTGAGAGCTCATTCCAAAACATGCTGTTATCCTTACGGTAGTTTTTGACCACCACGGTGACGTGCTGCTGGTTTTTAATGGCGTCACGCATCAGCTTTACGGTGCGTTTATCGATGTCGCTGTGCTGCAGGAAGCGGCAGTTTTTGCCGAGCACCTCGGCTCGGGTGTATCCTGTGATAACCTCAAAGGCTGGATTACAGTCGATGATTGGATTATCAGGAGTCTGGGCATCAGTGATGGTGATACCGGTGTGCGAAAACTGCATAGCCCGAGCGCGGATCGGGGTTAAATGCGCATCTGCATCCATGCCCTCAGCCTACCAGATAAAAGCCCGGTAAAGCTAGTCAGCGTACCCGGGCAGCTGCCTACCTGAGTTTATAAACGCGCTGTGAGAAGATGAAATTAAGGCCGAAATTACCGACGCTTTTCCGTTGCGGTGACGGTTGTAGTGGCGGCTCAACTCGGTTAGTCTGAGCTACGGCGCATACTTCACAACCAAGGGGAATCCATGCTTACACCACGAGGCGCGCTGACAAAAGCGCTGGGGCTGGTGGCGGTCGCCGCTACCCCACTCTTCGACCAGCTGCTCCTATCCATCGGCGACGTGCTCATCGGCCCAGCCACCCATCCACCACCCGAATCATCGCGCTCGCGACGCATACGCGAGCTGAAGCAGTGGAGCAGGATACTGTGCGGTGATAGTTACCCGCCGATTAAATCGGTGTAGCTACTACCGCTGCACATCATCCACTAGTGAAGTACGCCCCACAATCACGGCTGCGGGCTCACTCCCTGCGGCCGTGAGGGACACACTTATACTTACTTTTAATGAATTGAAAAGCCCTGCCGGGCTTGGGTGGGTCGCCCGGCAGGGCAAGAGCAGTGGGTGCGGATTCCAAACCGCTTACTCATGTAATATGAGCCTGCTCTACCTTGCTGCATTCAGCTTTGATGTTTCGGAGGAGCAGCCACATTGGGGGCTCCCAGGTTTCCGTGTTTGACCACCAGCCATACAGCTACGCCTGCCGCAGCGAGCTCCGGGAGAGAGTCGAACCGGGCTGTCCCTACCGAGCTGCCATGCGCGGTCAGGTTGTCGAACAACAGGTCTGACATCATCACGCCGGCGTATATCAGCGCCGGGATCACAAAGTACTGGGATCCGCGGCGTAGGAGCCAAGTGGTGCAAACCAACAACAGGAGCTCAAAGCCGTCAAGGCTCATCCAGACGGCCGGCCAATCCGTGACCTCGTAAGAGTTGGGTAGCGTGAACGCCAGCCACGGTATCAGCGCGCAGTAGCCCAGCACCACCAAACAGCAAACGACAAGAATCCGACGAGGTACCAATGCGCTCATGGCGATTGCCTCCAGAGTCGTGTTGGGATGAACTACCACTGCCCTAAAGCAGGACTAAAGCATACTATACTTTCTAGCGAATCTAGCGAAAATTATGCAAGCTTAAGGGTTTTTACTAGGCTTGGCTAGCGCCGGCGACAATTTTGAGCAGCAGGCGTCTTAGTTCAGTGTGCTCGGCCGGGGTAAGGGTGGGGCGCAGGCGGCTATCTTCCAGCGCGATAACCTCAGCGGTAGTTTGGCGCTGCAGCGCGACACCACTTTTGGTGAGAGCCACCATTTTAACGCGGCGGTCGGCGGGATTATCGCGCCGTTCCACCAGACCTTGGCCCTCTAGGCGATCAACGATGCCAGTAATGCTCGAGGCGTCGCAAGCCAGCTGGTGCGAAAGCGTGTTCATCGGAACATCTTGGTCGGGCTTTAGGATCATAAAGGCGCTGAGCTGCATCACGGAAAGCTCATACTGCTCGGCCAGCGCGTGCAGGCGTTGCTTGATTGACTGCATCACCTGCAACAGCAACCAAGAGATAGGCTCATTGTTATTATGATCTTTCATGTCCTTAGTATACTTCAGCCGCAGATAGTTGACAATGCTAACTATCTACAAATACAATGATCTACATACTAAAGTAGTTTTTGATGTGAGTGGAGAGGTTTTACATGAAGAAAGAAACAAGTAAGAGCTTATTGCTGGCTCTGCTGGCGCTGGCGCAGTTTATGGTGATACTTGACGCTTCGGTGGTGAACGTTGCCCTACCGGCAATTCAGCGGACGTTGCACTTTAGCGTCGGCAATTTGCAGTGGGTGGTGACGGCCTACACCCTAGCGTTTGGCGGCTTTTTGCTGCTTGGTGGTCGCGCAGCCGATCTGTACGGGCGGCGGCGGACGTTTATGATGGGCCTGATTGGCTTTACGCTGGGCTCGATGGCGGTGGGTCTCTCTCAGAGCAGTAGCTTTATTATTGTGGCGCGCGGTTTTCAGGGACTTTCAGCCGCGTTTATGTCGCCGGCGGCGCTCTCGATCGTGCTTTACACGTTTCGCGAGGGCGGCGAGCGTAACCGTGCCCTGGGGGTTTGGGCATCGGTGGCGGCTGGTGGTGCGGCAGCGGGCGTGCTACTCGGCGGCATTCTGACGCAGTATCTAAACTGGCGCTGGAACTTCTTTATTAACGTGCCGGTGGGTATATTTGTGGGGATTAGCGCACTAAGGCTGGTGCCGGCGCACGCTTCGGAAGCCGACCACAACGATCTCGACCTACCAGGCGCGGTCTTGGTAACCGGCGGCCTCATGACTCTGGTGTATGCCCTTACGAAAGCGCCCTCCTGGGGCTGGGGCTCGCACACTGCGCTGGAGTGGCTGGGCGCAGCCGTCCTATTGCTGGCCGCGTTCGTAGTCAATGAAGGCTTCTCGAAGCACCCCCTGATGCCGCTGCGCGTGTTTGGTATTCGTAACTTAAGTGGGGCCAACCTAACCCAGCTGCCTATTACCGCTAGCCTGTTTTCGATGTTCTTCTTTGTCTCGCTGTACGTGCAGACCATTTTAGGCTACGACCCCGTCCGCTCGGGGCTTGGCTTCCTGCCGGTAACAATTATTATTGCGATTACCGCCACCGGCGCTTCACGTTTGGTGGCGCGCATTGGCTACAAGCCATTTATGGTGATCGCTCCCCTCTTTATGGCGGCTGGGCTGTACATGCTGGGCGGCACCTCGGTACACGGCTCCTACATTCATGACGTCTTTCCTGGTTTAGCCCTAATTGCGTTTGGTGCCGGTATGACGTTTGTATCGATCTCGATTGCGGCCACCTCCGGTGTGGCGCCGCAGGATTCGGGCCTGGCCTCGGGATTACTGAACACGGCGCAACAGGTTGGTGGGTCGCTCGGGCTAGCCATTCTTTCGGGAATTGCGGCCTCTAAGACGGCCGCGAGCCTCGCCACCGTTCACGGTAAGCCGACGCACGACGCCATCGCCCAGGCCTCGGTGGCCGGCTTTCACGGCGCGTTTCACGTTGGCGTATGGTTTGCACTAGGAGCTTCAGTAATAGCGTTCGTGATGATTAAGCAGCGCCGGGGTGAGCCTCAGACGGCCGAAGCCGTCGGGCCCGAAACCCCAAAGGTCGCTGCACGCATCGAACTATAAGAGCGGCCACCTGCCAATAATAAAAAGACGCCCCGTGCGGCGCCTGGTACTACATGAAATGAGTACGATAGCGCTACACGGAGCGTTGGTGCGACCGATAAGTCGCGGATTGGTTGGAGCCGGCTAGGCGGCGATGAGACGACCGGCAGGCTCGAGGGCGTGCACGGCAATGCGCCATTCGGCTGAGCCCCTACCACGAAAGTAGTTGCGGGCAGTTTCTCGCATGTCTTCCAGATCCTGGCAGACGAGCTGAACTTCGCGCGACCCTACGGCGCAGACACAAACCAGGCTTTCGCCGGGGGAAAGTGACGGGAATGCGATGGGGTCGTCTACGTTCCCTGCCTCAAAGCAACCTCCCTGTAGTTCTGCGCTGAGCTCGTCCAATTCGTGCGAAGGGATAAGCTGATCCGGCGTTGTCAGTACCAGCATGAAGATACTCCTTTTGGGGGATTGGGGACTATCCTAGACGGTTTTAACGTTTAGGCAAGCTATAACTTTACCATGATAGTCTAATAATTGCAATGCTTTAAGAACTGGGCCGCTACCCTTTTCGCGTAATGATAATTTCAGAAACTTCCATGTTCTTTGGCAGGTCAAGAAGTTGCTTGAGGCACAGCGCCACATCGGCGGGTGCCATCATGGCACCCTTCTTGCCAGCGTTGTCGTAACCGGCCGCCTTGGTGAAGATATCGGTAGTGAAGCCGCCCGGGCAAAAGCTGATCACGCGCGAGGGCGTGGCCTTGAGCTCCTCCTGGAGATTGGCGCTAAACCCGCGCAGCGCCCACTTAGAAGCACCATACAAGATATTATCGCGCTTGCTCCGCACGCCCATCGTTGAGGACACATTGACGATATCGGTGCCGTCGCGCTTGATGCGCTCCATGAGCTGCGAAACGAGCAAAATGGGCGCTTTGACGTTAATGGCCATGAGTCGCTCGGTTTCAGCCTCGGTGATTTCACCCAGCCCTTCGATGGTCATGACACCGGCATTATTAATGAGCGCCTCAAGCGGTTCACTAAGTTGTAAGATTTCTTGAGCCGCGGCGGCCATCTCATTGCTATCTGAAAGGTCATGAAGAAAGTTTTTATCGGCATGGGCGGATTTGCGCCGCGACACGTTCACTACCATCGTGCCGACAGCCCGATACATACGCGCCAGCTCCAAACCTAAGCCATCGCTGGCACCGGTAATAACGACCATGAACCCTCCTTTTAGCTTAAGTTTGAGGGCTAGAATGAGGCTTTGTCAAATAGGGCTTAAAAACGAAAACACCCCGCCGACTGCCAGCCGACGAGGTGTCCGCTGCCGCAGCCGGCAAGGTGAAGCTATGCCCCCACGAAAATGAGGACGAGGTAGAAAATGAGGCGCAGGAAGAGAACGAAGCCAATCACCACCAGCGGCCACCAGTTCAGGAGGTGTCCGCCGATCATCAGCAAGCACCCCATCAGCGCCATAGCCGCAGTAACTCGGGGCGAGCGCCACAGCCGCTCTCGTGTCATGTTGCACCTGCCGTCTGTCGAGATGCTGGCGGATGCGTGGACCGCTTGGGGCATACCCGCCGCAGAGCTTCGGGCTGTTCAGCTATGTGTGGATCCAACTCCACCGCCACTGCGCCACAGCCGGCGCACTGAAGGCGAGGAAATCCGTAGTTGGGGAAATACTCCAAACAGTGCCCGCCTGCCCCCATAATCGCGTTGCGCTCTTTCTGGCTCAAGGCGCGGAAAAGGGCCACGCCGTTCTCACCTTGTTCGACCTGTCTCCGAATTTCTGCAATGCGAGCAAGCGTGTCCATGCCCACCTACTTTCTGCCAGTAGATTAACGATTCATTAAGGAGGGTGCGACTACAGTATTATGCAAATCTTACGGCAAGTTCGCAAGAGCTAGCTTTTGTGGCTAGCGATCCACTGCATCACCACGAGGCCGATGACCCAGTACACCATCACGCCAAAAACGATGCCGTAGGGCGTTTTATCGTGCTGATAAACCCATAAAAAGGTGGCGATCAGGTAAAGCGAGTACGGAATGTACAGCGCCCATCCTTGCGGGCTGGCTGGCAGGTAACTCCAGCGAACCGGCACAAACCAGGCTCCTTTGCGTCGCTTTGGTAATTTCTTTTTAACCATAAGCGTAGTATAGCAAAGAAGCCGCCAGGGCGACTCCCTCACTCGCTTAAAGCGAAGGTGCGCCCGGCGGCGTAGGTTGTTTTTCGGAGCGGCGTAGGCTAAGCCGAGCTATGCACTCGGCCGCCATAGACTAGAGGCCGCTCCAGATCGGCGATGAGGTGGGCAAAACGGGGTGGTATGGGCGCGTTTCCCGCGCAGACACCAACCGTAGCGCACGAGGCGAGCTCGCCCGCCGTAACGTCATGCATCTGAGGCCAGCTTTCGCGAATAGTACGCGCAGCTGGTTCCGCCCTCCCGTCAAGAAGGCCCTCCACCGCCTCATCGAAGCGCGTCAGCGCTTGGTCCCACCGCTTCAGAGCTTTCCGATTCTGGAAAAAGCGCCAGAATAGCAGGTAGGTTGAGATCTTTCTCTGGCGTTTCACCAGCCCATCACGGTGATCCTCGCCAGCGGCAATACTTTTACGGAAAGCCACTAGCGCCATGGGAATAGCTTGCTCGACTGTAGCCACTGTAGGCCTCTCTTTTCTTCAGATGTCGGATGAGCGTTATATATTATAACATTATAATTTTAATAATGCCAACAACTAGGGCTTCCAGCGATTGACGTATCCAAGCGGCAGATACGCCGGATAGAAGTGCTCTGCCACAAAGTAGAAGGCGTCACCGAAGTCGCGGGGGTTATCGCGCACGGCTCGCCTCAGCTCCTCTTCGCTAAAGCGCTCGATGGATTCGGATTCCTCGCCCAACCTAATTTCATCGTCCGTGCGGAGTTCATAGACCGCAAAAAGGTGGTTTTCGTCGCGTCCTAACACCTGGCGGTGAAAGCGCGCCCGACCCATAAGCTTATAGGTGATGTTCCGCGTACCAATCTCTTCTTCTGATTCTCGCAGCAGCCCCTCGATCTCGGTTTCGCCGGCCTTAAGGTGGCCGCCAACGGGGCTAACGAGCTGGCCGGCATCCTGCCGGTCGGAGCTTTGGCGCACCAGCGCCACGTCATCGCCATAGCGTAAGCAGCCAATCGTGGTCACGTGCAGCCGCCCATCCTGATGTGCCTGACTTTTGAGAGCCTGCTCGAGCACCCTCCCCTCCTCGTCGACAATATCAACGAGCTCGTCATCGACCAGGTTGGTAGCGGTATCCATAATGATATTTTAACAGGGAATGTTCTGGCCGCGGTAGATGTGCTCAGCGTGTTCACGCCGGATGTTATGGCGTACCTAATTGATAACTATCAGTTCTACAACTTGGAGCTAACGCCGCAGCACTTCTTTCTCTATAGCGAGGAGTCGATTACCGGAACGAGCGAACGCTGCCAACAACTGCTGACTGCTGACACCGATCTGGCTGCTAAGTTTTTGCCGGTGATCGAGCGTAATCACTACGCGGCGAGCGTCGTGGCGCCACAAGTGCCCCAAGACACGGTCGATCAAAGCCGGATTGCGCGTAGGTTTTAGCCATGGAAAAGCCCGCTTAGGGCTCTCCACGCAAAAATCGCGTTTCGAGCCCGTTGCGGGCAGGTGTGGGGTCCAGCACTGGTAGCGGTCACCCTCCCAGAAATTCCTGGAGGAATCGAATTGCCAGCGCGCGGTAAGACTCTCGGCGCCATCAGCGCCGTTTTGACTTGCTCTTTGAGGCGCGTTTAGTTCGTTTTGACTTGCGATCACGCGCACTTATGGGGCGGTCCATCTTCAAGGGCAGAGAGGCTAGGTAGGCCTCCTCATCGGCTTTCTCTCGCTCCAGCTGCTGCTCCAATCGCGGTGAATCGTATTCCCACGAGCGTATTCCAAGCTGCGCTCTGAGTTCTTGACGACGCTTAGCCCAGTTAGTCCTCGGTATCGCCATTCGTGCCTACTTTCTAAGAGGTTCACAAAGATAACTTCGCTGGTGACTAGTAAAGCACCTTGATTTGATCTTATCAAGCGCGGGCACGTGAAAAGCCCCCGGAGGGGCCTTCACGTGCGCCGGAGCGCAGGAAGACCCTCAGCCGAGGGCTGGTCAGGCGATTTCCCTCAGAGTAAAGCCGTAATGCCAACGCAGCTTGGTGATGACGTCAGAAGCGTCAACTCGCCCCTCTGCCTGCCTGCTCATTGAGCTCACCTCCAGGTAGATTGATTCCTAAAAGGCATATGTCTTTGTACTACACCAAAGGGATAATTACAATGAGGTGCTTTGTTATCCGGTCGAAGGTAAGAGCTTTAATGGCTTGATTAAGGAATAAAAATTATTGATAGCGGGCGGGGCGGATAAGGCTAGAACTTACTTCCCGATGTCCAGGCGCGAAGAAGCCCCCAGAGGGGCCTTCGCATAAACTATTGCGAAAACCCATGGGGGCCTGTAACTACAACGTTGAACCGAAGGTCTCTCCGTCGGGATCGAGCGCATGAGGAGCCAGGCTTGGCCGACTCGACTGTCCCTGAAGGGGGTGCCCTGAGCCTGGCGTGATGACAGCAGTTGGTGCTGCAGCGTCATCCGGGGCTACCTCCACCTCTCCCTTCCTACTTTTACTTTCGTAGTAGAGAGTCGAGAGTGGGCTGTACCGATCAAGCTGCCGCCACACCCCGACGCCGTCAGGGCTCTCCATGACGGCCAGGAATTTGACCTCCACGATCCAGTGAAAGCCGGTTTTGTGGCCATCTGGCTTAGGGTTTTTCACGCCGTGGACGTGGGCTCGGATTCGTGTTTTAACCCCGCCGATGGTCATCGATCCGTCGTCGTCGATGCGCTTGCGCACGGTGAAGTGCACTACTCGCCCCTCACTTGAGAGACGCAGGGCATCGAACAACTCCTCGCGTGAGGGGCCATCTTCGACGTGCCAGTCGTGTGTTGCGTTAATCTGCAGGGGCTTGGGGGTCATCCGACCTCTCCTTTTGTACAACCCTGGAGTGACGCCAGAGTATCGCCGTTACTCACCAGGTGAGCCACCTAACCATCCGGATAGGGATTAGGTATTATGATAACATAAGTAATGAATAATTGCAATGGCGGGTCGTAGCGGATGAGGTTAGAACCTTTTTCCTGACGTCCAGACGTGAAGAAGCCGCCGGAGCGACCCCCTCACTCACTTAAAGCGAAGGTTCCGCGCACGGCGGCGGTTAGCTGACGAGCCACCCGTCATAGTCCCACCCCTCCAACTCCAGTGAGCCGACGACATCGCCCGCATAGACGTGGCGAGGGTGGATTGAGCCGATGATGCGATGCAGCTTGTCGACATCAACGGACTCGACGAGCAAGGTCACTGCATGCTTGAGCCGAAGGATATCTGTCGGCAAGCCGTAGTTGGAGGAGTTGTAGGCGTCGCCGGCTAGGGAGTAGCTCAACTTGAGTGCAGCCACCGCTAGACCGGCGATGTACTCACGGGTGGCATAGGTCATGCGCAGCTCAAGGTCTACGGTGTAGGTGGCGACGCCCACCACCACTATCTCGATAGGGGCATCCGGATCGCCGACGGCGAGTTCGATCTCGATCACGCGCGACTTCTCAGGGCGCCGAAGTTGGCGGCCCGCTGCAGGACTGGGAGTCATTACTCCTCCATGGGTTCTATTCCAGCACTATGCTGGAAATCTTTATCACAATATCATATTTCGATATAATTACAATGGCGGGCGGTAGCGGAGGAAGTTAGAACTTTCTTCCTGAGGTACAGGCGCGAAGAAGCCCCCAGAGGGGCCTTCGCATAAATTGCGAAAGCCCATGGGGGCTTGTGATTAAGAGCTGTCCGTGAGACAGGGATGCCCTGGTTCAGGCGTGATGACATCGGTTACCTACTGGGAACAGCGACCTTATTGGCATGCTCTTGCATGTCAAAAATGGTGAGGCTTTGACCGTACAGGCCACTTAGTGTCTCGGGGGCAGCTTCAAGGCCCATGCTCTGCTCACCATTTACCTGTCGAAGAGCCGCTACCGATAGATCCCACTGCTCATCCTCGGTCAACTGCTCCCATTCATCCTCATCGTGCGGAAGCAGGTACAGCGTCTCGTCATCAAGGGTGACAGCAGTGGTAGGAAATTCACCGCTCACGCTGTATGAGGTTACCACAGGATCGTCACTTGCCTCCTGCAGGAGCTCCACGACTTCCTCCCAATTCTGCCCAGGACGAAGGATCTTTTGCTGACGTCCTGTCTCGATGAGGTTTGCCAGCCAAGCCCGGTTCGAGCCATCGACAAACAAGTGGATCTCACACTGACCGGCTAGCTTGGCCATGAATCTAACGGTGTCATTACCAAGCACCTTCGCTGTATTCAAGACGACGTCCTCGAGAGGAACGGCTTCACCGTCAACTTCGAAGCAAACGTTTTCAAATGTTCGGCCAGCAGAAAGCTCATTATACAGGGACTCTGGGTCGGTAGCCCGCAGGGGCGAGAGCGATCCTGACGGCCCTGTGTGTTTCATGAGTTGGACTACACGATTCTCCTCGAAGTGGAAACTGGAAACTCCCAGCGCAGCCCAAAACAGCTCGAAACAGAATTTCTGCATGAAATGCCGTTCGGATCCGCCCAGGTCGACTGTCCTCTTCCTGCTATGAAAGCTAATGCATGACACTATGGCCTCCGTACATTGGGATTTCGATGTCAAGGGTAGTTTATTGTATAGCATAAAAATTAAATAATTGCAATGGCGGGCCATGGCGGATGAGGTTAGGACTTACTTTATAGTGCCCAGACGCGAAGAAGCCACCGGCGGGGCTCCTTCACTCGCTTAATAGCGAAGGGCCCGCACGGTGGCGGTTGTTACGCGGCTGAGGGAGCTCCCTCCTCCTCGAAGTTGCAGCAGTTGATCTTGCCTTTCTCGACTTTGACGTGGTCGAGCTTGCCTTCGATGGTCATGGGGTACTCCCCATCGGGGACATGGCGTGGCACGCCGGGTTTGTCAGGATGCTCCTCGAAGCCGTAGACCTCGACGAATTGTCTTTGGATCTCGCGGATGTAATCGGTCATCCACATGGCGTTGATCCCCTTTCTCTGCCAGTAGCACAGGTGAGCTGGTGTACTTCATGTGTATTTTCTCGTGTCACATTGATGGAGCGTAAAGCCCCCTCAATCAACGTGCACAGCCCGACCCTCGACGTAGTCCAGAAAGCTTTCCGGGAGCTCAACCCCCGGCCGCGTCCAGACGATTTTTAGAGCAGACTCCCAGTCGAAGATCACAGCGCCCTTGTCGTCATCGTTCCTCTCCAGCCCCGGTGTTGACCACCAGAACGGGCCAGCAGGCTTCAGTGTCTTTACCGCCAGGCACAGCAGCGGCGTGGCTTTGCCCCCATCATCTGGGCCATGGGGGTTGATTCCTGGCTCGTAGTGAAGCTCCAGGGTTGCCGCAACGAGCTTCACGAGATCCGACTCGGCAACGATGTGGCTGGACCGGTCTCTCTCGAAGTCCCAGTAGAGGCTAACCTCTACCAGCCCAGCTGTCGGCTCACGGTTCTGGAACAGCTCGTCGATGCGCCCACGGACCTCCTTGGCCAATGCGCGCGGCCTACGACTACTTCTAAGCAGGCTCATTTTCACCTCTTTGGTTGGTGCGAGTATCAGACTATCTGCATACCGTAGTATAAAGCGTAAATAATTGCAATGGCGGGTCGTAGCGGACGAAGTTAGAACTTTTTATCTAAGTAAAATAATTGCTGTTGCACCCGGTGGAGTTTCCCCCACCGGGTAGGAGTTTATGTCTTTCTCCTGTGGCTTTGCCCTAGGGGCCGATGAAAAGGCAGGGCCCTTCATCCTCGCCGAGCGACTTGTTTTTCTCCTCGGCCTCTAGGAAATCTCTCACGATCTCGACCCCATCGGAGTACGAACGCACGAGGATGGTAAAACCCTCGTGTTTGAACTCGACCTCCACGCCGGGAACGCTCACGTGGAACGGTCCGGAGAACAACTCCTTCAGAGCCCCCTCCGGCTTACGCGGTCCGTAGACGCTGAGCCCGGCTTTTTGCGACAGATCGCTTTCCATCCGCTCGCAAAGCTGCACACAGGCGTCTACCGCAACTCGCAATGACGCCTCTTCAGGTGGTGCAGTGAAAGTAACCCGAATCATGCCTGCCTCCTTAGATAGCAGTTTAAGGGAAGCCCATGGGGGCTTGGGTTACAGCGTGTGACCGAAGGTCTCGCCGTCAGGATCGAACGCATGGGGCGCGGAGGTCGGCCGGCTTGGCTGTCCCCGTTGTGATGTGGCCGGCGACAGCTGCGTACGGACAGCTTTCTTGAAGACGTCATGTGAGCCGCTAAGCTCGATTACTTCTACCTCGACCAGCTCCGTGCACGTCTCCATGTCGCAATCCCGCGACAGGCACTTGGGGCAGTAGGCCGAGGGACCAATATCCGGGTCGCTCACGTATGGCGCAAAGAGCCACGCTTTGAGCGCAACAGACTCCCCATCAGCGACCAGCTTGAGCTGAACACCCCACTGCTGCCAGCTGAGCTCATAGAGCACCAGTGCCAAGTGGTCGGCGGCCCCGATGGACAAACTGACTACCCAGCGTCCGGGATTGTCGGGATTGATACCGCCGAAAGACTTGTTGGCCAGCACCGTCACGTACTTGCCAAGCTGTCGACCGGCGGTGCTCAGTTGTGGAATTACTTCCTCGTCGTGATACAAAACTCCTCCAATGGGGTTGTATGTTATTCGAAGATAAAAACTATAGTATCATAAAAACTAAATAATAGCAATGGCAGGGGCTAGTGGACGATTTTCGAACGGCCAGACGTGAAAAGCCCCCAAGGGGCTCTCCACGCATGTAGCGTTTTGAGCCCCTTGGGGGCACTAGTGAGCCTTTAGCTGCTCTGCCTCATAGGCCTGGATGTGGGCGATGACCTCAGGAAGCGTTCCCTCGAACTTGGTGTCCCAGCTGGTGCCTGGGCCCCAGCATCGGAACCGATCCTCAGAGCCGTAAACAGCCCAGATCTCCCAGGGGGGGGTTCCATGTCATGAAGCTGTCGAAGTCGGCCATGTCCGGAACGAGCAGGCTGCTGATTCCAGCAGATACGATCTCCGGGTGATCATCGTCGATCTTCCTGGACCAAGGACCGGTCCAGTCCTCGTCTGGCGGGATGACGTAGAAACCGGTATCATCCGTGGGTCCGAAGAACTCATGCGGGGGTTTGGCCTGAGGGCTCCCTTCAAGCAAGGGCCAGCCCTCGAAGACATTTGTCTCTCCGACCTCCCATCTGAGGATGTCCCGTGTCCTTAGATCCTCCACGAAGCTTCCTATCCCGCAAGTTCCGAGAGGGTTGGAGCAGATGATGTTCGTGCAATGCACGAGGCCCAGTTGCTGAAGTTCCTTCCAATTGTCACCGCGTACTTCCGTATCCTGGGGTATGGGAGTACGAGCTGCTTCCTTAACCATGCCAACTCCTTTGAGCTTTGAGCGTTGGTAAAGAGATAGCATCATAATAACATAAAGTGTAAATAATTACAATGGCGGGCCGTAGCGGATGAGGTTAGAACTTATTTCTTAACCCGGCCACCCGCTTTATCCTCTATCCTTGATCCCTAAATACGCAAATCATTGTGTACTTGGGGATCAACCCGAGGTGCCGAAGCACCCCGGGAGTCCTATCGCTTACCTGGCGCGGTCAGGCCGTGATCTCGCCGATGAAGTCGGTGTTGATCAGGGTCATCAGCTCGTCACGGTCGCGGCTTCCCTGGGCGAGAGCCCACATCAGCTTGACCTGTGCCATGACGTCCGTCATGTCACCGGCGGGGATCGCCCCCGCCTCCAGAGCCTTCTGGCCGCCCTCATAGAGGTTCATCTCGGTGCGGCCGCCGACGAACTTGGTGGCGACGACCACCGGGATCTTCAGCTCGTGAACGGCAGTCTCGATGACTGGGATCAGCGAGTACTCGTCACGCCAGGGGACGTTGCCAGCACCGAGTGACTTGAGCAGCAGACCCTGCACCTTGCCGGAGCGGAGAGTCTCGATGAGAATCCCCGGTTCCAAGCCTGGCACCAGATCCACGGTGAGGATGCCTCGCTGGAAGTGTGGCTCGAAGGCCGCCTCCTGTGAGTCACCTACCCTAAACGCCTCCGGAATGAACCGGATGTCGTCGAGTGCCGTGAGACGGGCGAGGTTGTGAAAGGCCGGCGAGTCAAATGCGTCGAAGTCGGCCTCGCTGGTCTTGATCGAGCGGCATGCCCGCAGTACGCGGGCATTGAACACGATCATGACCTCGGCAATCCCTGCTTCGCTGGCCTGCAATACCACCTTCAATGCGTTCTCCATGTTGAAGGTGGCGTCAGAGCCGTACGAGGCCAGGGGCAGCTGCGACCCGGTGAATACTACCGGGATGCCGAGCCCTCGGCCCAACGCCAGTGCCACGCCGCTTGCGGTGTAGGCCATCGTGTCGGTTCCGTGAGTGACGATTACCGCGTCGTACTCGGCCTGCACCTCGCGGAGGCGGAAGGCCAGCTTGGTCCAGTGCTGCGGGTTGATATCGGTGGAGTCACGGTTCTCGATCTCCTCGAACTCGAGGTCGGCCATGTCCCTAAGGGACGGCACCATATCGAGGATCTCGCTCACACTCTTCGCTGGTTCCAGACCATGAGGGCCCTGGACCATGGCGAGCGTGCCTCCGAACCCGAAGATCATGACGCGCTTCTTCGCTTCGCTCATGCCTGAGCCTTTCTGTAGTCGGGTATTTGCAATAGGGAGAGCACAGCCGTTCTTCCGAGTGGCTGATCGCTAATCATAACATAAAAAGTAAATAATTACAATGGCGGGCCCGACCGGATTTGAACCGGCGATCTCCTCCGTGACAGGGAGGCGTGTTAACCGCTACACTACGAGCCCACGACCGACTAATGGTAGCAAATTTCAGTGATGGCGACAATAAGAGCAGGTGGTGCCGACTCCCCCGCTCGAGAACGAGCGAGGAAGCCAGCGACGGTTAGAGCATGAACCGCGGCATGGCGGGGCGGAGATAAGGCACGAGTTGCACCTTAATCTGTGGCGCCCAGCGTCGGTAGAGGGGTTTTCCGATAAGGATTACCGCAACAGCGTAGATGACGTATGGCACGTATTGCTGGTACGGATGCGGGTGGCGCATCAACTGGCCGGCGCTGCTTTGAGTAAACCAGCAGCTGATGGTGTACAGCACGCTGATGGTGGATACCTTGATCCAGGCCCTTACCTCCAGATAGCGCACAAGTGCGCTTCCGGCGAACACGCCAGCTGGCATGATCAGCGAGAAAGCCCCGAGGATCACCAGCAAGCTGGCGCGTAGGAACTTGAAGGCCAGTTTAACCCCGCGCGGCTTTGCATTAAGCCAGGTCGCGAACTTCTCCGTCCAGCGCAGCAACGGATGCAATGCACAAACGAGGTGAATTCTGACGGAGAGGTAGTGGCGGTAGCGCCAGCGTTGAAAACGTGAGCGCTCCTTAGCCGGAACCGGCTCCGAACGGTGGCACAACTTCCAGCCCAGAAGGGCATTCCACATCAAGCTGCCGAGGATAATCACGGCGGCCGATAGGTGGTCGTGCTTAACGACGAAAGCGGCGGCGGCTCGATTGACCGCCAGCGCCGGAATGTACTTGAACAATCCGATGTACAGCGAGGGGCCGAAGACGATGGCAGCGAGAAGCGCCACCGTGGCTACAGCGAGCAACACGAACTTACGTGGTACGTGCACGGGACGTTCCTTTCTCAAGTTGCCTGGAATTCGAACTTCTTTCACCAATACGTTTATGGTCGCATAAACTAGTTATGCTTTCAAGACTGGACGTTTGTTCAGCGATGTGAAAGACTTTGAGTATGGGCAAATCACTTATTCTTTTAGCTGATGCGGTACTGATTGCAGCGTTGCTGGTTGTAGCGGTAATTTACTTTACTCACACCGCCAACCATCTGCCGAGCTGGTTTCCGGGCCATAGTATGACAGATACAAAAGTGCATGTCAAGCACGGGATCGCAGCGGTGATTGTAGCGTTGGCGGCGGCGGCCTACGGTTGGTTTGCTACCGGGCCGAAAACGCCAGCCGGACCTGCGGCAGGCAGTGGCTCAGCGCCACAGAACTAGCGAGTAGACCACTCCCCCAACCAGGCAGTAGATGCCGAACGGTTTGAGGCTGTTGGTTTTGAAGTAGCGCGTTAGAAAACGCACCGCGATATAGGCCGAGATAGCCGCGCAGAGGGCGCCGATGAGTGATGGCGCGACGAGGGCGTGGTTTTTGGCCTGGAAGAGCTCCGGGAGCTTGAGGGCGGCGGCGGCCAGAATGACGGGCGTGGCGAGCAAGAATGAGAACTCGGCGGCATCCAGGTTGGTAAGACCAACCAGCAAGCCGCCCGCCATCGAGGCGCCAGAGCGGGAAAAGCCGGGGATGAGCGCCAAGGCCTGGGCGGTGCCAACCGTAATGCTCTGACGCCAGCCCAGTTTGGCGATACGCGAGTGCAGCGTGCCGGCTGTATTGGTTTTGGCACGGCGGCGTAGCGACTCGGCCCCAAGCAGTAAAAATCCATTAACAATTAAGAAAGCGGCGGCACTGCGAGCGGTGACAAAATGGCTGCGAATGGCATCCTGAAACAGGAGCCCGATGATACCGGCCGGGATGGTGCCGACTACGAGAAGCCAGCCCAGTTTGGCCTCGGTGTCTTCGGCGCGGATTTGGCGCTCGGCCAGGCTGCGAAAAATGCCGCGAACCACCTTTACCCAGGTCTGCCAGTAAAAGCCGAGCAGGACGAGCGCGGTGGCCAGATGGGTAGCAACAAGGAAAATCAGGAAGAAGTTATCGTTTTCGTGGATGTGCCAGCCGAAGAGGGCCGGGAAAATTACGCTGTGGCCCAGGCTGGAAACCGGAAACAGCTCGAAAGTTCCCTGGAGTAGCCCCAGAATGACGGCCTGAAGAATAGTAATCATTAGCTTTTAGTTTAGCAGAGGTAGATGGGCATGTCTCTCGCAAAACCATTGCACCTATCCGCGTAACGATTCTGGGGGCTAGGTCAGCTTGGCGGCCAGTTCATCGAGCATGGCACCGAGCGCCTTGGTGAGCTCCGGAATCGGCTCAAAGGCTTCATCTTTAATGAAGTTAGCGACCCCGGTAATCGGCAGAGTGGCGTGAAGGGGCTGCAGCCAAACAGCCAGCACCAGGAGCTTGAGCTGCTCGATGGCACGCGCACCACCGACCGCGCCGCCGTAAGCGATTAACCCGACCGGCTTATCGTGCCACTCGTTGTGCAGAAAGTCGATGGCATTAATGAGCGCCGGCGCGGCGGTGTAGTTGTACTCCGAGGTCAGCATCAGATAGCCATCGGCGCTCGCAATCAGCTGGCTCCAGCTTTTGGTGTGGTCGTGCTCGTACTGCTGCATCACGGGGTGGTTGGTTTCATCAAAGAAGGGCAAATTCACCTCCGCCAGGTCAACCAGCTCAAACGCGATCTCGGGATGCTGCTTTTTTGCCTCCCCCAGAATCCAATCGGCCACTTTTTTACCAACGCGCGCCTTACGGGTACTTCCAATAATAATCTGGACTTTCTTCATTTTTGACACTCCTCTGATTTGATGCTATATTTTATATAGTAATAATACGCCAATAACTATACGAAGTAAAGTATTATGAATACACACTCCTCTATCCCCACCGAAACCTCACCTGAAGAGCTGCAAATTGAACGGCGCGTTGGCTGCATTGCCGCTTCGCTTAAGATCGTGGGCGATAAGTGGACCGCACTAATTCTCCGAGATTTAGCCAGCGGCACGAAGCGCTTTGGCGAGCTGCAAACTTCGCTAACCGGCATTAGCCCGCGCACGCTGTCGCAGCGGCTGGAGAGCCTGACCGAGCGTGGCATTATCACCAAGCAGGCGTTTGCCGAGATGCCACCCCGCGTAGAGTACTCGCTAACGCAGAAGGGCCATGACCTAATGCCTATCTTACGCGCTATGGCCGATTGGGGCCTCAAGCATCACAACTAGCCGGCTTTGCTTAGGGGTGAAT
>JASLFZ010000047.1 GCA_030150485.1 Candidatus Saccharimonadales bacterium | reverse complement strand
CGATAATTATTTCAAGGTGGATGTAAGCGACCCCAACTCGGTAAAGGATGCATTTGAAGGGCTGGGTCAAATAGATGTGGTCGTGAATGCAGCTGGCATTTATATCGCCCAGGATCTTGCCGAAATTAGCGACGCGGATATTGAAAAACAGATTGGCGTTAATTTAACTGGTACCGCATTCGTAAATAAGTATGCCCTCCAACACCTTAATAAGGGCGGCGTAATTATCAATATATCTTCTGCCCTAGGTGAGGTCCCCGAGCCCCAATCGCCAGTGTATTGTGCCACCAAAGCTGGTATCAATATGCTCACTAAGGCGCTGGCGCAGCAGTATGCCGCAGAAGGAATTAGAGTGAATGCCGTGTTGCCAGGCCCGATAGATACGCCATTGCTCCGTGATGCCTTTTCTTCCGCGGAAGAATTTGCTGATTATGAAAAAACCAACCCAATGCAGCGTGTTGGTAAACCAGAGGAAGTTGCAAAGTTGGTCGAGTACCTTACCTCGGACGAAGCCAAATACATTACTGGAGCTTGCGTCCCAATTGATGGAGGGGAATCATCTTCAAGCTTATACTCACCGACACGGAAATAAGAGCAAGTGATTATCGCTAATATTGAATGCTTTCAGGGCCAATATTTTAAAGCTCTGTCTCTATTTTTGTAATAGCCCCTGGCGTAATGTAGTATGGAAGTAGATAGCACTTATGCTAAAGGAGTCAAAGTGGACTGGTCAAAAATCATGAGGGACTATAGGGGTAAATGGGTTGCTCTTGCAGATGACCAAAAGACCGTTGTTGCGTCTGCAGAAAGCGCAATTGATGCCTCCAGCCTGGCTAAAAAAAAGGGCTACGAAAAGCCCCCACCTGCTCCAAGTTCCTGAAAAAGTAGAGTCGTTTGCAGCGCATAACTTTTCTCTATAAAACCTATGAAGCAGGCATAATACGCCCAACGATCGAGGTCGATTTAACGTACGGCAGCAAAACTGAAAGCGTATATGCGCTTGTGGATAGCGGCTCTGAATCGACCTTCTTTAACCCCGATATCGCTGAGCTGCTGGGTATTAAAAGCATTAGATCCTCGGATCGCTGCATTCGAACTCGCGGCCTCGGTGATGGAGAGATCGACGTCTATTATCATGAAATGCAAATTGGATTGCCCGGTCTCAAGACAGTCACTACACTGATAGGGCTCGCCGAAAAGAGATTTAGCGATCAATATTCTGGTATCTTGGGGCAACAAGGATTCTTTGACGACTATTCAATTACGTTTGAATATCCGGTGCAGATTACTATCGAAGCGCGGCCGCAGCCGCTTGGCGATTGAGCTAGGGAGCCAGCTGTCGCCAGCCGGGATCATATAGAATAGATAGCATGAGCAAAATACTTATTTATGGTGCCCCCGGTGCAGGCAAAACCACCGCAAGCAACCTTCTACATGAGCGCAGCGGCATTGAGCTGTATGAAGGGGATTATTTGCGAGAGGTGGCGTTGCCGAAAGAGACTACCGAGGCGGACAACCCATTTATATTTGTGGGGACGAAGCAGGCTTGGAGGCATTTTGGGGAGCTAAATCGTGAGAATGTTATTAAGGGATTACTCGCTGTTCGCTCAAGCATGCGACCGTATGTGGATCGGGAGCTAGCGAAGTATGCCAATGTAATATTCGAAGCGGCCTTCCTTGACCCCGCGGGTTATTCGAGCAACGACTTATTTTTGGTTGTGACCGCCGATAAGAGCAAGCACAGAAGCCAATTCTTTGATCAGCGCCAAGAAATGGCGGAAACGCTGGAAGAGTTTACAGCCGCCAGAATGATTCAGGACTACTTACTGGACGAAGCAAAACGGCTAGACATTAAAGTAATAGAGAATGCGGGCGACTTGGATGGGCTGATCCGGCAGTTCAATTGAAAATAATGGCTTTATATCGCCGGATCTTACATCTAATTTATGACATAATGAGCTCATGCCAACCCTATACCTAATCGGAGGTTCACCGCGGGCCGGCAAGTCTACTATTGCCACTAAGGTGATGCAGCAGCTCCAAATACATACCGTTTCCTGTGACGCCCTGCGTTGCGCAACGCGTAATGTGCTATTTGGTGAGCCATATGTTTCCGTCGAGCGAATTCATTTTGATGGAGATGTAACGTTTCATCGGCCTGGCTCGCTGGAGCAGCACCGCAGAGAGTTCACTTATGGTACTGAGCACGGCGAGGAAGAGCTGAACTGGCGTGCAATCGAGGGCGTCATTAACCACTACGACCGCCAAGGGCAGGATGTCATGCTTGAGGGGGTGACGATCACGCCCGAGCGTGTCCATAGCCTGAAGCTTACATCTCTGGACGTAGCAGCAGTGTTCGTAGGGTTTAGTAGTCCTGGCTACGCGGACACGATTTTGAGCCATGCCAAGAAAAACCCGAAGGACTGGGTGAATCTGGCGGTTCAGGAGAGCGGGGGAGACGAGCAGGCTTTTCGCGGATGGGTGGCCGAGGAGGTGGTGGCGAGCCAGCAGCGACGAGAAGCGGCCGAAGGCTTTGGCTACGGCTACTTTGATCTCTCTGCCAGTGCATTTTCGGAGCATGTCGATAACGCTGCCACCTATCTTCTAAACCGCTAAGCAAGTGGCCCAAAGGAGCTCCACGCCGGAGACACGAATCCCGGTATGGGGCTCGTGTCATTTAGGCAGCATCTTAAGCGGGAACTGGTAGCTTGGTATAAGGTTCTTGGTGAAAGCCAGCTAGTAAGTACTACGAGCGGATAGCGGAATCACGATGAGGGGGTAAGCAGCTCCTCGACTATCTCGTACACTTCTTTGTTCGCCTGGTAGTCCCTGTAGCTCGTTCTGTCAATCCAAGTAAACTCATCATGCTCACTGCTAAGTGTGATTTTCGGTCGATGGGGGAGGATGAAATGAAAAAACACCGCTAGTATCTTTACCTTCTCGCCCTGATCTACGGCTAGCCATTCCCCAGTCTTAAAGACGCTGCCTTTGATGTCGTCCAGTTTGATACTAGTCTCTTCGCGCACCTCCCGCCTAGCCGTTTCGTCGATTGGTTCCTGGATGTCGTCTCGAATGCCACCGGGTATGTGCCAGTTGCGATTGGCGTCAATCTCTGAGGGGTGGAGTATAAGAATCCCGTCCTCAGCCTCAATGACTGCCTTTGCCAAGCTATAATTCCATGGTGATCCCACGGGGATTCGAACCCCGGTTGCCAGGATGAAAACCTGGTGTCCTAACCCCTAGACGATGGGACCAAAAAGGAGATTTAACCGTGCTATCGTACCGCGAACAGGGGGTTTTCTCAAGTGCTTAAGGTTGCCGTCGAATTGCTTGGGCGGGCATAATGGGGCTAAGCGGAGGGTCGATGCAGCACGAAGTCCAGGAAATTGAGCTGAAAAATGGTGCGAGGCTGCTGGCTATCCAGATCCCGAATACCACTACCTATTACTGGTCGAGCATCTTCCGGGCGGGTTATAGCCAGGTTGAGTCGCGGCTGTATGAGCTGCCGCATTTGGCCGAGCACCTGGTGTTTGAGGGCACCAAAACCTATCCGGACGCCCAAGCCTTTAAGGTGGCGGTGGAGCGCGATGGGACCTACTTTAACGCCTCAACCGGGTACGAGAATGTGTCGTACATTTACTCCGGCGAGCGAGATAGCTTGGAGCGTATTATCCCGATCAACCTGAGCCAGATTTATGAGCCGCTGTATCGCGCTGAGCAGATTGAGCAGGAAAAGCGCGTGATTGAGCAGGAGATGAGCCGCAAGCGCGAGGACGATGGGTGGCGGTTGGGGTACTTGGGGCTGCGCCAGGTTTTGGGGGACCGTAACCCGGATATCGACGAGCGGATTGCCAATATCCCGGCGATTACGCGGCGCGAGCTGCAAGAGTATCAGCGGCGATGCTATGGCGTGGCCAACACCGTTTTTACGTTGGCGGGGGATTATAGTACGGCCGAGTTGAAGCGGTTGGTGGCTGCGCTAGAACAGCAGCTTGAGGGTCGGCCGGTGGGGGAGCGGCAGGAGCTACCGGCGGCCCGGTTCAATGATTTTGGCGGGAGCGTGGTGGCGCACGAGCCGTTCCGCAAGCAGCAAAGTTTGTTTCAGTTGAAATTTGTGCGGGCGGGATATGACGAGCAGCACATTGTAGCGCTCAAGGTGATAGGAGTGATGCTGACGGGCGGTTTAAGCGCGCGATTGCAGCGCAAAGCTCGCGAAGCCGGACTGACGTATAGTATCAGCGCGCATGCTCACGCCAGCCACGACTACACCGTGTTAGCCATTCGTAGCCAGACCAGCGTGGATAAACTCGAGCCCTTGGTGAGGCTGGCGGCCGAGGAGCTGGCCGCGATTGGGGCGGGGGAGTATAGCGATGAGGAGCTGGCTCGCGCGATCGGCTTTTACGCCGGTGGTTTGCCGCGCGGATACCAAACACCGGCGAGCTATGCGGGTTGGTATGCTGATCGCTTTATTGCCGGAAGGCCGCTGGAAAGCCCAGCGGAGCGGGTCGCCAAAATCCGCGTAACGACGCGGGCAGATGTGGCCGCGTCATACAAAGAGTATGTGCAGTTAAGCCAGCGCGCGCTGACCTTGATTGGCGCCGGTTTGCCCAAACGCACCGACGAGTTTGCTTCGTTGCTCGACACGTATTTTCCGGCGTCAAAGTAGTGTAAGATGGGTTTATGCTGGAGCGTAAGCTTAATGAAAAGTGCGCGGTGTTTGCGATCTATGAGCCTGGCCAGGCGGTGGCCCGGACGGCTTATTACGGTCTGTATGCGTTGCAGCACCGCGGGCAGGAAAGCTCTGGAATTGTCACCAGCGATGGGCGGCAGCTGTATCGGCACGCTGGCCACGGATTGGTGGCACACGTCTATCAGGATGAGGATTTGGAGCTGCTGCACGGCAGCATGGCGATTGGCCACAATCGTTACTCCACCTCTGGCGACCGCCTGAAGCACCATCAGCCGATCTGGAACGAGGATGCTGGTGTCGCCTTTGCTCACAATGGAAATTTGCCCTCAACGCGCTCTTTGGAGCGCTTTTTAGATGAGCACGGCATCGAGCACAGTGAAAGTAACGACTCCGAGATGATGGCCAGCGCGGTGAGCTATTATGTGGCGAACGGCCTAAGTTTGGCTAGCGCGGTGGAGCGCTGCTACTCGTTCTTTACCGGCGCCTTTGCCTGTGTGGCGATGAGCCGGGACGAGATCGTGGCGTTCCGTGATTCCTGCGGCGTTCGGCCCCTGAGTATTGGGAGATCCGAGTTCGGCTGGATGGTGGCCTCTGAGACCTGCGCCTTTGATACCGTTGGGGCGGCCTTTCAGCGTGATGTACAACCAGGCGAAATGATTATTATTGACCGTCACGGTCTGCGCGCGCGGCAGCTGGCCGAGCCCAAACTTCACTTGGATGTTTTCGAGTTCGTCTACTTTGCGCGGCCTGATAGCCTGCTAGCGGGGCGCCGGGTGGGGGAGGTGCGACGATCGCTTGGCATTCAGTTGGCGGCGGAGCACAAGATTGCGGCTGATGTGGTGGTACCAATGCCGGACTCGGCGATTCCCGCAGCGATTGGCTACGCCCACGCGGCGGGCATTCCGTTTGACCATGGCTTGATTAA
>JASLFZ010000072.1 GCA_030150485.1 Candidatus Saccharimonadales bacterium | reverse complement strand
AGTTGCTGAACGGATACAGTCGCACCACCGCGTTGCCGATAATATCGTAGCTGGGCAAAAAGCCCCATACTCGAGAGTCGGCCGAGCCGCCTGGTGTACGGTTGTCGCCCAGCACAAATAGATTTCCGGCGGGCACCACCTCATCGATATCACCCTCGGTGCAGTTGCCCTCGGTTTTGTGGACGGCGTCGGGGTTAAAGCCGTTAGGATTGGCCTTGTTGTACACGGTTACGGTACAGTTGTTGACCACCACTCGCTCGCCGGGCAGCGCAATCACGCGCTTCACGAAGTCTAAGCTTGGATCCTTTGGATAGCGAAACACAATGATCTGCTCACGGGCCGGAATATAGGTGCGATGGGTAATGCTTGCGCCGGTGTGTTCCACCTTCGATACAATCAAGTAGTCGTCGTTCTGAAGGGTGGGGATCATACTGGTGCCATCCACGTGAAAAGCGCTAAAAACGAAAAAGTGCAGTACCGCCACCAGAATCACCGGAATTGCTATCCAGCTGACAAACCAGTTGTCGAATATCGCCGTCAGGATACCACCGCTTTTTGGCGGCTCTAAAGGTTGGGGGGAGGGTTGCTGTGATGGTTCCATAGGCAAAAGTACCTCACCAGTATATCAGCGTGTATACTGAAGAAGCAATGAACCCCAGGACATTCTTCGTAGCGGTACTGCAGGCGGGCCTCGCCGGCGTGGTACTCCTGCTCAGCCATTATAATTACACCTGGCTAGCCGCCATTTTAGTGCTAATGCCGACCGCTGCCACGTGGTTGGCATCCGGCCGCAACCGGGAGGCCTTTTTGCTGGCTAGCCCCAGCGCAGTGATTGGCCTAAGCGTGGTGGTCCTGGTTGGTCTCAGCCGTCCACCGGTGGGCCAGCCGGTATTCTCAGTCGCCACCCAAATTATTCTTACGATAGGCTATGCGGCATGGCTGATTTGGCTGCGTCAGTTACGGCTGAAATCCCGTACCTCGCTCCTAGTGCTGGCGGTACAACAGTTCTTTACGACGGCAGCCATTTTTTTGGCGGCGGCGTTTTGGCGGTGGAGCGAGGCGATTGTGATCATTTTGATGTGGGGGACCATTGCCGGCACCACGTGGTGGTACTTGCGGGTGATCGGCGAGCGCGCCGCGCCAATTATCGCGGTCTCTTGGGCGCTAGTAGCCGCCGAAATTTCGTGGGTGCTCTACGCCTGGCAGATTACCTACGTGATCGGCGGCAACAACATCATCATCCCCCAGGCTACCCTAGTTCTGTTGGGTGTGGGCTACTGCTTTGCGAGCATCTATCAAACCCATACCGAAAAGCGTTTGAGTCGCCGCCGCCTGATTGAATATGTGGCCATCGCCGGCGTACTTCTTGCTATCGTTATTGCCGGTACGCGTTGGAATGGCACAGCTTAAACTCAGTTTTGGCAAGCATAATCGCAGTAGTGTATAAATAATGATATGGACGAAGAAACCACGGAAACCCAGCGTACATTACCATACCACTTAGTTCGGCGACTGATCACATTAGCCCTGGTGTTTGGCATTATCGGCGGCTTTGGCGGCGCTTTTATTTTGATTCGTTATTTTTCGGCGAGCATTCCAGTGAGCAAGCAGTCGGTGGTGTTACAGGAGAGCTCGGCTGCCGTCGATGTCGCCAAACAGGTCTCGCCCAGCGTGGTTTCAATTACCACCACCTCGCAGAGCAGCGGTTTTAGCTTCTTTGGCGCTAGCCAAAGCGAGGAGGGCGCCGGTACCGGCATTGTGGTTGCGGCAAACGGCATGATTATGACCAACAACCACGTGATTTCCGGCGCGAGCACAATTAATGTGTTCACGAGCGATGGCCATGAGTATAAAAACGCCAAGGTGCTCGCTGCCGATACTACCAACGACCTCGCTTTTATCCAGATTGATGCTTCCGGCCTCAAGCCAGCCACGCTGGGCGACTCTTCGAGCGTACAAGTAGGGACGGAGGTGATCGCGATCGGTAACGCTCTCGGTCAGTACCAGAACACCGTTACGCAGGGCATTATCTCTGGTGTGGGGCGCCCGGTACAGGCGAGCGACGAGAGCGGTAGCAGCGCCGAAAGCCTGCAGAACCTCTTCCAGACCGATGCCGCGATTAACCCCGGTAACTCGGGCGGTCCTTTAGTGGACGTAAAGGGCAACGTGATTGGCATTGATACCGCGGTGGCGAGCGACGCCCAAGGCATTGGTTTTGCCATTCCGATTAACGAGGCCAAGCAAGAGCTCAGCCAGGTACAGAGCTCGGGTAACATTAGCCGGCCCTACCTGGGAGTGCGCTATGTGCCGATTACGCCAGCCTTTGCCACCGATAACAATCTGCCGGTTACCAATGGCGCTTACGTGAATGGTGATTCGAGCGATCCGGCGGTGGTAGCTGGCAGCCCCGCCGCTAATGCTGGGATCCAGAGTGGCGATATTATTACGAAGGTTGGTAGCCAGTCGATTAACCAAACCAATACGCTCAGCGTGCTCATCGGCCAGCACAAGGTGGGCGATAAGGTCCAGCTAACCTATATTCGTGGCGGCAAAACCCAAACCACGACCGTGACACTCTCCCAGGCGCCGAGCTCGTAGCTTCTCGCCGATTCTCAGTAAACTTTGTTTACACATTGTTAACAAAGTTTACATCCTCTTAGTGTACTGAAAGCCCAAAATGAAATAGTTATCTTGCTCGATCGGCTTCAGGCTGGCCGCGGCAGCAGCTTTCATCAAATCTTCATGCTGCCAGGGGTCGCACTCGGTAAAGAGGAAGCCACCAGTCTCGAGATGTTTCGGCAGCTGCTCCAAAAACTGACGATAGAGCGAAAGCCCATCGCTGCCCCCAAATAGAGCTACGGCCGGCTCTTTTTGTACTTCGGGCATGAGGTCGGCGTCGTCGCGCAGGTAGGGGAGATTGGTAACTACGGTCATAAAGCGGCCCTTAATATCGTCGAATAAACTCGACTCAACCAGCGTGATCGGAGTTTTTAGTGCTTTGGCGTTGCGTTCGGCTACTTTAAGTGCCTCGGCCGACACATCGGTCGCCCATACCTCCAGATCCGGCCGGTGGTGCTTAATGGTGATGGCCAGCGCACCACTACCAGTCCCAATATCGATCAGCCGCGAGCCCTGTGGCGCATACTTAATGGCATAATCCACCATGGTTTCGGTCTCAACGCGCGGCGTTAAGACACGCTCATCAATATAAAAATCCAGGCCGTAAAATTCGCGGGTGTTGGTGAGGTGGACGAGGGGCACGCGCTGGCTACGTTGCGTAATAAGCTGCTTAAAACGCTTACTCTGGGCCTCTTTAAGCTCATACTCTGGATGGGCCATTAGCCAGGCACGGTTTTTATTGATACAGAGTTCCAATAACAAATACGTGTCTAATCGAGCGCTATCAATGCTGGCTTTGGCTAGTATCTCCGTCCCGTGGCTGACAGCTTCTGTAATGTGCATTGCTAGTTGTTACTGAGTGTCAATAAATTACAGGTAGTAGGTCGGAACGACGCCATCACGCACCCGCCTCGGCCAGCTTACGTTGGAGATCCTCAGCCTGCAGGGCCTCAATCATTGACCCAATCTCGCCGCCCATGTAGCCGGGCAGGCCGTGCTGGGTGCGGCCAATCCGGTGGTCGGTAATGCGGTCCTGCGGGAAGTTGTAGGTGCGGATTTTTTCGCTGCGGTCACCGGTGCCGATCTGGGCCAGCCGTGCCTCGCGGCCGGCAGCTTGCTCCTCTTCCAACTTTTTGGCGAGCAACCGCGAGCGTAGCACGCTCAGCGCTTTTTGCTTATTCTTTAGCTGCGACTTTTCATCCTGCATCGCCACCACCAATCCGGTAGGGAGGTGGGTAATGCGCACCGCACTATCGGTAGTATTAACCGACTGGCCGCCATTGCCACTACTGCGGTACACATCAATCCGCAGATCGGCATCATTAATTTCTAATTCAGTTTCCTCGGCCGCTGGCAGCACCGCCACCGTCACCGTAGAGGTGTGCACCCGCCCCTGGCTCTCGGTGGCCGGCACCCGCTGCACGCGGTGCACGCCGGACTCATATTTCATTTCGGCATACACGTCCGAGCCATGAATCTCAAACACAATTTCCTTAAAGCCGCCCACGTCGCTAGGGCTCTCATTGTCGATCTCGATTTTCCAGCCCTTCACCTCAGCGTAGCGTGCGTACATGCGGTAGAGCTCGCCCGCAAACAGCGACGACTCATCACCGCCGGCGCCGGCACGAATTTCCACAATCACATCCTTGGTGTCGTTGGGGTCTTTCGGAACTAAAGCTAGCCGCAACTTCTCCTGGTTCTCGATCAGCGCCGCCTCCACCGCTGGCCGCTCGATGGTGGCCAGCTCTTTAAGCTCGGGGTCGTTCAACGCCTCGTGATCGGCAAGCAGCTGCGTCCGCTCATCATACAGTGCAATCAGGGGCGCCAGCTCGGTTTGGCGCTTGGCGTACTTCACATACTCGGACGTGCCGAAGAGGCTAGCATCAGTTAATTTCTGCTGCAGCTCCTCGTTTTCCGCGCGAATTTTTTGTTCGGTGGCGTCCATGTAATTCCAATCATAACAAAAGCAGCGCTCCAAACGTGAACGCTGCTGATAAAGGGTTAGTTAGGCTTCGGCGGTATCGGTCTTTGGGTTTTTGGCGGCCGGAGTCTCAACCGTCTTGGCTTCGAGCTCGTCCTCAATTTTGGCGAGCTCGGGATCCTCGGCCTGCGCGGCAGCGCCTTCGCGCTCGGCTTTGGCGGCCGCGCGCTTGTTGCCGCTGGCCTGGGCGGCGGCAGCAGCCTTGCGGCGAGCCTCAAACTTCTCCACCCGGCCGGCGGTGTCTACCAGCTTCTGCTTACCGGTATAAAAGGGGTGGCAGTTCGAGCAGATA
>JASLFZ010000068.1 GCA_030150485.1 Candidatus Saccharimonadales bacterium | reverse complement strand
GCGCTAAAGGCCTCGTGGCCCGGCGTATCGAGAAAAGTGATCCAGCGCTCGCCACGCTTAACCTGGTAGGCTCCGATGTGCTGGGTAATGCCGCCGGCCTCCCCTTTTGCCACACTGGTATCACGAATGGCATCAAGAAGGCTGGTTTTGCCGTGGTCGACGTGCCCCATCACGGCCACGATTGGCGGCCGCAGCGTTCCTTCGCCTTCGGCCAGCACCGTAGTGGGAGTCTCGGGTGTCTCCACCTTCTCCACGACCACCTCAAACCCCAGATCGCTACCGATAATGGCGGCGGTATCAAAGTCGATCTGTTCATTGATGGTCGCCATAACGCCATTTTTCATCAGTTCGCCGATTACGCGGGTTACCGGCAGCTCGAGCTTATCGGCAAGCTCGCCCACCCCCACTACAGGAGGAACAGCGACGGTCTTTAGCTCGATTGCGGTTTCAGTTTCGGCCATGGTTTTCCTACGATCTCGGTTTAATCTTGCTTAATGTGGTGGCGCACCCCGCGCTACAGGTGTAAGCACCTCGGCCAGGTAAGGTTTGGGCGGTATCCTGGACCCAGCTGCCCTGCCACACCCAGCGCGTCAGGTCGGCCTTGGGACGCTTAGTGCAGCAGACGCGGCAGCTGCGCTCAGGAGTGGCCACCTTACTCTTTGGCAGCCTTAGTAGCCTTCTTAGGTACTTTAAGGCTCAGGCTGAGCTTGTGCGCCTCCGGATCAATGGTAATGATGCGGAACGCCTTCTTCTCGCCCACCTTCAGGAGCTTGGTGGGGTCTTCGACGTGCTCATCACTGAGCTCGCTGATGTGTACTAGCGCCTCGATCACCGGTGTCACCTGCACAAAAGCCCCAAAGGGAGTGATGCGCGTTACGGTGCCTTCAACCTCGGCACCAACCTTAAAGGTCTTAACGGCGTCGATCCAGGGGTCGGCCTGGAGCTGCTTCATGCTCAGGCTGAGCTTATCGCGGTCGATGGCAATGATCTTGGCCTCAATCTGTTGGCCCACCTTTACGTACTTGCTGGGGCTATCGACGCGGTCCCAGGCAATCTCGGAGATATGCACCAGTCCCTCGATACCCTCGACGTTCACGAAGATGCCGAAATCGACCACACCCGTAACCAATCCTGTAACGGTTTGACCCACCTTCATTTTGGCGACCTTGGTTTCGGTGTCTTCGCGCCGAGCGGCCTTTTCGCTAACAATCAGCTTGTTGTCGCGGCGGTTGATATCGAGCACCCGCACGTTGAGCGGCTTGCCAATCAGGTTAGTAAGGCGGTGCAGGATCTCATCCTTATCTGCCCCACTAACTCGTGGGTAATTTTCGGCACTGAGCTGGCTGACCGGCAAAAAGCCCCGAATACCGTCGACCTCCACCAGTAAACCGCCCTTATTGGCGTCAAAGGCCTGCAGGCTGAAGACCTCACCGGCCTCAAAGCGCTGCTGGAGCGCCTCCCAGCCCTTTTCTTTAGCGACCTTCTTGAGGCTCAGCAGGGCGTAGCCCTCGTCGCTCTCTGGTTCGATCACGCTGGCGCTGATCTCGTCGCCAGGGTTAATGCCCTCGGCGCGCTCAATTTCGCGGCCAATCACGAGGCCGGTGCCGCGCTCCCCCAGATCTAGCCAGATCTCGTGCTTATCGGCCGCAATAACGGTCCCTTCCACGACGTCTCCGGCATCTAAAGCCGCAACCTCATGCTCAGCTAGCAGCTGCTCCATGGTAGGCTCGGCGGTTTTGGTTTTAGTAGTTGATGTAGGCATAGGTTATATGCCCCCTTTCACAAAGATTTCACCCTCCACCTCAGTGGCCGGATGATTATCCCTATTGTATCTGATTTATAGCTGATGGTAAAGGTAAGCGAGCTAGACCGCCGGGGCAAACTGGCTGGCTGTGAGAAGCGGGTTCTCGTAACGCTCGATCACCTTGCGAGTGACGCGGCGGTCTTTGCGCCAGTTTACCTGCCAAACCGAGCCACAAGCAAAGCAGCCGTACTGGTCGCGCGCCTTCTGCAAGCTGAAGTTTTGGCAGTCGGGGCAGGTGGCGCGCTTGGTCAGCCAAGCGTCATAGGTGGCAATGCAGCGCGCAATGTGCTGCTCATCGACGTAAAGCTCATACTTGGGGGCTAACGCGCGCACCTGATCCCAGGCGTCCATCTCCATCTTGATGAGCTCCATATCGTAGCGGTAGAGGCGATGGCCGAGCAGCGCGTGGCCGATCTCGTGGACAAGCGCAATTTTGCCATCATTCTGCTTTTTGCGGCGGGTGTCGTAAAAGATCGAGTTGGTGTGCGGGGACCACATAAAAAATTTCCCCGGTATAAATTCAAACTGCGGAAAATCATTAATGATAGTTTCCAATACGACCCTCCTTTACCTACTTTCACGAGTATACGCTAGGGCAAGGAAGTCGCGTCAAGCATAAGCAGGAGGGGTTACGCGGGGTGCGTGCACAGCTACTTCTTGAGGCGCGAGGCCAGGATGAGGGCGCCGTAGGCCACCGCGGTCTCGATGTGCCTTGCGGCAACGACAGGTGGAAGCGGGTACTTAGGCTTCAGGGACTGTAAATGCTTAAGCAGTGGCGCCTCGAATTTCTTGAAGTGAACGCCGACACCGCCGCCGATCACCACCACCGAGGGCGAAAGTAGCGTAATGAAGTTATAGAGGCCAACCGCAAGGTCACAGGCAAACTCATCCCACATCTTAGGATCGGTGATCTCATAGCCGTACAGGCCGAAGCGGCGCTTCAGCGCCGGCCCGGAGACCGCATACTCCAGCTCCTCCATGGTGTTTTCGGCGGCGATCAAGATGTGGCCGCCTTCGGTGTCGTGCTCGCCGTGGTAGATTTCATGATTGATGACGATCCCGGTGCCCACACCCGTCGAAACGGTCACATACAGAACGTAATGATAGCCCTGGCCGGTGCCCTCAACCGCCTCGGCTAAACCGGCTACATTGGCGTCGTTTTCCAGAGTAATGGGAACCTTAAAATGGTTTTTTAATTGAGCTATAATCGGCGTCTCCGCCCAGCCTAGGTTAGGATTTTCGATCAAGATGCCGCGCTTGCGATCGAGCGTGCCGGCCGCCCCCACAGCAATAGCCTTCACGGGGCTCCCCTCACTCACCTGTTCAATAAGGTGTGCAATTTCAGTAATGGCCTGAGCTGCGTTATTAGGTGTCTCCACCTTGGCTTGGCGCGTAATCTCCCGGCCGGTCGCGCCGGCCACCACCAGGATCTTTGAGCCACCAATATCAACGCCAATATACATGCGTCCAGTATACCGCTTATGCCTATCGCATGAAACTATATATTGCATTTTTAATGTTTTTATGTTAATATAGTGACTTGCTGTATCCGTAAGACCTAAGCTTCCATCCACCAACACTTCCATAAGGGAGAGACATGAAGATTAGAGGTGCAGTGCTCATTGCCATATTGGGGCTGATGCTCAGCATCACGCCAAGCGCCTTCGCCGGCGGCAGCGGACCTTCGGTCAAAGACGGCGACAATCCACACGAAACGGGTTGTGACGCTGGAGCGATCGACGTGCCGGAAAGCAGTCGGCCGATATCCATCGACAACGTCCCATACGGTGAATTTGTCGTGCGGGCCTCAACCGTCTGCCCATCTTTCCGGTGGGCAGAGGTGCGGTATTACGCCTCGAAGGGTTACGAAGTGACTGTGAGCATGCGGGGGATCCTCCCGGACTTCCAGGAAGACACCTACACGGTCTTCGACACCAAAGCTGAAACACCCGTGTTCACCGACATGTACCAGCAAAGCGGGGCATGCATCATGTACGGCGCCCGCGTTCTCAACCCCGAAGATGAGACTCACGCTGTTGTGGCCGAGGGGATCTGTGAAGTCTCCGGGGAAACGGTGTTTCTGCAGACTCCGGTTGATCCGCCGATCTCTTACCTCCCGCTGCCCGAAGTGCATGCAGAAGGAACCCCGCCACAACCGCAGGGCCAGCCAGTGCCGGTCCAACCGGTGACTCGTCCCATAAAGAAGGTCGTCAAGAAAAAGGCCAGGTGCAAGCTCGTACGACGTACGGTCAAGCATCCCAAGGCAGTGTGGTTCGTACGCGTCTGCCCCAAGGCCAAGAAGAAAACCAGCCACTCCAAGAAGCATCGGCCATATGGCATCACGATTGGTTCTGGAAGTAGCCGCTAGAGCCAAGCTCGCAGCAGCTTCGCGGACGGATTGGGCAGTACGCCCGCCGTCCGCGAAGTGAAGTACTTTCCTGCACTTATCCCGCAAATCTCCCACAAATCGCCGCACGGCAACAAAACAGGATTGACATTTATGAACGGTTATGGTAATATCCTTAATTGTCTCGCTGATTAGTCCAGATGGGGCTCCTGTGAACGTAATATGAGTGCTCACCTCCTTGTATTGTCTGAAGCATGGTGCCCCTTCTGAGCCCGTCAGCGAGTTTTTGGTTGCCAAGTACTCGAGAGTTCTCTATAGTGACGGCTAAGAGGTGCCAGATTAGCATAAGGTCACGTAGGGGGAACAATGAACCGAGATATAATTACAACTATTACGGGACTGGTGGTGGTAGGTATTGTGGTGGTAGCCACCTTTCTGTATGGCAACCATCAGCACCAAGCCCAAATTAGGCGCACGCAAGCGGCGCAACGGCAGCAGACCCAGCACCAGGCCGTGGCTAAGCCCAAAGTGAGCAGCAGCACTAGCAGCAAGACGGCGCCGAAGTCGACCACCCAGAAGCCGGCCAGCTCCAGCTCGACGGTAGCGGCGCAGCCCACCCAGATCCCCCAGACCGGCAGTGGCAGCCTTCTCTACGTTGTAGGAGCCACGTTGATGACCTGGCTGTACGTGATGCACCGTCGCAGTCGCCTGGCGCTCTCACAAGCGCCGGTGCTGCGGGCGCGGCGCTAACCCACTAAAAAAGACCCTTACCAGGGTCTTTTTTAGTACCGCCGAGTGCCGTTAGGCGCTGGGAGTGGACTTGCGCCGGCGTGATGCCATGCCGCCGCGACGACCAGCCTCGCGAGCGAGGTCGGGATTCTTGGCAAAACCGCCGCCCCGGCTCTTCTTGCCGCCTAGAGCGCCGATGGTTTCGTAGAAGTTGGCACCGTAACGTTGCTTGTTGGTTGAAGCCGCTCTGCGGCCGCCATTCACTGTTCCTGCCATATCAATCTCCTCGTTAATTGCTACTTACTATTGTGCCGAAGTGACACAGAAACCGCTTTAGTTCTTCCCACAAACCGCTTACGGAGACCGCTTGCAAAAGTTTGTTAGAAGCTACATAAGCGGCTTCACCTCGTTTTCTAATCTAGCACAATATGCTTACGCTGTCAATAATTTTTGTGCTTATTTGGTACTCATTAATTTTTGCCATTTAGGTTCGGTTATAATTGAACACACCGATGGTTCAGCTAGTTCTCATTCTCGACAATTTACGCAGCGCCCACAACGCGGGAGCCATCCTCCGCACCTGTGATGCGGCCGGCGTTACCAGAGTAATTGCTTGCGGTTCCACTCCTTATATGAAGCTTCCCGGCGATGCCCGGGATCCCGTGGTGAGCCGCCGTAACACCGCCGCAATTGCCAAGACCGCACTGGGCGCGGAGAGTACGGTTATGCTTGAACACTTTGATGATTCATTAGCAGCTATTGCGGCATGTCGGGCTGAGGGCCGGACAATTTATGGGCTCGAACAGACGCCTGTAAGCGCTAATATTATGACGTTTGCGCCCCACCTCCCCGCCGCGCTC
The DNA here is from genome assembly GCA_030150485.1 of Candidatus Saccharimonadales bacterium. Lineage (GTDB taxonomy): Bacteria > Patescibacteriota > Saccharimonadia > UBA4664 > SCTI01 > JASLFZ01. The sequence continues at coordinate 6,017 of JASLFZ010000068.1, read as the reverse complement.
ATTGTGGGCAACGAAGTTGATGGCATTGCCGCAGACGTGCTGACCGCGTGCGACACCGTGCTCGAAATTCCACAGCGTGGCGTTAAAGAATCGTTGAATGTGAGCGTGGCTGCCGGTATAGCTGTGTACGCGCTCCTACGTTAGCCGATGAACGACAAGAACGCTGAGCGGCGCCCTGTGTAAGTTACAGGGCGCCGCGGCTTTGAGGGATGGAGGGTGGCAGAGACGGAGGGATAGAGATAAGGATGGAGCTTTTGGCGCTACAGCCTACGAGAGCTATCCACCCGGAGCGAGAGATGTTGAGCCCCTTATGGCGGAAGCCGATGAGGCTGCGTCCTTATCGCCCCGAGCCGCTGCAGAACATATGCCCGCGACCAAGGCGATCAGCGAAAGCCAAGCCACTATTACACCTACGATAAGCATATCAACCTCTCAGAGAACGGGTTGGGATTGATGAGCTGGCAGTCCTTATGAGGTTATGCCCACAAAGAGTGCTTATGGTTGGTAGCATAAGCGAATTAAACCAACTTAGCAAGTTTTAAGTACGCAAAAAGCCGCCCTTTCGGACGACTTTTTGGAAATCCGGCACCGTGCTACTTTCCCGCGAATGCAGTATCATCGCCGCTGGTGAGCTTAACTTCGGTGTTCGGGATGGGAACCGGTGTGGCCTCACCGCTAAAAGCACCGGGTTGAATGTTGCTGATATAGCTTACCGAGTAAAACCTCTCACACTTAGGCTTTGCGATGCGTGTGAGGAAGGTTTTACTACGGCGTGCTGCTAGTACAACTTCTCTCGCGCATTCGAAGTTAAGCGAGATGAGTTGTACTGCAGTGAGCCGTAATGAAACAGCATTCAACCCGAAGCTCTTATGAGCTGTCGGATGTAACTTAATGGGTACAGTGGGTTTGTAAACCACAAACCGCTAGTCAAACAAAATCACAAAAAAGTCGATCGACCGATTAGTACACCTCGGCTGAACGTATTACTACGCTTACACCTAGTGCCTATCAACCAGATAGTCTTTCTGGGGTCTAATGGGGAAATCTAATCTTGGAGATGGCTTCGTGCTTATATGCTTTCAGCACTTATCGCAACCGAACTTAGCTACCCGACAATGCCCTTGGTACGACAATCGGTACACCAGAGGTTCGTTCATCCCGGTCCTCTCGTACTAGGGACAAACCTCCGCAAATTTCCTTACGCCCACACCAGATAGGGACCGAACTGTCTCACGACGTTCTGAACCCAGCTCGCGTACCCCTTTAATTGGCGAACAGCCAAACCCTTGGGAGCTGCTTCACCCCCAGGATGGGACGAGCCGACATCGAGGTGCCAAACAGCGCCGTCGCTGTGGACGCTTGGGCGCTATAAGCCTGTTATCCCCGGGGTAGCTTTTATCCGTTGAGTGCTGCCGATTCCACTTTCTTCAGAAATAAATTCCTGAGTGTGACAGCAGATCACTAGCTCCTGCTTTCGCACCTGTTCGGCTTGTAGGCCTCACAGTCAAGCTGACTTATGCGCTTGCACTATCGATACGATTTCCATCCGTACCTAGTCAACCTTTGAACGCCTCCGTTACTCTTTAGGAGGCAACCGCCCCAGTTAAACTACCCACCAGACACTGTTCCTGAACCGGAACAAACGGGCAAACAATTTAACAAAGCATTGTGCGAAAGACTTAAAAACTACTAACTGAATAGCCTCTTAGGAGAAAATAAGATTATAGAAGATATGTAGGATTGATTGCTTGCGCATCTGATATACATATCTCCATAACTATTTTCTCCAAGGCGTATTCTGTGTCGCTTACTTACAATGCTTTATTTGTTGTTAGAGCGCGCGCCGATGGATTCATTTTGCCAGCAAATGCTGGCACAGGTTGAAACGACCGGATCATAAAAATGATCACGTTCGTTTGCCAGAAATGAATCCGCGGTTAGCGCTCACCCAACTCTTGTCCGCTTGTTGCGGTCCAGGTTAGGACAAGATTGCAGCAAGGGTGGTATTTCACTGGTGGCTCCACCACTGCTAGCGCAGTGGCTTCAAAGCCTCCCACCTATACTACACATGCTACAACCCGGCCCAATGCCAAGCTGTAGTGAAGCTCCACGGGGTCTTTCCGTCTTGGTGCGGGTAAACGGCATCTTTACCGCTATTGCAATTTCACCGAGTCCCTCCTAGAGACAGTGCCCAAATCGTTACGCCATTCGTGCGGGTCAGAACTTACCTGACAAGGAATTTCGCTACCTTAGGACGGTTATAGTTACCGCCGCCGTTTACTGGGGCTTCATGTCGCAGCTTGCACCGCTCTACTTAACCTTCCAGCACCGGGCAGGCGTCAGTCCGTATACATCCTCTTTCGAGTTAGCACAGACCTGTGTTTTTGATAAACAGTCGCTTGGGCTCTTTTGCTGCGGCCAGCCGAAACTGGCAGACCTTATCCCGAAGTTACGGTCGCTGTATTGCCGAGTTCCTTTAGGAGGGTTCTCTCGATCACCTTGGTCTACTCGACCCGAGCACCTGAGTCGGTTTGCGGTACGGGCGGCCGTGGTTTGGCACGCGAAAGCTTTTCCTGTCAGCTTGGCTCATCTGAATTCAACTTGTTACAGCCGTTTCATTCGTGCTTCACCCGAGGGCTAGACACTTAGACGGATATAACCAAAAATCCGCTCAGACTACCATGCCGCGCACTTCGCGCAATACCACTGCCGGTACGGGAATATTAACCCGTTGTCCATCGCCTACGCTACTCGCCTCGGCTTAGGCCCGACTAACCCTGGGACGATAATCGTTGCCCAGGAAACCTTGCTCTTACGGTGTACAGGATTCTCACCTGTATTTTGGTTACTCATTCCAGCATTCTCACTTCCCCACGCTCCACCTGGCCTTCCGGCTCGGCTTCACTGCATGAGGAACGCTCCGCTACCACTTTAGGTTATAAAACTTAAAATCCGTGTCTTCGGTACTACACTTAGCCCCGTTATATTTTCCGCGCAGAGTGACCATTGACCAGTGAGCTGTTACGCACTCTTTAAATGCATGGCTGCTTCTAAGCCCACATCCTGGTTGTTTATGCCTCTCCACATCGTTTCCCACTGAATGTAAATTTAGGGACCTTAGACGACGGTCTGGGCTGTTTCCCTCTTGAGCGACGAGCTTAGCCCCGCCGTTCTGACTGCCACGGTAATTCACTTCGGTATTCGCAGTTTGCTAGGGATGGGTATCCTTGCGGACCCCAGACCCAAACAGAGCTCTACCCCCGAAGGAGAGTTCGTGACGCTAGCCCTAAAGCTATTTCGCGGAGAACCAGCTATCTCCGAGTTCGATTGGAATTTCTCCGCTAACCACAGGTCATCCAAAGGATTTGCACCTCCTCCTGGTTCGGTCCTCCACGTGGTATTACCCACGCTTCAACCTGCCCATGGTTAGATCACCCGGTTTCGGGTCTAATCCGTACGACTATGACGGCCTATTAAGCCTCGCTTTCACTGCGGCTCCGTCATATGACTTAACCTTGCCGTACAAATTAACTCGCTGGATCGTTCTACAAAAAGCACGCCATCACAGAATAAATCTGCTCTGACTCATTGTAAGCACATGATTTCAGGTTCTATTTCACTCCCCTTCCGGGGTTCTTTTCGCCTTTCCCTCACGGTACTAGTTCACTATCGATCATAAAGAGTATTTAGCCTTAGCGGGTGGTCCCGCTAGATTCAACCAGGGTTTCACGTGTCCCGGCCTACTCGAGAATACAAACATAAGGGCTCAGAATTTTCATGTACGAGACTTTCACTCTCTGTGGTGGGCCATTCCGGACCCTTCCATTAACTCTAAACTTTTTTACCTTACCCAGATCTTTGGCAGTTGCTGGTCGCATTACACAGAACTCCAAGGAGGAAGTGCTGTGTAATGGTCGTTTATATCTCACAACCCTTTTTTAACATTCGCCTGCCAGCTTATTCACGTGTTGCCACGCAAAAGTTAAAAAAGTTTTGGCTCTTCCCATTTCGTTCGCCACTACTAAGGGAATTGAGGTTTCTCTCTGTTCCTGTGGGTACTTAGATGTTTCAGTTCCCCACGTGCCCTCCACCTAGCCTATAGATTCAGCTAGAGGTAACCGCGTATAACCACGGCTGGGTTGCCCCATTCGGTAATCCCCGGATCAAAGCTTGATTGGCAGCTCCCCGAGGCTTTTCGCAGCCTTCTACGACCTTCGTCGGCTCTTTATGTCAAGGCATCCTTCATGTGCTCTTGAGTAACTTTTTTACGAGATTGGTTTGACTAGCGATTTGTAATGTACAAATCGCAATTGCATTTACCCTAAAACGATATATTGCAGATATATCGTTAAAGTTATTCAGTTTTTAAACAACAACTCCGCCTTTGTTTTCTCGGCGGAGCCCCACATTCCTCACAGACAACTCAGTATCTAGTCGATGCCCTAAAAGGCGACTCCTTTCAAACTGGTAGATTGTCTACGCATGCACGAGCTCCATAAAGTCTGCAATTAAAGTTACCAGAAAGGAGGTGGCGTGTAAAGGGGTTTATATGGTTAATTCAGGCGGCTTGCTGGAGGTCATCTTCAGCCTCCGTGGTATCCTCTTTGTCCTTAGTGGTCTGGGCGATGATTTCCTCGCGCCGCTCAGGCGAAACCATATTCAAAAGGTGCCCCTGGACTTCGGCGGAGCGTGCCTCGACCTCCTCAACGCTCTCTTGATGACTCACCTCGTGCACGACCGCTTCTAGAGTGGGTTTTTGGGGTTCTGCATCTTGTTCTGGAGTGGGTTGTAAACCTTCAGCCATAATATATCCCTCTTATTGTTCCCAGTATATCACCAGGCGAAGTGCTTCTGGAGGGGCGTCCAAAAAAGCTCCTCCCAGCCGGCCTCAATCGCCGGTGCGAGCGCCTCCGGGACATCGCTAGCCTCAAACTCAACCGTGGTGCCATCGGAGGACTGATAGAGCTCGAGCGAGACCACCGCCTGGTGATCCTCCGGCCACCCCTCCATTGCCGAGCGCCACTTCATCACAATTAGCTGATCTTCCACCAGCTGCGTGAACTCGCCGGCGAGCTCTCCGTTGTAGGCCGCATACCTCCCACCCACATGAGGCTCAATGGTAGCCGGTGCGCCGGTAAACTCCAGATACTCGGTTGGGTCGAGGAAGGTAGCGTAGAAGGCGTGGGCCGGGCAGTCAAAAACGATGGTCTGACGAATGGTTTCCATGCTTTTAGTATTAAGGGCTTGTGGGGTTTGCTTCAAGCATGAGAATAATTGCGTTGCCCGGTGAGGGCGCCCCAGACGGGGCGCCCTCGTTGGTTTTTAGCTACAGGGCACCTAGCGACTTGTAGTGAATTTCCTCTCGAAAGGACGGGGAGACCGGCTCGAGGCCAGATTCCGCAACCAGCGAGACCGGCGGTGCGCTGCTGGAAGTACGCTGGGGTGGAGCCGGAGGACAGAGCCTCACGCACCCCACAGCCAAAGCGCCGTAGAGGGAGCTACGGCGAGTTGCCGGTACGGCAATATTCGGGAACTTCCAGCGATCAAAGCCTTCCGTGAACGCGCGCTGACTGGCGGAAAGCTCGCGTCGTGCTACTTCACCACCGTATCTTACCGTGATGGTGGTGACACCGACCTGGACACGGGGACGACGCTGCCACGGACGCCACCGCGAAGCTGGCGCGACCGAACGCGTTTCAGCCAGCATCTTGAGAACCACCACGGCCAAACCGCACACAACTCCTGATCTGGGAGTACCGCGGAGCCCTCTTGATTCAATGAAGTCCGCGATGCCCTGAGGAGATCCATCGACCTCCTCCATTGTCATATTCAGCCACTGCTGCAGGGAGGTCATGGCCTTCTCCTAGAGTTGTCATTGGTACACACCTACAGATCGACTATACGCCCACTATTTGGGCTTGCGCAATAATTTAATGTTAGATGTTAATGAATTTTTAATGTAAGCGGAGCTTAATTATTGCGGTGGTAGTTGGGAGCTTCCTTGGTGACGTTGATAT
>JASLFZ010000052.1 GCA_030150485.1 Candidatus Saccharimonadales bacterium | reverse complement strand
CACCTTTATTCGACCGAGCGACCGGTTGCGCCAGCAAGACTTGCAGCTCAAGCTCAACCCGGTGCCAGAGGTGTTGATGGGCAAGCGGGTGGTGGTGGTCGACGACTCGATTGTGCGGGGCACCACCACTAAAAAAATCGTCGGTATGCTGTACGGCGCCGGTGCGCGCGAGGTGACGGTGCTGATTAGTTCGCCGCCGGTGAAATACCCGGACTTTTATGGCATCGATACGCCGCGCCAGGCCGACCTGATTGGTGCTACCAAATCGATTAAAGATATTCAGCAGGCCATCGGCTGCGACTACCTGGGCTACCTTTCGTATAAGGGGATGCTTGATTCCATTGAAATTCCGGCCCACCAGCTCTCGACCTCATGTTTTAGCGGCATTTATCCCATTAGTATTGGCGAGCGGGCGGAGGAAGTGACCGCACTGTGAAGCGGACTATTTTGGTCGTGGGCAGTGGCGGACGCGAGCACGCCATTGCTTGGAAGCTGGCGCAATCGCCGCACTGCGGAAAGCTGTATGTGGCACCGGGAAATGGCGGAACGGCGCAGGTGGCTGAAAATGTACCGATTGCGGTCACGGATATCGAGGGGATGGTGGCGTTTGCCAAGAAGCAGGCGGTTGATCTGGTGATCGTAACGCCGGACGATCCACTGGCGGCCGGCATGGTTGACGCGTTGCAGGCGGCTGGCCTAAGAGCTTTTGGGCCCGTGAAAAAGGCGGCCGAGATTGAGGCATCCAAGGCTTTTTCGAAGCGGTTAATGGGCGAGCGTGGCATCCCCACCGCTCGTTTTGAGACGTTTCGCGACGTGGCAGCTGCAATAAAGTATGTGGTCGAGCAAGCCTATCCGCTCGTGGTAAAAGCGAGCGGGTTAGCACTGGGTAAAGGCGTGGTGGTCTGCGCCGATGCGGCCGCGGCAGAGCGAGCCATCACAGCTATGATGAGCGATAAAGAGTTTGGCGAGGCGGGAGCGGAGGTAGTGATTGAGGAGTTTTTGGAGGGCCTGGAGGTATCAATTCATGCGCTGAGTGATGGCGCGACCTTCCAGCTGTTTCCGACCGCGCAAGACCATAAGCCGGTTGGCGAGGGCGATACCGGCCTCAACACTGGGGGTATGGGCACGATTGCGCCGGTGCCGGGCTTTGGAGCGGAGACTTTGCAGCAGGCAGCTGAGACCGTCGTTGCACCGGTGCTCGATGGGCTACGAGCGGAGGGGCGGCAGTTCAGCGGACTTCTCTATCCTGGACTTATCATGACATCTGATGGGCCGAAGGTGCTCGAGTTTAATGCTCGCTTTGGCGATCCCGAAACCCAGAGCTACATGCGCCTGCTCGAAAGCGATTTGGTAGAGGTATTGGATGCCTGTGTCGACGGAAAGCTTGATAGTATCAGGCTGAAATGGGTACCGGGCTATGCTGCGTGTGTGGTATTGGCTTCCGGTGGCTACCCTGGTAATTATCAAAAAGGGCTGCCGATTGAGGGAGTTGAGGCGGCGGAAAAGATCGAGGACGTGGTGGTATTTCACGCTGGCACTAAGCTGGTGGGTAACGAACTACAGACGGCGGGTGGGCGCGTGCTTGGCGTTACCGCGACCGGCGACTCGTTGCAGCAGGCGCTGGATAAGGCTTATGCCGCCGTTAAGCCCATCTCATTTGAAGGCATGCAGTATCGCCGCGACATTGGCCAAAAAGCGCTCAAATCGTAACAACCACAAGCGGTTTGCTACAATAGGGGTATGAAACTCAAAACCCTCCGCGATCTCGACCTGAAACACAAAAAAGTATTGCTGCGGGTAGATTACAACGTGCCGGTTTCCAGCGGCATTGTGGGTGATCCGCTGAAGATTAAGGCCTCGTTTGAGACCATCCACTACTTGCTGGATCACGACTGCAGCATCATTTTAATGAGCCATCTTGGCCGACCTAAGGGCAAGGTTGACCCGGCGCTGAGTCTCGCGCCGGTGGCCAAAAAGGCTACCGAAATGTTGGGACGTCAGGTGATGTTCGTGCCTGATTGCGTAGGACCAGAGGTGACGGCGGCCGCAGCGACTTTGCAGCCCGGCGACATTTTGCTGCTCGAAAATACGCGCTTTCATCCCGGCGAGGACACCAATGATCCGGAGTTGGCTAAGTCGTTGGCGAGCCTAGGCGAGGTGTACATCGACGATGCCTTTGCCGACACTCATCGCAACCATGCTTCGATTGTGGGCGTGGCCGAGCACCTGCCGCACGCCGCCGGCTTTCTGGTTGAAAAGGAGGTTGCGACCATTACCGGGATGCTTGAGCATCCCATTCGTCCGCTCGTTGCGATTGTCGGGGGCGCCAAGGTGTCCACAAAAATCGATGTGCTCAATAACCTGATAAAGCATGTTGATTGCTTGGTTGTTGGCGGCGCGATGGCCAACACGTTTTTGGCGGCGCAGGGGCACTCAGTCGGAGTGAGCAAGCATGAACCGGAGTTTTATGAGGAGGCCAAGCGAATCATGAGAGAGGCCGAGGCTCGTAATGTTCAAGTACAGTTGCCCAGCGACGTGATGGTGGCTAAAAGCATCGAGCATGGTCCTGGCCACTTGGTGGGTCTGGATGAGGTAGCTCAGGATGATTTTATTGTGGACGCCGGGCCGCGCACGGTTGCGGAGGTACTTAACCCGCTCGATTTCCACGGCAGTGTGATTTGGAACGGACCTCTGGGAATTACCGAGGTGCCGGAGTTTGCGCATAACTCGCGGTTGCTCGCCGATAACATCATTGAATCTGGCTGTGAGTCAATTATTGGCGGGGGTGAGACGGCGGCGTTCGTGGATGGCCAGGGCCTGCACGATAAGTTCACCTGGGTTTCAACCGGCGGCGGCGCCTCGCTCGAGCTGATGGCCGGCGATGAGCTGCCGGGCTTGAAGGTGCTGGAGAGCTAACCAAGGCCTTAAGGCTCGGGTTCTCTATCATAAGCGTGTTATGATTTAGACATGAAACATGTCACGATTGTGGGTAACTGGAAGATGTATCAAACGCCCGAGCAGGCGGTGCGGTTGGTGGAGCGGCTGCAGCAAAAAGTGAAGCCGCAGACCCATGTAACGACGGTGGTGTGCCCACCCTTTATCGATCTCGTGCCGGTGCATGAGGTGATTGAGCGCGATGTGCTGCGGTTGGGCGCGCAGAATGTTAATGCGAGCGACGAAGGGGCCTACACTGGTGAGGTCAGCGGCCCGATGTTGGCAGGATTAGCGGAGTTTGTCATCGTGGGGCACTCGGAGCGGCGGCGCTACAACAAGGAAACTGATAAAGAGATTGCGGCCAAAGTGGCGGCGGCGCTCCGTAATAATCTTACGCCGATTTTGTGTGTGGGCGAGCGCCTTACCGAGCGCCACAATGGCCATGCCCAGCGGGTAGTCGTAGACCAGCTCAATGGCTGCTTAAGTGAGGTGGGGGATGACGAGATTGGCCAAGTAATAATTGCCTACGAGCCGATTTGGGCCATCGGTACTGGCGAGTCGGCTACGCCTAAGGATGTGGTGCCGATTGTTAAGGTAATCCGCCAGACGCTGGAGGAGCTGTATGGCGAGGGCGGCAGCTCACGAGTTGAGCTGCTGTATGGCGGCAGTGTGAGCCCGGAAAACGCCCGAGCGTTTTTGAGCATGGATCATGTGAGCGGGCTGCTTGTCGGTGGCGCCAGCCTCAACTACGATCAGTTCGCCAAAATTGTAAACGAGGCGGCTGCGCTAACCGATGCCCGCGCGTAAGCTGCACTTTTTAGGGATCGCCGGCAGTACAATGTCGGGATTGGCGGCGGCCATGGCAAAGCGGGGGGACATCGTGACTGGTACCGACCCTGCAGCTTATCCGCCGGCGACAGACTGGCTCGACGAGCAGGGTATTACGTGGTGGCGTGAGCCAAATTCATCTCACTTGGACGGCGTCGACCGGGTGGTAATGAGCGGTGGTACAGCGCTGGATGATGTGGAATTAGTGGCAGCCCAGGAGCGCGGGCTGCCCATACAGTCGTACGCCGCACTGATGGGTGAGCTGATAGCCGGTAAGCGCCAGATTGTGGTGGCGGGAACTCACGGCAAGACTACAACTACTTCATTGATTGCTTGGCTGCTGGAATCGGCCGGACGTCACCCTGACTTTTTGGTGGGGATCCAGCCCAACAACTTTGATAGCAGCGTGCGGCTTAAAGGCAGCGAGGTTGTGGTACTGGAGGGCGACGAGTACAAAGCCTCCAGTCTGGATGAGCGCTCTAAGTTTAGCTATTATCGTCCGACGACGCTCGTGATGACGTCCCTAGAGATGGACCACCCGGACTTATTTAAAGATATCGGTGAGATTCGCCAGCGGTTTGTTGAGTTGGTTAAAACGGTGTCGCCAACCGGGCAGGTACTGTCTGCCGATGATTCGGCGGAGCTAAAAACGGTAGCTGAGGCGGCGCGGTGTCCGGTGGAAAGTTATGGCGAGAGCGGCGACTGGCAGGCCACCGGCCTACGCTTTGAGCCAACGGGGCTGGCGTTTGACGTGCAGCACACAGGAGCGTGGGTGGGCCACTTTGCGGTACCCCTATACGGCCGCCACAACGTGATGAACGCTACCGCGGCGATTGCGGTGGCCACTAGTGAGGGGCTGAGCGCCGAGGAAGTTCAGACTGGCTTGGCTAGTTTTACGGGTGCAACGAGGCGTTTCGCGGTGGTGTCGGCGCCTCGCGCCGAGGTGACCGTGATTGATGATTATGCCCATCACCCCACCGAGATCGCAACCACCATTGAAGCGGCTAAGCTGCATTTTGGCGGTCGGGTGATTGCGGTTGTACGGCCGCACACCTACTCCCGCGTAAAGGAGCTGCTCGAGGGGTATCGCCAGGCTGTAGCTACCGCCGACATGAGCTTTGTGACCGATATTGAGGGAGCCCGCGAAAAGGAGTTGGCGGCGACCGTTTCGGGCGAAGATATTGCACGCAATAATGGAGAGCATGTTATTTTTGAGCCAGATCGGGCGCGGCTAGTGGAGAAAATTGTGGTGGAGGCTCAGCCCGGTGATGTGGTATTGTGCATGACCGTCAGCGGTTACGATGGGCTTGCGGCCGAGCTAGCAGAGAAGCTGGCTACGTAGTAACGAGCTCTGGCTCCATGTGGAGCTCCACGCCGAAACGGCCCTTAACCGTAGTGATAACGTAGTCGCTAAAAGCGAGCACCTCGTTGGCGGGCCGATGGCCGGGATTGATTAGGCAGATGGCTTGCTTGTCGTAAAGCCCCACGCCACCGTGCATGACGCCCTTGAGGCCGCATTGCTCAACGAGCCAAGCGGCGGCTAGCTTAACGTGATTATCGGCTGCCGGCCAGTGCGGGATATCGGGATGTTGCTGTTGGATCGCCGTAAAGGTGTGGGCGGTAACGATGGGGTTATGAAAAAAGGAGCCGGCGGTTGGCGTTACGGCTGGGTCGGGCAGACGGGATTGCCGAACTGCAATCACGCAGTCGCGAACTTCGGCGATCGTCGGGCGCGTGATGTTGCGGCGCTTAAGCTCGGCAGCCAGCGTAGCGTAAGTGGGCATTGCGAGATGTGAGGCTGGCGTCAGCCGCAACGATACAGCCGTAATAATGTAGCGCCCCTTGCCCGAGTGTTTAAAGATACTGTCACGGTAGCCAAACTGACAGTCTGCTTTTGATAGCTCAACAGTTTGGTTGGTCTTAAGGTCGTAAGCTTCCACCGAAAGGAGGCTCTCACTAATTTCTTGGCCGTAAGCACCAATGTTTTGCACCGGCGCCGCTCCTACCGTGCCGGGTATAAGTGATAGCGTTTCGATGCCGCTAAGGCTTTCACCAACCGACCAGGCTACCAAGTTATCCCACTGTTCACCGGCACCTACGCGAATATCGGTGTGGGTGGGGGTTGTTTTGACCTCACGCCCGGTTAGCTCAAGTTTAGCGATTACCGCCTCTAGGGTGGTGGTTCCAATGACTACGTTTGAGCCACTACCCCAGGGAATTAAGGGCAGGCTCTGAGCGTTGGCTAGCTTTGCGGCTTCGGCGATATACTCACTAGCGGTAACCGAGACCAGGTATCGGGCGGTAGCGGCAATACCGAGAGTATTGAGCGGTGTGAGGTCAACATTTTCGGTAACTGAAATCGGCATGAACTTATTATAACGGCTTTGCCACCGTAAATTATTAAGTCTAGATTAAACTTTTGCCTTAGAGCGAACATTTAGCGAACATAAGACTATAACAAAAGGAGACCAAGATGAAGCATTATCTAGTAGTTGCGGCGGGGTTTTTAGCGAGCCTACTGCCGGTGGCGCAGGTTAGCGCTATGAGCGCCATACCTCTGAGCTGTAATCATAGTGTCGCTGGTGGCCAGGCGCATTGTGATGCTAGCTTAGTGGCAGCGGCACAGAACACCCCCTTAATCAGCTCCACCCCTTCGGGGTATGGCCCACCTCAGTTTCATGCTGTATATGGGGTGCCAAATGTCAGCCCAAAGCCGGTTACGATAGCGGTGGTAGCGGCCTACCATGATCCGACGATTGCGAGCGATATGCGAGCCTATGACGCTGCTTATAAACTGCCGGATCCGCCTAAATTCCAGCAGCTGAGCCAGCGGGGAGGGAGTGATTTTCCGAGCATGGATGCGGGCTGGGCGCTCGAGGAGTCAATGGATATCGAGACGACGCACCAGATGTGCCAGAACTGCCCCCTGCTTTTAGTGGAGGCGGACACGGCGAGCACGAGCAATTTAATGGCGGCGATTGATATGGCGGTTGCGAAGGGCGCTACGGTTATATCTAACTCGTGGGGTGGTACGGAGCTGAGCTCCGATGTCCGAGTAAATAACCATTTACAGCACGCCAGTGTAACGATTGTAGCAAGTGCGGGCGATGAGGGTTACGGGGTGGAGTTTCCGGCGGCTTCTCCGGCAGTGGTGGCAGCAGGTGGAAGCACGCTACAGCTGAGTTCGACGGGCAGCCGTTTGAGCGAGACGGCTTGGGCTAGCGGCGGTAGCGGATGTAGCAGAGTCGAGGCGAAGCCAGCTTGGCAGCACGATAAGAGCTGCTCCGGACGGACGGTGTCCGATATAGCGGCCGATGCTGATCCATCTACTGGTGCTGCTATTTACGATAGTACCCGTTACCAGGGTCGCAATGGGTGGTTTGTACTCGGCGGCACAAGTCTCGCAGCCCCGTTAATTGCCGGGATGTATGGCCTAGCTGGTAGCGGGGGCGGCCCCAGTGGGCTTTATCGACACGCTAGCTCATTCTATGACATCACCAGTGGGCGGAACGGTAGCTGCAAAACGTATCTGTGTGCCGGTGGCATCGGGTATGACGGCCCCACCGGACTTGGTAGTCCCATTGGGCTTACCGCTTTCAAGTAATATCAAAGCTAGGGAGTTGCTACAATAGAGCGGTGACTAACTTACTGACAGATTTGAACGAACCGCAGCAGCGAGCCGTGCTAGCAACCGAGGGGCCGGTTCTCATGCTAGCAGGCGCTGGCAGCGGTAAAACCAAGGCCTTAACCCACCGCATTGCCTACTTGGTGGCGGAGAAGCACGTTCCTCCCGCCAATATCCTGGCGGTAACTTTCACTAATAAGGCTGCGGGGGAGATGCGGGAACGGGTGCTGCGCCTACTTGGGCGCCGCCCAGACGACCGCCAGTACCTGCCATATATTGGAACCTTCCACTCTATTTGTGTAAGAATTTTGCGCCGGGACTACCAGGAGGTGGGCTTGACCTCAAGCTTTACTATTTTTGACGCCGGCGATAGCCAAAGCGCAATTAAGCAAGCTATGCGCACGGCAGGCATCGATGAAAAGCAGTTTACGCCGAATCTCATTGGTAACCTTATTTCTTCGGCCAAAAATGAGCTAATCGGACCCTCAGATTACTCGAAATACGCCAAGGGGCCAGCCCAAGAGGTGGCCGCTCAAGTCTACCCTCTCTATCAGCGTACTCTGACTCAGGCGAACGCGATCGACTTTGACGACATCATTATGAAAACGGTTTTGCTGCTGCGCAACAAAGCTACGCTGCAGCGGTGGCAGGAGCAGTTTTGCTACGTGATGATTGATGAGTACCAAGATACCAACCAAGCCCAGTACCAGCTAGCGCGCGCGTTGGCGGCGGCACACCGGAACATCTGTGTAGTTGGGGATGACTGGCAGGCAATTTATTCTTGGCGCGGCGCAAATTTTCAAAATATTTTGGACTTTGAAAAGGACTATCCTGATGCAACGGTGATCAAGCTGGAGCAAAACTACCGATCCACCAAGAATATTCTTGATGCTGCGCACGCCATCATCACCAAAAACGTGGTGCGCTCAAATAAGGAGCTATGGACCGAGGCGGGCGGGGGAGAGGGAGTAAGGATTATATCGGCGTATGATCAAGAGCAGGAAGGGGACACCATCTGTCAGACCATTGAGCGACTTACCGGCGGCGACCTATCTTTGCGTGATTGCGCGGTGCTCTATCGAATGGGCGCGCAGAGTCGCTCTCTTGAAGAGGCATGCTTGCGGCACAACTTACCCTACAAAATTGTTGGGGGTACGCGATTTTATGAGCGTAAAGAGATAAAAGATGCGCTGGCGTATCTGCGATTTGTGCACAATCCCGACGATATGATTAGCTTTGGCCGAATCATCAACGTCCCGACTCGCGGCCTGGGTGAAAAAAGCCTGGAGCGGCTTCGAGCTTTTCGGGGCCAACACAACCTGTCATTGCTTGAGGCGTTGGGGCGGTCGGCCGAGATTGATGGGTTGCTGCCGCGGGCCAAAACAGCGCTCCAGCAGTTTTGGCGGTTAATAACCAGTTTGCAGACGGCGGCTGAATCTCTGCCGGTGGCAGCTTTGCTAGAGCGCATTATAAAGGACAGCGGCTATCTGGCCTCGCTCGAGGATGGCAGCGTACTGGCGGGCGATCGGATTGAGAACGTTAAAGAGCTACTGAGTGTGGCGGAGCGCTACCATGACCTGGGACTGGATGGATTTTTAGAAGAGGTGGCTTTGATTGCCGACCTCGATAACTACTCGACCGATGCTAACGCGATCACGTTGATGACGCTACATGCCGCTAAGGGGCTCGAGTTCCCAGTGGTGTTCATGCCGGGTATGGAGGAGGGGATTTTCCCGCATAGCCGGAGCGCGCTTGATGCCTCGCAGCTCGAAGAGGAGCGGCGGCTGTGCTACGTCGGCATGACTCGTGCCAAGCAGCAGCTTTACTTGCTCCATGCGCAGTCACGATTGCTTTACGGCCAGATCCAGCGTAATCCCCCCAGCCGCTTTTTGTTGGATGTGCCGCTGGAGGTCCAATCTGAACCGGAGATGGTTCTAGCCGGCGCGCACGAGACCGCGTTGCGGTCGAGCTGGGCCCCTTGGGAGCAGGCGGAGCCCGAGGTGGCACCCGAAAAAAGTGGCTTGCAGCCAGGAGATAAGATCCGCCACGCCAAGTTTGGGACCGGTATTGTGATTAGCGCCGATGGGGACGAGCTGACGGCGGCGTTTGAGGGAGTTGGCACCAAGCATTTGAGCCTTTCTTTCGCACCGGTCGAAAAGGTCGCTTAGCGGCTCATTCCGCCTTGACGTTGAAAGCGCTTACGGCTAAACTAATCGTAAGTTCTACATCTGGTGGGGCCCAAAAACCAAAAGCTAAAACAAGTCATGTTCACGTTTTACTAACAGTGGGGCTGCTATTTTAGCCAAAATCAGATCTATGCTGCAGGCGCCAGCTGGCGGCACCTTCCACACGGTCCTCGCTTGGACGGCCGGAATTGGATTTGTCATTATCGTGGTCGGGCTTGCGACCGGTTTAATACCGCCGCCAAAGCATGCTTTGGCGGACTCATCACGTATTGTTAGTATTTACTACGATGGCCAGGAGAAGGTTATCACCACGAGTGCGAGTACTGTCGGGGGAGCGTTGCAAGAGGCGGGCGTGACCGTAGGGCCGGGGGACGCGGTAGAGCCGGGCTTGAGCTCGAGTATTCCTCAAGGATTTTTTAATGTTAATGTGTATCGTTCGCGGCCGGTAGTGGTAACTGAGGGCGCCGCCAACCGCACGATTCAAACCGCTTCACAGAGCCCTAACCTGATTGCGCAGCAGGCGGGCTTCACAGTTTACCCGGAGGACACCTATAGCGTTTCGACTATCACCACCATTGCAACGATGGGGACGGTAGGCCAGCAGGTGGTGATCCACCCCTCGGTGCCGGTAGTAATTAACTCGGACGGGCAACAGCAGACGGTGCGGACACAGCAAAGAACGGTTGGCGCGTTGTTGCACGAGCGTGATGTGGCGCTGGGCCCTCAGGATACCACGTCGCCCACCAGTAACACCGCAGTCACACCCGGAATGAC
The DNA here is from genome assembly GCA_030150485.1 of Candidatus Saccharimonadales bacterium. Classification (GTDB taxonomy): domain Bacteria; phylum Patescibacteriota; class Saccharimonadia; order UBA4664; family SCTI01; genus JASLFZ01. Next base: position 690 of record JASLFZ010000052.1, on the reverse strand, counting down.
CATACAAATTAATCGAGTGGCCGATGTGGTTACGACACAGATACAGGCCATTCCCTTTACCACTAAGAGTATTAACGACGCCAGCCTGATTATCGGGACCACCCAGGTTCAGACTCCGGGTAGTAACGGGTCGCAAACCGTTACCTACCGAGTCCATTACCAGAATGGTATTGCGCAGAGCCAGGTGCAGTTGGCAGCCAAAGTAACTCAAGTGCCCGTAACCCAGGTTCAACTAGTAGGCACTAAGATTGATCCAAATGCCGACCCGGTAACCCTAGGCCAGGAGATGGCGGCCGCTCATGGCTGGACGGGCGCGCAGTGGAACGCGCTCTATCAACTATGGGAGCACGAGTCCGGATGGAACCCTAATTCGCACAACTCCGGCAGCGGCGCCTGTGGCATCCCTCAAGCCTACCCCTGCAGTAAGATTAGCGACCACTCGACCGCCGGCCAGATTACTTGGGGTCTCGGCTATATTGCGGACAAGTATGGCACGCCTTCAGCTGCTTACGCCTACTGGCAGAGCCACAACAGCTACTAAACTCTAGCGCTGCCGCCTCCGCGCCGGAACAGGTTAACGATCGCGAGCAGTACGATAGCGCCAATGATCGCTACAATTAAGCTGTAGAAGTTGAAGCCGGTGGTGCCGGACGCACCGAGCACCTGCATCAAGTACCCACCGATAATGGC
>JASLFZ010000024.1 GCA_030150485.1 Candidatus Saccharimonadales bacterium | reverse complement strand
GAGCAGCCCACCATCACATCGATAGCACCGTGATAAGGCCAGCTCACAACCGCCGCGGCGAGCCTGCTTCTAACTCTGATTGTGGCGCTAGCGGCTTTTATCCGCTAAAGTAAGACCGAGTTCCTTGACCCCTATCAAAGGAGCACGATGGTTTTCCGTCCAACCGGAAAATACTGCGCCGTGGAATTGAAAACGCTCAACCTGCCGGTTAGCGATGAGCAGGCACTAACCATTCTTACTGAAGCTGGCTTTGAGCCTGTAGCGGTAGACATCGTGCAGCTAGCCTGGAATCTCGTGGGAGCAAAATATTGGCGCGGAGCCCGTATGCACCAGGCACCCGAGGTTTTCGACTGTTCCAGCTTCACCAAGTATCTCTACGGGCAGCGAGGTGTTTGGCTGCCCCGGCGCTCAATCCAGCAGCGAAACTGTGGCGTTGCCGTGGAACTTGATGACCTGCAGGCGGGTGATTTGGTCTTCTGCTCCGGCTACCGCGACTACTTTGACACCGATCCGAGCGACGGAGTGGGCCACGTCGGCATTGCGACTGGCGAAGGGAGCATCATTCACGCGGCGAGCCACGAGAGAGGCGTCGTGGAGGATGGGGTGCTCTCGTTTCTTGATGACCCAGACGGGTTTCGGGGTGTGCGACGCATTATTCCTGCCAATGCAAACGTCGTGACGCTATTTACTCCAAGTCGTCGAGAAATAGAGACTTCAGACGACCTACGGTGGATTGTCTTGCAAAATCTACCGTAACTAGGGGCTGCGCTTCGGCGCGGCCCCTTTTGGCGTACACGCTGCGGAAATCTGGCTAATTATGCAATAATTAAGTAAATAAGCAGAAAGAGATTATGAGCCCTACTACTTCATCTAACAAGAAAATTATGGCGGTTGTGGGGATTCTCGTCATCGTGGCAGTTATTGCCGTAGGAGTGATCGCGAGCTCGGGCAAGAAAAAGACGGCGGTCACCACTCCGACGGCGCAGTCTACAGCACCCGCCAGCCCCTCAGGCGCGGCGGCAACGAGCGCCTATAAAGATGGCACCTACTCTGCCACTAGCAGCTATGAGAATCCGGGCGGGGATTCAGCACTCGGAGTCAGTTTAACGCTTAAGAGCGGCGTGGTTACCGACAGCACTGTTACGCCCGAAGCGACCAACGGCCAGTCAAAGCAGTACCAAGAGATGTTTGCCTCCGGTTATAAAAGTTTAGTGGTGGGCAAGCAGATTGATGCAATTAACGTCTCACGCGTATCTGGCTCATCCATAACCTCACAAGGATTTAATGACGCCCTTAGCAAAATCAAAGCTGAAGCTAAAGCCTAGCCACGCGTTTACGTTTGAGGCCATTGGCACCAAGTGGTCGATTGAGCTGTTTGAGACCGTGATTCAGGCCGCAGCCTTAGAACAAGCGATCCGTGCACGCATCGACCAATTTGATAAGGATTACTCCCGCTTTCGCGGCGACTCATTAGTAACGAGCATGAGCCGAAAGGCGGGCCGGTATCAGCTGCCACCGGACGCCCAGCCACTCATGGACGCGTATCAACAAATGTACGAGCTGACCGATGGCGAGGTTACACCACTGATCGGCCAGGCCCTCTCGGATGCTGGCTATGATGCAATGTACTCGCTAAGCCCCGGCGAAGTAAAGGCGCCATCAAACTGGCGCGAAGCGTTGGCCTATGACTTTCCCCAGTTAACCATTAAACAACCCGTGCTGCTGGATTTTGGGGCGGCCGGCAAGGGCTACTTGGTCGATATCGTCGCCACGTTTTTGCGCGAGCACGAAATCAAGTCGTACTGTATTGATGCCGGCGGTGATATTGCCTACCGCAGCACTCACAATCAGTCCATTGCGGTGGGGCTGGAAAATCCGGATGATCCGCAGCAAGCCATCGGGGTAATTGATATATGCAACCAGAGCCTGTGCGGTTCCGCGGGAAACCGGCGGGCGTGGAGTGGGTATCATCACATCCTGAGCCCTACCAAGTTAGCTTCGCCAAAGCATATTAAGGCCGTCTGGGTACTGGCAGACTCAACCTTACTTGCCGATATACTTACCACCGGCCTTTACTTTGCATCAGCAGATAAACTGAAAAAGCACTATACTTTTGAGTACGCCCTGGTGCGCAATGATAATTCGCTTGAGGCGTCAAACGCCTTTAAAGGAGCTTTCTTCAGGTGAGAAAAATAGTGGCCCTGCTGGACAACCTGCTTGATAGCATAACGATGTACCGCCTTATGCTATACGGGCTTGGGATTGTGGCGGGAGTCGCCGTAGTGTTTGGATTTACCGGCACGCTGCCCTTTACCGGCGTAGCCATGCTTGCGTCGCTGGCGGTGCTATCAACGGTCTGTTTTGTTGCCAATACCAGCCTTGGCATCCTTTTTGACACGCCGACCAACTATGAATCGTCCCTTATTACATTGCTGATCCTGTTTTGCATCTTTAAGCCCTCAAGCAGCCTGCACGATTTACTATTGCTGGCCGTAGCAGGTGCGATTGCGATGGCCTCCAAATATGTACTCGCCATTAAAGGTAAACACATCTTTAACCCTGCGGCGATAGCGGCCGTAGTTCTTGGCGTAACCGGCCTATTCCCGGCGCTGTGGTGGATTGCCACGCCGGTGATGCTGCCGTTTGTAGCCATATTGGGACTCCTGGTGGTGCGCAAGATTCGTCGATTTAAGATGGTGCTGAGTTTTACCGGAGCCGCTCTTATTGCTATGGTGGTCGTTGGCCTATCACATCAGCAAGCGGTTGGCACGACCCTCGTCACCGCTTTCACCTCGTGGCCGCTGGTGTTCCTGGGGACTATCATGCTCACCGAGCCCTCCACTAATCCGGTACGCCTCAGGCATCAGCTGATATATGGCGTCGGCGTGGGTATACTGTTCGCCTCGCAACTTAATCTGGGCATTTTGACCAGCACACCGGAAAATGTTCTGATTTTGGGCAATATTTATGCCTATACTGTAAACCCCAAATACCGACTCAAGCTGCGCCTGAAGCAAAAGATACAGCTCTCCGCGCAGGTGTACGACTTTATTTTTACGCCGAATAAGCCGATCGCGTTTAAGGCCGGGCAATATATGGAGTGGACGCTTGGCTTGCCACTCATCAGCGTTGATGGTCGCGGCAACCGCCGAACCTTTACGTTGGCATCTTCCCCGACCGAGTCCGATGTGCACATTGGGGTCAAGTTTTACCAACCGGCCAGCAGCTTTAAAAAAGCGCTCCAGGCGATGCAGGTAGGCGACTCGATCGTGGCCGGGCAGCTCGGAGGGGAGTTTGTGCTGCCGGAAGATTCTAGCCAAAAGCTACTGTTTATTGCCGGCGGTATCGGTATTACGCCGTTCCGTAGCATGCTAACCTATCTAGCGGATAAGCAGGAGCAGCGCGATGTGGTGCTGTTTTATGGCGCTCCCAGTGAGGCAGAGATCAGCTATCAGGATGTCTTAAAAAAGGCCGCGCAAAACGGCGCCACCATAGTTCCGTTTTTTGGTAAGGCCGACGCCACCACGCTACCGCACCACGTGCCCGATCTTGCCGAGCGCCGCATTTATATATCTGGCCCACACGCCATGGTAGTGGCATATGAAAACATGTTGTCGAAGGCTGGCATCAAGCGTAGCCAGATAGTAGTCGACTATTTCCCAGGATACTAGAGCAGCCCTAGCACCCACTCGATCAGTGCCATGCGCAGAAACATGCCGTTGCCCACCTGGCGGAAGTAAGCGGCGCGCGAGTCTTGATCGACTGCCTCCGATATTTCGTCAATTCGGGGCAACGGATTGAGCAGCGCGGCTTTGGGCTTCAGTATTTTTAGCTGATCCGACCCAATAACGAAGGTTTGAGGTGGAAAGTTGCCGGTAAAGCGCTCTTTTTGAATGCGGTTCCAGTACACTACATCAGCCTTTTTAAGAGCGGAGTTAATGTTTTCGGTTTCTTCAAACGAGATATTCCGCCGTTTGAGGTAGGCCTTAATATCGGGAGCAATGCGCAGCTCCGCAGGTGAGACAAAGATTAAATGGTTGCCCTCGAACTTTCCCAGTAAGTAGCTTAATGAGCGTACCGTGCGGCTATGGAGCAGATCGGTTCCGAGCGCTATGTTCAGCTTGGTGGTGCGGCCCATCTCGCGGTGAATAGTATACAGATCAAGTAGCGCCTGGCTCGGGTGCTGGCCGTGCCCGTCGCCGGCGTTAATAATCGGTACCGAGCTTACCTTAGAGGCCCGCACGGCGGCATCGACTTCAAAGTGGCGCAAAACAATTACATCTGGCTGGTACTCGCACAGCACCCGAATGGTGTCTTCGAGCGATTCTCCCTTAGTAGAAGAGGATGATTCACGCGCGTTTTCGGCCGTGACCACCTGCATCCCCAAATGCTGCCCAGCCGCCGAGAATGAGATCCGCGTACGCGTCGATGGCTCAAAAAACATCAGGAACATCATGCGGCCCGATAGCAAGCTGCCAAGCTTTTGATGGCGGCGCTGATCATCGGCCAGCTCCTGCAAACTTTCGGCGCGATCAAACAGTAGCTTAATAAACTTAGGGTCGAACTGCTGGGCCCGGAGAATGTGCTTCATGATTGTATTGTAGCTTATGCCCAAGTCGACGGCACCGCAGGGTGGTAAGATAGCTAGAAAGCACGTATTAAACGAGGGGGTGTACATGTTAAGCGAATCAAAGGCATTTAGTGGGTTTTCAGTTAACGACTTGGGAGCGGCCAAGGAGTTCTACGGTCAGAAGTTGGGATTGGCGGTAGAGGAAAGCGGGGTTGGGTTAACGCTTAAGATTAGCGGTGGTAACAACGTCATAATCTACCCGAAGGATGACCATACTGCCGCCAGCTTTACCATTCTCAACTTCCCGGTGGATGACATTGATCAAGCGGTCGAGGGGCTGGCTAGCCAAGGCATCAGCTTGGAGCACTATGATGGCCTAACGGATGAAAAGGGCGTAGCCCGTGGTATTTCGCAGAACCGCGGTCCGGACATTGCTTGGTTCAAAGACCCGGCCGGAAATATTCTTTCAGTACTCAAAGAGGCATAAGTGCTTGGGTCGGCGCCCAGGCCTCGAAACTAATCCGAGACCTGGGCCAGCCGTCGACTTCCTACGAACCGCGATAGATGTTGTAGTAGGCGTACTCGTCGTGCAAGCCTCCTGGAGCAGTCGCGGTTATTTTGAGATATCCACGCGCACTTTCGGGTAGGTGAGCGTGAAGCGCTCCTTCTGGATTGCTTGTCGCGGTGGTCGAGAAGCTCCATGATGGGCCCTGAATCGTCAAAGTGATCGGAACGCCGGGGAGCGGCGTCTCATCTTCACCCACACGGTGAACCGTAATGAACTCCACTTCTCCTTGCCTGGGAGCAATTATCAACGCGTCACCACGCGGTCGGGGGCCAAAAACCGTTTGCTGCTTGAACCAGTCATAAAAGTTCCCGCTGACCCTACTGGCAGTTGCAATGGCGTTAGCATTTTCAGTGACGTAGTGTACGCCCGCCGAGGTCACATATTCATGCACGTGCCCGCCTTGGTGCTGTTGGATGTTATAGGTGACCTCGCACATGCGTGCGTTGAAGCGAGCGAAAAATCCTCGATCTCCTTGCTCGTACTGCAGAAAGGCCATACCACCCAGGCGCTGGCGCACATCGCCCAAGGGATTAGAGGTATCTTCAATAAACCTAAATCCTCCTGCTAGCGCTGGGTTATCGCTACCTGGCAGGCGCAGGTCGTTGCACTCGGAGGGTTCGCACTCAGACTGAGTGAGGCCAAAGTGCTGGCTTACGGCCGTTTTGGCGGCTTCAGTCAGAGACTCCTCAAAGCGCTTATCTGGGAAAACAAAGCAACCGTGCAGGGTGTGCTGCAGCTCCGCCGCAATGAGGCCCAAATCATTTGTTAGGAGCAAGTGAATTTCGTCGTGGGCGACAGCTTTGTTTTTGCAGGTGGTGTAGGTGGTGCCACCATCCCCAAAGGCGGGCCGATGTGACGGCCCATATAGCGACACATCCACGTTCTGCCACGGTCGGCCAAACTCCTCTTCCAGGTAGGGCAGCACTTCGGTTTCCGTCCGCTGGATGGTTTCGGCACTGAATTCGGAGCTGAATTCCAGTTTGAGGTGGCCCGAGGGGTGTGGGTTCGGAATGCGCGGCAACGAGTATAGGATGGTGCCGGGAGGGTGGGGAATGTGGAGCTTTTTGACGGTCGCAACCGCCGGTGCGGCCAAGAGGAGCGCGGCTACCAAAGCCACGAGTATACTGAGGCGGCGGTGCATATCTTCCTCGATTCGGTTGTAGAAGGTTCTCGAAGCGGCGAAGGTATTATATCTGAAGCCCAGATGAATACCTAGAGGCTTTTGCGGCGTAGGCAGCTCGACCCAGATATGGTATACTATAAACATCTAGAAACAAGCCCTGCACTTGTCGATTTCGTTAGGCCAGCGCGCTCCGCATGACCCACCCCAATCTTATTCCAGAGTAGACAACTAATGCGGATGAGGGCACACCAGCCTATGAAATTTTTCGTCCCCCAAGCCTCACGGTCGGAGTATCAGTCGGCCTATGAAGGCATCGCTAAAGCCGTAAAGGATCAGTTGCGAGTGGCGATTACCGACCGTCGCATTTTTAGCATTGAATTCATCCAAGACAAGAAAAACTGGCGGGCCGAGGTTGGGCAGCCAGATCCGCAGCAGGGCCGGTATGAGGTAATCGCCATTTTTGAATCGAAGCCGCACATTATCTTTACCAAAGCCGCCGACGGTAGCCAGGGGCTGACCATATTAATTTCTAATGATGACATCACTAAGGTAGAGGACTTTGAGCCGGTAAAGGAGGTCGCCCATGCCAAAAAATAAACAAGCGCGCGAGGCTAAAAAGCCCAAGCTGCCAAAAAAGCCCAAGCTGCCACCCGAACCAAAGCCACGCAAAGACCACCCCTAATCTTGCGACAAAATGATAACCGAATAAGGACCAAGGTTGATACTACCTTGGTTTTTCTTGGCGTGCGTAACGGGCGTGTGGGTGTTGGTGAAATCGGGGCTGTAACCATGCCAGTCGCTATTGAAGCGGGTGTGCCAAGCGCCATCGGTCGGCAGCCCAATCGAGTAGTGCAGTAGGGGAGCGTTGCTAAAGTTGAAGGCTACTATGACGTCATCGCCGGCGCCACCCAGGTCTTTACGGTGATAGGCGAGCACCTTGCTGGCTTCATCGCAGTGCAACACATTAATGTAGCTACCCGCCAGGCCGGCGGTTTTTTCGGTGCGATTGAGGCGCAGCCCAATCAAATCGGTGTAGAGCTGCACGATGCCATGGAAGTGGCGGGCTTTGGCCCAGTCAAGCGCCTGCCAGTGGTTAAACCACCCGCTCTCCATAAACTCCTGCCCCTGAAACAGCATCGGAATACCGGGTGCGGTTAGTGCAATGGCGGCGGCCAGAATGGAGCGGCGGCGGGCATAGAGATCGCCGGCATCCCCGGGCGCAATCTCTTCGTTCATGCGAGAGTGCCCGTTGGCGTCGGCGTCATGCGATTCGCTAAACAGCACACGCTGAAAGGCCGCGTTGTTATAGCTTTTGATAATATGCTTAGCTAGCGGCGCCAAAACGCGGTCCGCATCATTGAGCGGGTTAAGGACGGCGCGTAGGGTGGTGGGGAGCGAGCTTTCCCACTGGGCATCGAAGCCAGCGCCACCCTCACTAACCGGCTTGGTTAAGTATTCATTAATGGCCATATCCTCGGCAATGATGGTAGCGGACGGCTTAAGCTGATGGGTTGCCTCGGTGAGCTCTTGCATCAACTTCCAGCCGTCGGGCAGGTCGGAGGCCGGATCATTATTGCGGCCCAAGACGTTACGGATGGCAAAGGTAGCATCAACCCGCAAGCCGTCCACGTGGCAGTTGCTCAGCCACGAGCGGGCGCTATCGGTAATAAACTGGCGCACCTCAGTGCGGCCGTAATCGAGTCGGGGGCCCCAAGGCGTTTGCCCGCGCCAATCGTTATAGAAGTAGATGCCGCCATTGCCGTTTTCGCTCCAGCCATCAAACTGCCAAAGATCCAGGCCGGGATTAGGGCTCATGTGGTTGTAGACCACATCAACAAATACACCAATACCCCGGTCGTGCGCGGCCTTCACAAACTTCAAAAACGAGTGGTAGCCGCCATACTCCGCATCGACCGCAAACAGGTGAGTTGGTTCGTACCCCCACCAGCGCTCCATATTCGTACCATTAACTGGCAACACTTCGATGACATTAACGCCCAGCTTCGCCAGGTGATCTAGCTTCTGCAAAGCCGACTCAAAGGTTCCTGGAGTAGCGGGATCGGTGCGGTGAAAGGTGCCCACGTGAAGCTCATAAATAACGCGTTGGTTAGGCAGGGGGAGCGTAAAGTCGTCTTCACCCCAATCAAACTGAGGGTCCACAATAATGGTAGCGTCGCCGGCCGCGGTGAGCTGCAGCGCCCGAGGATCGCTGCGGAGCAGAATCTTATCGCCGTGCTTAATAATGTACTGATACTCCTGCCCCACCAATACGTTCTTGACCGTGCCATACCAGCAACCATCGTCACGGCGCTCCAAAAAGTTGGCTTCTTGCGACCAGTTATTAAAGCTGCCGCTCACCGCCACCGTATCGGCAAAGGGAGCCCAGACCCCAAACGTGGCCGTATCACCCGTCAAACGTACCCCAAGATTTGGATGTTGATCTATCTTGCTCACCTCTTTCATATTCATTATGCTTACGCTTAGGGTTGATTGCAAGCGCTTGACAGCTTAGTTGTGAGGCTATACTATTAGGTAAGTAAACTATTAGGATGGCTAATCTTATGAGCGTGGCGAGCAACGTTGGGGAAGATATTATGTTGGCGTTATACCGTCTATCACGCTCCATGCGTGAACGAGCGCGGCAGCATAGCGAAGACCTCAACATGCAGCAGTGGTTTGTCTTACACCTACTGGCTGAGGGCGTCACTACCGGCGTAGCTCTAGCCAAAGAGCTGAGTGTGTCGGCGCCGACCGTTAGCACGGTGATCGACCAGCTGGTGCAACAGGGTTTGATTGAGCGCATCCCTTCTGAAGAGGATCGTCGTACCATCCAGCTGGCACTTACCACCGGCGGACGCTTTAAGATTGAGCAGGCCAAACTGCAAAAAGTGGATCGCATGAGCCAGATGCTGAAAGTTTTGGATACTACAGAGGTGGCCGAGTTGCGGCGAATCCTGATGAAGCTAGCCAATCACGTTGAGCCGCCACCGCTAGTATCTGACCTCACAGCCAATACCATTAAACAGGAAACAGTATGAGCATTGATTCAATAACAAAAGCGGTGCGACGAGGCGGGCAGGAGACCCCCGTTAACCCAGAAGTGCCGCCGCCGCATCACGAAGAAGAGCGCGAGCGCGATCACGGCGAAATTATGGTAATTATGGGAGCGCTGATGCTAGCGTTGCTGCTGGCCGCGCTCGACCAGACCATTGTTGCTACCGCGCTGCCCAAGATCGCCAACGACCTCAATGGCCTCAGTAAGCTCTCGTGGGTGGCAACAGCGTACCTAATCACGAGCGCGGTAGTAACGCCGCTCTACGGCAAGATTGGCGACCTGTTTGGCCGCAAAAAACTGTTCATGGTTTCCATTGTAATTTTCCTCATTGGTTCGGCGCTATGTGGGCTATCGCAAAACATGGACCAGCTTATCTTCTTCCGCGGCCTGCAGGGTATTGGGGGTGGTGGTTTAATGACGATGGTACTGACCATCGTCGGCGACGTCGTCCCGCCACGCCAACGTGGCCGCTACCAGGGCTATTTTGGTGGCGTATTCGGACTTGCCAGCGTGATTGGCCCACTCCTAGGCGGCTTCTTTACCGACAATCTTTCTTGGCGGTGGATTTTTTACATTAACATTCCCCTCGGGCTGGTCGCCCTGCTGGTGGTAGCAAGCCGGCTGCACCTAGTTGTGCGACGCACCGAACACAAGATCGATTTTGCGGGCGCAGGATTACTCGCGGTGAGCGTGGTAAGCCTCTTACTTGCCACGGTGTGGGGCGGCAACACCTACAGTTGGAGCTCAAATCAGATTGTTGGCCTCTTAGGCGCTGGTGTTATCTTTGGAGCGCTGTTCGTCTTGCGCGAAACGCGCGCCGCGGAGCCGTTGATCCCCCTCAGGCTGTTTAGGAACGATATTTTCCGGGTTTCGGTAATACTTTCGCTGCTTTCGGGTCTCGTCATGTTCGCGGCGATCATTTATCTCCCCGAATACCAGCAGATTGTGCGTGGTTACTCGGCTATCAAGTCGGGATTAATGCTCGTACCACTGGTGGTAGGCTTACTCGTGGCCTCTTTAGTGTCGGGACGCTTAATCACCAAAACTGGACGCTACCGCATCTTCCCGATCATTGGACCGCTCGTATTAGCGCTTGGGCTGTGGCTGTTTAGCCATGTAGGTGTTGCCACAAGCCAACTTTCACTATCGCTTTGGATGGTAGTAACCGGTATCGGTATCGGCATGTTTATCCAGGTAATGACCCTTGCGGTTCAAAACTCGGTTGATCGCTCCGAGATCGGCACAGCCACCTCTACGGTAACCTTTTTCCGTAGTATGGGGAGCTCATTCGGGGTGGCCATCTTTGGCTCGCTGCTAACCAACCGATTGACGCATCACCTGCACCAGCTGTTACCCTCTAGTCCGGCAACCCAACACATTACCGGCAACAACCTCCAGGCTGGCAGCGCTCAGCTTGATAAGTTGCCACCAGTCGTTCATAGCGATATTTTGCTAGCCTTTGCCCACTCATTTCACGATGTTTTCCTGTTTGGCATACCCTTTGCACTCGTCACTATGGTTGTGGCCCTATTCCTGCGCGAGCAACCACTCCGAGCTAGCGCCAAAGAGGCCGCTAAAGCCGCAACGCTCGAAACGTAGGGTATACTTACAACCAAACGGAGGAGTTGCATGAAGATCGGGTTTATTGGCCTGGGTAAGATGGGTCAGCAGATGGTCAGCCGGCTTGCCAAAGCGGGGCACGAGGTGGTGGTAAGCGATGTTAATCCGGAGGCCGTGACGGCGGCAGAGGAAGCTGGGGCTACCGGTGCGGCCGACCTGAGCGCCCTCGTGCAAGCTTTGGGCGAGAAGCCGGTGATTTGGCTGATGATTCCCGCGGCGGCGGTGCAGCAAGAGGTGGCTGCACTCCTAGAACTACTGCCGGCTGGCGGTATTATTATTGATGGCGGTAACTCCAATTTTCGCGAAACGCTCGAACGAGCCAAAGAGGCTGAGGCGAAGGGAGTGGAGCTAGTAGACGTGGGCACCAGTGGTGGCGTGGAAGGGCTCGCCGATGGCTTTTCGATGATGGTGGGCGGCTCGCCCGAAGCTGTTGCCGCGGTTACGCCGGCCCTGGTGGCCCTGGCGCAACCGGATGGTTGGAGCCATTTTGGCCCCACCGGCAGCGGGCACTTCATTAAGATGGTACATAATGCTATCGAGTACGGCCTGATGGAGTCCTACGCCGAAGGCTATCGCCTTCTGCGGGAGAGCCCTGACTTTAAGGGGCTGGATTTAGCCGCCATCGCCGCCGTTTGGCAGCACGGTAGCGTAATTCGGTCTCATCTTAACGAGATCAGCGCCCAGATACTTAGCCGTAATCCTAACCTGGACGGCATTGAGGGTTATGTGGCTGAATCGGGTGAGACACGCTGGACGCTTGAGCTTGCCAAACAGGTAAGCGTTGAGATGCCAGCGGTTCAAGCCGCCTTTGACGTGCGCGTGGCCTCGCAAAAAGGCCAGGTCAACTTCGCTACTAAGCTGCTGGCCGCAATACGCAACGTGTTTGGTGGCCACAGCCTCAACAAGTAGCTACGGGCGCAAGACCTCAACCGAGCCATCACCCCGGAGGCGGACGAGACGGGAGGGCGGGCGCTCGAGCCGTCCCGCGTCAACGTAGCTATGAACCTGCGCGCCAAAATACTGCTGGGCCGCTGCTATGGTAGTAGCAGGCGGATTGCCTTCGGGGTTTGCGCTGGGTGCTAGCAACGGGCCGGTCTGGCTTAATAGATTAATGAGGTCGGGACTATCTGGCACCCGAAAGGCGAGGCTGTCCGCTCCGCGATGCAGATAGCGCCACTTGGGTGACGCGCAAGGGAGAATAACACTGGTCGGCCCGGGCCAGTACGCGTCGAGCTGGGCCTGCATGGCTGGGCTGAGCGAGATATCAAACAAGGGAAGATCGGTAGCGCTAGCCAGTAAGATGATGCACGGTTTGCTGGTGTCGCGCTGGCGCGTGGCGTAAAGGTACTCGACCGCGTCCGGGTTTAAAGCCGAGCATACGAGGCCGTACAGCGTGTCGGTAGGAATGACAGCGAGAGCTCCATTATCAAGTGGCATTACCACCTCCGGCAACTGGACGGTAGTTTGGGACACGTCTAACGCCCACGCAGCGCTTGGCGCGGAGAGCGGGCCAAGCGTTTACTGACGTGGCGATGCTGGGGCGTAAAGGTCACGATTAGGAAGGCCAAAACAAAGGCCGTCAGGTGCTCATAGCGCGCTAGGCCCACCGAGTAGCCGGTCACAACGGTCATGATGACAATGGCGGTGATTAAAGCCAGGGGCTTATAGATTTTACCGCGACTGCTATCGGGGCCCAGCCAGGCCGCTGCCGCAACCATGCCGAGCGCGGCACACCAAATCAACGATATGCCATAGTCTTGCTGGTGCAGCAGCCCAGCCACCCAGTGGGGGTGAATCAGCCAGACAATCCCAATGCCAATATAGGTCAGAATAGTGCCAAAAATGTGGCCGACCAGCGCGATCAGCCAAAACAACCCCGAACCGCGAAAGTAAATACCCAGGCCGCCCAGCGCGCCAACCGCCAGAATTTGGGGTAGCGCCGGGCCGTCAACAACCAAGCCGCTCGTAAACAGCTGCCACCAGGCGCCGTGAGCCAAGGCGGTAGGCGTAGAGGCGAGCGTGGCGATAAAGGGCGCCCCGATCGTGTCGCGAATCAGCATAATAACAACCACCGCCACCAAATAAAGCCCAAGCAGCACTTGGCCGGCGTTAAGATGCGCGTTCAAGCTCAGGCGGGAGGTGGTGCGACGAGGTTTTGCCATACCTCTATTATACTGGTTGAGGCCACCACCTGCGAAATGGTTGGCTTTCCGCTACAATAAGAGCATTACCATGATCCCTAAACCTCAACTCGAGCGGCTTTCCGTTACCGCCGTCACCTTTACTGCGCTAGTTAGTGGGCTGGCGGCGGTGGTCGCGCCCCCCAGCAATCGTCTCCCACTGCGCATTGGCATGCTGGCAGACACCTTTCGCCCAATTTTGATCCACCGCGCCTTGAGCCTGTTTTTGGGCTTTGCGCTGATATATATTTCTTATCAGCTGGCTCAGCGGCGCCTGACGGCCTGGCTGGCCACCCTGATTATTTCGGTGGTTTTGGCGCTGATAGGACTGCTGCCCAGCGGCAATCATGTGGTGGCGCTTTTAGCGGCTTTAAACGTGCTGTGCCTGGTTATGTCACGCGACCAGTTTACGGCCCGAAGCGAGTATAGCAGCATGCGGCAGGGCTTTAGCTTGCTCATTTTTAGCTTACTGTTTGCAATTGTGTACGGCATTATGGGATTTTGGCTGCTCGACCAGCGTGACTTTGGCCGGAACTTTACCTTAAAAGATGCCGCCAGCAGCACCCTGCAAGAGTACTCGCTGAGCGGCAATGGCAACCTGGTACCACATACCCGTTATGCTAAAGGCTTTCTTGACTCCCTGGATATCATGGGCGTACTGGGGCTTGGCTTTGGCCTGTACAGTCTGTTTCGCCCGCTGACCTATACGCTGCGCACGCTACCGCATGAACGCGCCCTGATTGCTCAGCTGCTCGAGGCCCACGGGGATTACTCCGAGGGCAACCTGAAGCTTTGGCCACCGGATAAAAGCTACTTTTTCACTGAGGGGCACAAAGCCGGCGTGGCCTACCGCGTAAACGCTGGCGTGGCCCTAGCTATCGGCGCGCCAGTTGGCAGCACCCTGCAGCGCCAAAAGGCGGTGGAGGCCTTTGCCAACTACAGCCGTAATAACAGTTGGGATCCGGTATTTGTGCTGGTGCCAGAAAGTGGGCTGGAGCTGTTTGGCGAGGGCTGGCGGCGCCTCAAGATTGGCGAGGACGCGATCGTGGAGCTAGCTCGATTTAAGGAGGTTGTAGCAATCAACAAGCACTTCCGCAACATTCGCAACCGCTTCACCAAAGGAGGCTATCAGTTTGAGGTACACCAGCCGCCCCACGCTGCCAAACTGGTGCGTGAGCTCAGCGTGGTGAATACCGCCTGGCTTGCCAGTGGTAAGCGGCAGTGGGGCTTCCTGCAGGGTGGGTTCGATCCCGCCTATCTGGCTACCGGCCCGCTCTACGTAGTGCGCGACGCAAGCGGCAAGGTGATGGCCTTCGCCAACGGTATCCCCACCTATGTGCCCAGCCAGACCAGCATTGATATGATGCGCCGCCAGCCAGACGCGCCCAGTAATACCATGGACTTTTTACTCATGGGGCTATTGCTCGCGGTGGAGGCCGAGGGCTTTGGGCAGTTTAGTTTGGGAATTGCGCCCCTGGCAAACACGGTGCCCAATCCTGAGAGCGGGCCTGAGGATAGAATCGTGCAAGCGATCATGCGGCTTAATCAAGATTTTCTGGCTATTGACGGTTTGCGCCAGTTTAAAAATAAGTTCGAGCCAAACTGGGAGAGCCAGTACATTCTGTATCGAGGGCTCCCTCCGTCGCTGGCTAAGATTGGCCTGGCCCTGGCTCGAGCCACCCGCGCCTAAGCCTAAGCGTAATCAACCAAAGATTGACACATTTGACAAACTAAAAATTGGTGGTATGCCGAAGTATAGAGGGTGGCTAGCTGGTATTCTAGGTATACGATCGGAGTAGGCCCCCTGGGCACTGATCTTCTACACGACAGTTATGGCTCGGCAGTCATAGCTACGAGGTGTGAGACACCTATCCGCGTTTCGGCATCGGACCGCGGGTAGGAGTACCCACTAGGAACATCCACCGTAGAAGATGAGCGGCTTTTTTGTTTTGTATACTGGGGCTATGCTACCAACTCGCTTCTATAATCAAAGTGCGCTGAATCTCGCACCCGCTTTGCTAGGCTGCGAGCTGGTGCACAAAAGCCCTGAGGGCGTGGCAGCCGGCATGATTGTTGAGACCGAGGCCTACCATGCGGATGATGCGGCCAGCCACTCGTTTCGTGGCAAAACTGCGCGCAACGCGGTGATGTTTGGGCCGCCCGGGCACGTGTACGTGTATCTTTCTTACGGCGTACACTACTGCATGAACGTGGTAGGGAATGGTACTACGGGGGCGGAGGCGGTGCTCATTCGTGCACTGGAGCCGACTCGCGGTATTGCGCTGATGGAGCGACGCCGTCACACGACCGAACGGGTTAATCTGTGCAGCGGTCCCGGTAAGCTAGTGCAGGCGCTCGGGATTGGGCCAAGCCATAACGGCGCGCGTTTAACGACGCCGGCGCTGCATATTAATCCGCGTCTAAGCCCTCCGCGCATTCTCGCTAGCCAGCGGGTAGGGATTAGCCGCGCGGTCGAAGAGCCCTGGCGCTTTTTTATACGTGGAAATCGCTACGTCAGTAAACATAAATTTAATCTCTCTGCCGTAGCATATGAGCATGACCAGACGGAGAGGTTATCAACTTAGCACTATTGTCCTCGCGATTGGGCTGCTCGCCCTGTTGGGGTTGAGTGTTACGCGCCAGGGGACATTGAGCGCACCACAGCCGCATGGCGCTGCTCCCGGCACCTATCCTGTTACACATGTGACCGATGGCGACACCTTTGACGTCCGCATTGCCGGCAAAACTGAAGCGGTGCGGTTGATCGGGATTGATACGCCCGAGACGCACGATCCGCGCAAAGCGGTGCAGTGCTATGGTGAGATCGCGGCTCAGGAGGCCCATAAGCTGCTTGACGGTAAGAGCGTTCGGCTGGCAGGCGACCCGCAGGACACCGACCGCGACAAGTATCATCGTTTATTGCGCTACGTATACTTGCCGGATGGCACGCTCTATAACCAGTACATGGTGCAGCATGGTTACGCCTTTGCTTACACCATTTTCCCTAATACCAAGCTGGACCAGTTTAAGATGTGGCAGAGCCAGGCCGAAACTGCCGGGAAGGGGCTCTGGTCGAGCTGCCAGATTCATCACCTGGGGCAGATTGAGCAAACCAACGCGGTGGGGCCTGCGCCTCCGGGAGCTACTCCGCCGTGATGATCGCTTCTGGCTTACCAACCTTAGCGCTCAGAATCAACTGGCGCACCTCGCCATCGGGGTCCTTGATGGTAGTGTCTTGAGTCTCGTTGTAGTAGGTCACGAGGTGGTGACTCATAATCTCGTGTAGATCCTTTTGCTTGAACTTGAGCTCCTCCAGCTCACTGTTGAGCGTTTGAAAGTCGCGGTCGGCTTCCAGAATTTTCTTAGCCTGCTGGCGCTTGACGGTTAGCTCTTTGATCTCCTCCTGCAACGCCTTGTACTCTTCGTTTTGGGCCAGCACGTCTTTAAGGTTATCGCGCATCGCTTTAATGCGCTGGTTGGTTTCCTCGACCTCTTGCATCAGACGGTGGATAGCGCCTACGGTTGATTCGTCCTCGGAGCTAGGTGAAGTCGGTGTTTCATCATTCATGGTCGGTGTGCGCCCTCATTTACTTGGATTAGTATACGAACTTAATCGCCAATAATAAACAGTTGGCGCTCGGCTCGCGTCACAGCGGTGTAAAGCCAGCGCCGCCAGTCGTCATCGCCCATGTGTTTGTTGCGCTCTTCAAACAGCAAAACGGTGTCGGCCTGGGAGCCCTGGGCTTTGTGGACGGTGAGGGCATAGCCAAAGTCAAAAAGGTCGCCGCGAGACTTATCGCCGCGCTCGGCCCCAGGAGTGGGAGGTACGGGAGCGATGGTCTCTTTGGCGCCAAACTGGGCTCGCAACAGCAGGCCACTGTAATCGCGGTCGTCTAGGTGAACTTCGGCCTGCCACCAGGACTGGTCGCGATCATCGTCGGCCGCTGCAATATGGGTAATGGAGCCGGTCATGCCGTTATAGAGCTTGGCGGTGCGATTGTTGCGCAGGCAGATAACGTGATCGCCGGTAGTAGGGTCGGCGGACTCAAAGCCCAGCCGGTTGCGTAAATCAGCATTAAGACGCACGCGAGTGTGGTTGTAGCCACACAGCACCAACCAGTCCGGACGCCAACTCTCCAGAAGCTCGTCCATGGCCAGGCTAATATCTTCGCCGGTGCGGTCGTACTTCACCACTCCCTCGCCGTAACGGCCCGGCGGGATGTACCCGGTGGTGCGCGCCAGAGTAGCCACCTCCACAATCGGCGAGCCAGCCGCCTGCCGATACACGCGTTCGAGACGAATCATCGGATCGGCCATCAAGTTGAACTGGCCGCCGACCGGTGGCAGCTGGCCGTGATCGCCGACCGCGAGTATTGGCACGCCGTAGGAAAGGAGATCCTGCCACAGCTCGGCCGTCACCATGCTGGCCTCATCCACGATAATAAGGTCCGCCTTGACCTCGGGACGCTTGCGCCAACCGGTTACGTGGCCGGCGGTGTCCAGCTCCGTGTTGTAAATAAGACCGTGAATGGTGCTAATGCTATCACCGCGATGATTAACGTGCTGCTTACGCAGCGCCTGCTCCATAACCCGTACCGCTTTGCCAGTAAAGGCACAGAAGGCCACATGCACATCCGGATCGTTTTGATGAAGTGCCTGGCGCACGTAGGCTACTAACGTAGTCTTGCCGGTGCCAGCATACCCGCCCAACGTAATAAAGGGGCTCGATTTAGAGCGATACCAGCGCCCGATGGTGTGCATCGCCTCGATTTGGTCAGGAGAGAGTTGGTAGGCCATAGATTCCAGTGTAGCACCGGCGGTTCCAAAAAATTGGCGTCGTTTAGCGGATGGTTTGTGGCAACCTCCAATGTTGCTCAGAGCGCGAAAGGATAAGCTTGTTATTAGTAATGGTGGAGGGTGACATGCCTAATCAGGCACATGGCCGTGCGTCGGCTTTAGATGTATTACATTCAGGGGCGGCACCCCTGGAAAAGGTGCGACAGCTAGTCGCGATGGGGTACGACGAGCTTGATGCCGACGAACTAGTCTCCAGCGTCCAGGTCAAGCCGAATCAAATGCTTTACTATGAGCAGCTGCCAACCCCGGACTACGACGCCGAATAAGGTATACTAGCCGTATGAAATACGGTGTCCACATTTCAACCGCCGGCAAGCTAGCCGGTACGCCCGCCCGCGCAAAAGCCATAGGAGCGGCCGCGATCCAGATTTTTGCCGGTAGCCCGCGGACCTTTAAGCAGCCAACCTACGAGCCCGAGCTGGCCCAGGCCTTTCAGGAGGCTCTGGCCGCCGAGGAAATGCCTGCTTTTATTCATATGATGTATCTGACTGCCTATGGCACACCCGATGAGCGCATGCGGCGGCTTTCAATTGATGCGGCGGTCCAAACCATGAAGAACGCCGAGGCGCTCGGGGTTACGGGCGTGGTGACCCATCTAGGCTCGCACAAAGGCGCCGGTATTGATGCTGTTATGGAGAGCTTGCGCGACGCGCTGCTAGAGGTGGTCGAGCCGGTCAAGACCACCAAGCTATTACTTGAGAACTCGGCGGGGGCCGGAGGAAACGTCGGCAACAGCATAGACGAGCTCGCCAAGATTTATGAGGCGACCAACCGTGACGCCCGCATCGGGTTTTGCCTAGATACGGCGCACTTGTTCGCATCGGGCTACGACGTTCGCACTGCGGCCGGCTGGAAGGCGGTGCTAGACGAGTTTGATAGTAAGATAGGGCTGGCGCAGCTGGGCTGCATCCACCTCAACGACTCCAAGGTAGATCTGGACAGTAAGCGCGACCGGCACGAGAACATTGGGCAGGGCTTTATTGGCGAAGATGGGTTTCGCGTTATTATCAACGAGCCACGGCTGGCCGATACATATGGCCTGCTCGAGGTGCCTGGTATCGACCACAAAGGCCCGGATAAGCCCAACCTTGATAAGCTCAAGGCGCTGACCGCGGCCTAACATGCAGCCATCATTTGTGCGGCAGGGTGACACACCACTCTTTCCGGAGATCTTTTGGAATCGGCCCACCATGCGCAGCCGTGGAGGCCGGCTCCTGATTGTGGGCGGCCATCGCACCGAGTTCAGCGAGGTGCAGGCGATTTATCAAATGGCCGAGGCGAGTGGCATTGGCGAGGTTCAGGCCGCGCTACCCGACAGCCTGCATCGGCTGGTGGGAGAGAGCGGGTTCGCCCGTTTTGTGCCGGCTTCAGCTTCAGGCTCGCTGGGAAAGGCAGCACTGGGCCAGCTAATCGAAGCCGCCCAAGACTTTGATGGCGTGGTAATCGGCGCCAACCTCACCAACAACTCCGAGACGGCCGTTATGGTTGAGTCGCTAGTGCGCCAGCTAGAACAGCGCGTGATTATTACTGAAGATGCGATTGAAATTTTACGGTTTTCGCCCGCCCTTATTACCGGCAACCCCCAGGCTTTGGTGGTGGTGACGATGCGTGGCCTGTTTGCGCTGGCTAATCATCATCACCTGCCGATTGCCATTAAGCCACATGCCGGGGTGGTGGGGAAGCTGGAAATTCTGGCTCAGCTGGCATCTATCAGTCGCTGTGCTTATGTGGTGTTTGATAGGGAGGTTATGGTGAGCACCAGCGGCAAGATCAGCCTGACGCCACTTGCCCAGCCGCTTTCAAGCTGGCCGGCCGCCGCTATCGGGGTGGGGGCAACCCTGTGGCTGCAACAGCCATCGAAGCCATTTGAAGCACTGACCACGGGCGCCTTTCTCCTCAGCCGTATAACCGCCAAAACAAACACTAATCACGCTACTTTAGCCGCGGCCGTTGCAACAGCCTTGCGCAATACTGAGATGTAGACGTTGTAATGCACACATCAATCTAATTATTAAATTTTAATTAACGAATTTGGGCTTGGCCGCGCCCTCCAAAACGCTTATACTTAAAAGCGAACGAGGGTACGGATTGAAGATATTAATGCTAGGTTGGGAGTTGCCACCGCACAATAGCGGTGGTTTGGGTGTTGCCTGCTATCAGCTCTGTAAACACCTTGCGAGCGAGGGTGTGGAGATTGATTTTGTGGTGCCGTATACCGACACGCACGAGGACGTCGACTTTATGAATGTGCTGCCGGCCATTCCGTACCCCGCCAAGGTGATGCAGTCGCTTCTAGGTGGCGCGTATGACTCCCAACGGATTGAGAAGTGGCGCGAAGGCGGCGGTAGCGCCGAGGGTCTACCCGGCAGCTTGCGCGAGCAGCAGTTCCGCTACGGCGCTTATGTGCGCCAGCTAACCTCCCAAAAGCACTACGATGTCATCCACGCCCACGAATGGCTTACTTATGAGGCGGCCATAGTGGCTAAACAGCAGCTCGGCGTGCCCCTGATTGCGCACGTCCACGCCACGGAGTTCGATCGGGCTGGCGGGAGCCGCGGCAATCCCATTGTGCACGAGATCGAGGAAACCTGCCTACTCATGGCGGACCGGGTGATGGCCGTCAGCCAAGCCACCAAAGCTATTATTAGCCATAACTACAATATTCCAGCGGACAAAATTGAGGTGGTTCACAACAGCGTTGATCCGGCCGATTTCGCCACGCTTACCGAGCCGACCACCTATGCCTATATCACTCACATGAAAAGCCAGGGCTATACGGTCGTGGCGAGTGTGGGTCGGCTCACCATCCAAAAGGGCTTGCGCTATCTACTGGAAGCCGCCCGCATTGCGATCCAGCACAACCCTAAACTGTTGGTGGTGCTGGCGGGTTCTGGTGAACAGTACCGAGAGTTGGTGGAGCTTTCGGCTGAGCTGGGCATTGCCGAAAACGTCCTCTTTACCGGCTTTGTACGCGGTGCGGCCTGGCGCGACGTGTTTAGCCTAGCCGATATGTTTGTGATGCCCTCGGTTTCGGAGCCGTTTGGCTTGGTGGCGCTGGAGGCCGCTGGCTATGGGGCCGCGGTGGCAATCTCGCGCCAATCGGGTGTGGGCGAGGTGCTCAAAAATGTGTTGCGGTTTGATTACTGGGATACCGAGCGGCTGGCAGATCAGATTGTGGCCTTGGAAGATTCCGACGCACTCAAAACTGCTTTAATCGAAGGGGCTAGCGCCGAGTTTAGCCAACTTTCATGGAAGCAAGTGGCCCAAACATGCATCCACGCCTACAGTCGCTTTACGGGGGGCCCCACGCGCGCCGCCACAGAAATGGTAGCCGCATGAGCCGAGCGATCTGCCTCTACTTGCACGTCCACCAGCCTTATCGGGTGCGCCCGTACGGCCTGGTTGAGGCCGGCCGCAACCACACCTACTTTGAAACCGAAACGCTTAACGCCGCCAGCAACGAAACCATCGTGCGCAAGGTGGCGGAGAAGTCGTACCGCCCCACCAACGAGCAACTACTCAGGCTGCTCAAGAAGCACCCGGAGTTCCGCGTTAGCCTGTCGATTACCGGCACGCTAATGGAGCAGCTGAGCGCTTGGGCACCGGATGTGCTCGAAAGTTTTCAAGCGCTGGTTAAAACCGGCCGTGTCGAGATTCTCGGTGAAACCTACTATCACAGCTTGGCCTTCTTTTACTCCCGCGAAGAGTTTGAGAGCCAGGTGAAGCTGCACAAAAAGCGGGTGCAGGAGCTGTTTGGCGTGACGCCAAAGGTGTTCCGTAACACCGAGCTGGCCTACAACAACGACGTCGCCGCCTGGGCCGACCGTGCCGGCTATAAAGGCATTATTGCCGAAGGGTGGGACCCGATTCTGGATTGGCGCAGCCCCAACTTTATGTATCGCCCAACCTACACCAGCAAGATCCGGCTGCTCCTCAAAAACTACCGGCTGAGCGACGACATTGCGTTCCGCTTTTCCAACCGCGGTTGGAAGGAGTGGCCACTGACGGCCGAAAAGTACGTCAGCTGGATCAACGCCTTTGAGCCCGACCAGCAGCTCGTCAACCTGTTTATGGACTACGAGACCTTCGGCGAACACCAGTGGAAGGATCACGGCATCTTCGATTTCCTTGAGCACATGACGGCGAACTTCCTAAAAACCGAGGGTAACCGCTTTATGACCCCCAGCGAGGCGATCAGCGCTTTCAAGCCGCGAGACTACATTGATGTGCCAGACATTCTCACCTGGGCCGATACCGAACGCGACCTCAGCGCCTGGATTGGTAACGCCATGCAGCAGCAGGCCGCGGTGGCGCTCTACAAGCTCGAAAAGGAGGTTTACGCCACCAAGAATATCGACATTATCGGCGACTGGCGGCGCCTGACCACCTCCGACCACTTCTATTACATGTGCACGAAGTGGTTTAACGATGGCGACGTGCACGCCTACTTTAGCCCCTACGAGTCGCCTTACGATGGCTATATGTACTTTATGAATGCGGTGCGCGATTTGCGCGTGCGGATTGATCAAGCCATGGCGGTTCAAGCGAGCGCCGGTAAGCGCAAGAGCCTCGCGCGAACAAAATAGGGATTAATGAAGGAGCCCACACCCTCTGGGGCTCCTTGTTTTGGTGTCCGAGGTGGCTGAACACAATGAGTACTCAAAACTCACAACCTCTGACAGCTTTAATGTATCACAAGCTGCTTATGCTTGCCAAGATAATTTCGCCAATGTCACAAAAAAATGCTGATTTTTGCGCACAAATTTTGGACGCTTCGCAATCGATTGCACAGCCACATTGCGCGATACTGTGAGCATACCACTGTGAGGTGGTATACGGCAGCTTCAGCAATGAACTGTCGCGGAACTGGAGCCCGTCAAACGGCTCCTTTTCCAATTTATGGCCTTATATGCTCCTCACACCGTGGCCCAACCGGTGTGATATATTTATGACAATATGAGCACGACAAACCTGGCCGATTCCTGGAAAAACGCCGCCATTTACCACATCCTGATCGACCGCTTTGCAGGCTATGATCCGAGCAAGGATCCGCTCAAGCCAGACTATATTGGCGGCAACATCGCAGGGATAATTGAGAACCTCGATTACATTCAGGAACTGGGTGCGACCTGCATTTATCTTTCACCTTTTCTAAAAGGCACCGCTTATCATGGCTACCATCCCTCCGACTTCTTTGCAGTTAATGAGCACTTTGGCACCTTAGAGGAGCTTCAGGACTTAGCTGCACAGGTTCACAAGCGCGGCCTAAAACTAATGATCGACTTTGTGGCCAACCATTGTGCCCCGGAACATCCTTTTTTTCTAGACGCCCAGCATAATCCTGCTAGCGAGTACCGTGACTGGTTTACGTTCCCGCACTGGCCGGACGACTTCCTCGGCTATCTTGACCAGACCAAGCTGCCTAAATTCAACTTAGAACATCCTGCCGCCAGGAAATATATGATTGACGCTGCCGTGCACTGGGCAAAGAAACTGGATATTGACGCTGTTCGTCTCGACCACGTCATTGGGCCTTCGGTAGCGTTCTGGAAGGAGTTCCGCCAAGCGTTAAAAGCCGTTAAGC
>JASLFZ010000019.1 GCA_030150485.1 Candidatus Saccharimonadales bacterium | reverse complement strand
CCGCTACTGGCTCTTCCGATCTGGTGAACTACTGGAGAACACGTGAGAAAAACCTTCCTTTCACTGCGCACGCGCAACTTTCGGCTCTACTTTATCGGTCAAATAATCTCCAATACCGGCAACTGGCTCACGAACGTGGCGCTGGTTTTGCTGGTACTCAAGCTTACGCACAGCGGTTTTGACGTTGGCGTGCTGGCTGCCTGCCAGTTCGGCCCCATCCTGCTGCTCGCAGCCTGGGCCGGTGCGGTCGCCGATCGATCAGATAAGCGCCGCATGCTACTGCTCACCCAAAGCCTCGAGATGACCGAATCCGTTGGGCTGGCTATTTTGGCCTTCATGCCCCACCCGCCACTTGTGGGATTCTATCTGCTCGCCGCAGCCGGGGGCACCCTCCTTGCTTTCGATAACCCCCTACGGCACTCCTTCGTGGGCGAGATGGTGCCAGCTGAAGATATTCCCAACGCGGTCGTGCTCTACAGCACCATCGTTAATGTTTCACGTATTTTTGGGCCAGCGCTAGCCGGCCTGCTTGTCGTAACCTTAGGATATGGCTGGGGCTTCACAGTAGATGCAGCCTCGTATCTGGCGGTCATCTTTTGCCTGTACATCATGCGACCATCCGAGCTTTACCGCCGCCCGTCCAAACCCCGGGCTAAAGGAGAGGTTCGTGAGGGCCTACGTTACATCCGGTCTATGCCGTTGTTGTGGATTAGTTTTGCGATGCTCGCAGCCATCGGTATGCTTTCCTACAACTTCAACGTTACGCTGCCACTGTTTGTCACCGACGCTTTGCACCAGAACGATAGCGTCTACACCATACTCTATGCAGTATTTGGCCTCGGCGCCGTGGTGAGTGCGCTGGTAGTTGCACACCGTGGCTTGGTACAAATCCGTCACATCATTTTGGGGGCCGGAGCGCTGGGGTTCACCATGCTACTTCTTGCAGCCGTGCCCAATCTAGCGGCCGCCGTTCCGGCAGTGTTCCTGATTGGTATGGCAAGCATTCTGTACTTGACCGCCACGACTGCCATCGTGCAAGTCGAAGCTAAACCCGAAATGCACGGACGCGTTCTTGCCGTGCAAACCGTGCTCGTAGCTGGTCCTGGAGCAGTCGGCGGCCCGATTTTAGGTCACCTCGCCGATACCCTGGGTGGCCGCGCCCCAATTATTTTGGGTGGGATCATCTGCCTCCTTGCCGCCTCCTTTGGCGCCTTCGCCGCACGCCGCTATGTGCCTTGATCTTGAACCTTCGCAATTCGCCTCCAGGCACTCACCTAGACGTAGACCCCTAGTTTTAGTATGATTTGTGGGCGTTTTGCAGACGAGCAAAATTGAGCTGCCAGCCCAAAGGAGTCGTGATGAACGATGTTCAGATAGCAGACGATGCGCCCCAGCTACTACAAGAGCTACTCAATGATTTTGAGACGCCCTTGGTAGAGGTAGCCCTCATGGCCGACACATCGGTAAGCGAGCTTCGGGCCTACCAGGAAAGGCATACACCCGGCCAGACGAGAATCACGGAGCAGGACACCCCTCTAAGTGCTCTGAGCGCGGCCATTACCCGCCACCACAGCCTCGCTGCGCTACTGCGCCACCGTTACAAAATCCCGGTGGATAATATTAGAGCGTTTTTGGTTGGCCGCTCGGCCTACCTCAACGAGCAACGTCCGGCGATACTGTGGCGTAACGAGCTTTACGATCTCGTCGAAGAAGCCGCTATCGCCTACGCAACCGGCAGAACTCCAGAAGAATTTTTGGATAAACACGAGATCATTCCCACGGTAGACGAAGACCTATCGTAGTGCCAGCCCCTGAGAGCCCTTTACACTAAAGGCGCCCCCAGGGGCGTTTTAGTGTAATGAGCCTAAAAGCTCCGTCAGCTTATCGATGCTTTGACTCCAGCCAGCCTCCATGCCCTCGAGCATCTGGGGCGCCTGAGGGGCAACTCCCTTTGCGGTATTTGTGAGCGTAAGCTTGGTTTTGCCATCCTCGTCTTCAAGTACCACAGTCGTAAGCGCGTCTATCAAAACATTGCCATCCTCGTCGACCGCCTGGTTCGTAAAAACAATTTTGCCGGGCGCCTCGATCTCCTGAAACACCCCCTTCATCGGCCAGCGCTGCCCTGCCAAGCCGCCCAGTTCGTCTCCGGCCAGCATAACCACGTGAATCGCCCCTCCAACCCGCACATCAATCTCGCATTCTGGGTTGGTGACGCCTCGCGGCCCCCACCACTGCGCTAAAAGCGCTGGATCGGTCCAAGCTTTAAAAACCAACTCCCGCGGCGCATTGAAGACCCGGGTAATTACTACTTCCTTAGTCGGTTGCTCGGCCATGTTGCTAACTCCTTTTTACATTAGGTTTCTGCTGCTCGTTCTCCAAGAGGGTCTCTAGGGCTTCAAATCGATCGGTCCAGAACCTTCGATACTGATTGAGATAACCATCAACATCCGCCAAAGCCTGGGGCGATAGTTGCACCACATGCTCGTTGCCACGCTTGCGCTTACTAACCAGCTGGGCTTTCTCCAGCACCTTCAAGTGCTTAGAGATTGCAGCCAGCGTCATGTTGTACGGCTTGGCAATGTCCCCCACCGAAAGCTCGTGTTCGGAAACCCGCCGCAAAATATCACGACGGGTTGGGCTCGCCAACGAACCAAAAACAGCATCAAGATTTAATGAGTATTCAACCATATGGTTAAATATTAGCGCTGGTGGGTGGGTTTGTCAACGTTGCGCTTACCTCAGGAGTAATGATATCGGCAGGCGGAGACCCGAATCTCATCGTCCGTTACTAAATACACCAAGCGATGCTCTTCCGTAATCCTGCGCGACCAGGCTCCGGACAGCTCGCTGCGCAAAGGCTCCGGCTTGCCAATGCCAAGAAAGGGGTCACGCTGACAGTCCTTAAGGAGTCGATTAACTTTTTTGAGAACTTGCCAGTATAAATAATCTTCCCACC
>JASLFZ010000060.1 GCA_030150485.1 Candidatus Saccharimonadales bacterium | reverse complement strand
CTTGCGGACTAGTGTAGCCTCGGTGTAACGCGCCTTGGCCCGGCTAAAGGTCTGACGCGCGGTAATAGATTCAAGCGCCAGTGCCTGGCCAACTTTGAGCGGGGGCAAGAGGTTCTCCTCGGTTTCGTCCTCTTCGTCGCGGCCTTCGAGATACACCTTAAGAAAGCCATCAAACTGAATGGTTTCGGCTTGGGCCGTAAAGCGCTCGGGCTGGCCCTTGGGCGCTACCGTTACCACGGTGCGCTCCAGTTGGGCGTCCGACATCTGGCTGGCAATGGCGCGCTGCCAGATCAGCTGATACAGCCGGTCTTGATTGCGGTCGCCGGTAGCGGTGGTGCGACCAAACTCAGTCGGCCGAATAGCCTCGTGGGCTTCCTGCGCCCCCGCCGACTTCGTCACATAGGTGCGGCGCTTGGCATACTTGGCGCCATAAGCTTTGGTGATAGCGGCCGCTGCGCCCGCCAGAGCCGTCTCACTAAGGTTTACCGAGTCGGTACGCATATAACTGATAAGACCGGCCTCATACAGCCGCTGCGCCACGCTCATAGTCTGGCGCGGGCCAAAGCCCAGCTTGCGGCTGGCCTCTTGCTGCAAAGTCGAAGTGGTAAACGGCGCCGCGGGCGTGCGCTTGCCCGGCTTGGCCTCGAGGCTTTCGACCGCAAAGCTAGTGCCGTTCAGGCGGCTGAGCAGATCCTCGACCTCTTTCTCGCTCTTGAGTCGGGCGGTCAGCTCGGTTTTGAGGGGACTACCCTCTACCTCAAACAAAGCCGTTACCTTAAAGGTCACCGCCGCCGTAAAACCCTCGATTTCGCGCTCGCGGTCCACAATCAGCCGCACCGCCACACTCTGCACGCGGCCCGCGCTTAGGCCGGGGCGCACCTTTTTCCAGAGCACCGGCGAAAGCTCGTAGCCCACCAGCCGGTCGAGCACGCGGCGGGCCTGCTGTGCATCGACCAGATTTTTATCGACAAACCGCGGGCTCTTCACCGCCGCCTCAATGCCCGGGCGCGTAATCTCGTGGAACACGATCCGCTTGGTGGTCTCCGGCTTCAGCCCCAGCGCCTCGCACAGGTGCCAGGCAATCGCCTCTCCTTCGCGGTCGGGGTCGCTCGCCAGCCAGACCTCGCTAGCCGCTTTGACGCGCTTTTTCATGTCCGCAATCGTCTTCTTTTTGTCGGGTGAAATCTCGTAGGTTGGCTCAAAACCGTGCTCGATATCAATCGACATCCCCTTCTTCGGCAGATCACGAACATGCCCCATGCTGGCGATCACATCAAAATCACCGCCCAGATATGGTTGGACGGTTTTGGCTTTGGTGGGGGATTCTACGATTACAAGATTTTTGGCCATCCAAGCTACTGTATATATAAATGAATGCGCCGTAAAGGCTGGATTTTGTTAGACAAGCTACAGTAGACATAGTATAAAATGAATGCTGTTCGTTCCCTTTTTAGCCAATCAGACGAGGTGTTCTTATGCCAGCCAGCTACCTAAAGCGACATGCAAAAGCACGAAGCGCAGGAAAGTACAATAAGCCATCAGGAGGCGTCCTGCCTGTAACTAGTGAGCCGACCTCCCCGCCCCCGCGGCCGATCCCGTTTTGCGGGCTAACCACCGATGAGCAGCGTCTGTGGTCTCCTCTAAGGAAGCATCTCAAAGAGGCCGGTGGCTTTCTTTTTGATCAGGATGGAGGGCTTACCGGCCAGCTCCGGACGGTGCTGAGGGCACATGGCGTCGAAAGTGATCGGAAGGTACTGGAACTGGTTATGCATCTGGTTTCAGCCGGGAAACTCACCAAGCTGTCTCGCGGGGGAGTTGTGCTGGGCATCGCATTGCCGAGCTATAACGCCCAGCTTGCCCGCCAGCTGGAGTAAGACCAACACCCGGATGCGCGGCCATGTAGGCTGCGCATCCGGGGTCGTCCAAAGCGCCTTTATATTTACAAAAGCCCTCATATATGCTATAGTGTATGTCAGCTGTGGTACTCAACCTTAAGGAGAGACAGTGAGAGAAATGACGGTAGCACTTTTCAACGTAATTCGTGCGCTACTACAGCACACGAACTTTGAAGTAAAAGGAACGGACACGCAGGACGCTTTCGGCTGCTTGGGCGCCGAGCTGGGGCTTAACCGCAAGGGCATCGTCCAGAAGGTTGCCTCCCTGGAGAGGCGTGGGTTGCTAGAAGTAACCCGAAGCCCTGACGGCGGTCGCATTCTGAGCATCAAGTTGACCAGTGAGGGAGTCAAGCTCGCATCGGACAACGCAGCGTACCACCTGCGGGTGGTAAAAGAGCGCGAAAGGTCTAAAGCGACCAGGACCACCATCAGTGCGGCCAACTTCACTCGCCGGCCACTGCGGGGCGAGATCAGGCCTTATGGCCCCGTCGTCGCGCTCGCCTGAACGCCATTCCAAATTGGAGCACCGCTCCACCCGCCCCTAGGCCAGGAAAGCCCCTGCCGTTTAGGGGCCTTTCTGTATTCATCTGTAAAAATAGCCGACTGTGGTGTATAAGATAGTCAGCCTCTATCCCTCTAGCGATATGGAGCCCCTCACATGCGCAACGCGCCACCTACTTACGCCCGCGATGTTCCGGGCCAGGTAAATATTGAGAAAAGCACTCGCGAGTACCCGGAACGGGCTGAGGCCCAGCTGTCTACCGACGACACCGCTGCCGAGCCAGTAGCTGCCACACCCATCGAACTGACGGTTTACTTCAGAATCTTGCAAGATCTGCGGGATCGCCCAGAGAGTAGCATAACTGGTGTCAGCATGGAGGCTATCGCCGTAGACATGGCGAGAAGGATTAGGGCATCCTCTCATACGATTAAAGTGTGCCTGTCGCGGCAGCGTAAAGACGGGCACATTGTGGTCCTCCGCGAGGGCGGTAAAGTTACGATGATTTTGACCGAGGAGGGGGCTCAAGATCTAGTTGCTCAGGTATTCTCACTTGAACACGCTGATACCTCTCCGGCCGGCACGGCTCGCGCCACGAAGGCCGGAAAGCAGTCGAAGGTTCTCCGGGCTCCGAGTACGATTAAAGACCGGCCCCAAGAGCTTCACGTCGAACCTCACGAGCGCCACATGGCCAAACTTTTGGAGGCACATGTCAGCAAGAAGGGGCTAATCGTTGGCAGCGACCTGATCAAGACGGTGGTCTTGAAGCTAATGCCCTCATTTGAACCTGAGGAAGCGCTCGACCTATGCCGGCACATGGCGTCCGACGAGATAATCTCCTACCGCATGAAGCAAGGCAAAATGGTCGGCCTCGCGCTGCCGATCCACGTCGATGAGATGAACAGCCGAATCGATGGCACCTAGTCTTACTCGCCTCTCCAACTCCCCCGAACGAAGAGTCCTCCTTGTTCGGGGGCTCTTTGTATATATAAGAATGAATGACTTAAGGCGAGCTACTTGTGTTTACGGTAGTAGTGGAGCTACTACTGTTAGATGTAGCTCCACTGGCAACACCGCCATTACCGTTGGTATTGCCGTTATTCCTGACGCTCCCGCTCGTGGTGGTTTGGCTGCTGGTGTTGGTTACCGTCACCGAGGTGCTATTTGAGTTACTAATCGTGCACGTACTCGTCGACGTGATGCCGTTGGTCGATCCCGGCCCGGTATTGCTAATGGAGCCGCTCGATGAGTCGCTGGGGCACGTGGATGTGCCGCCACCCGTAGTCGAGGTCGCTGCAATGCCCAGCCGGTTGTTGGTTATAGCTACGGAAGATGTCAGCTGCGAAAGCGTGCCTTTCACGCCCAGCGCCAAGGCTGGTAGTAGTATGGCCGCCAGGGCAACTCGCACAATCGGTGTTCGTAGACGTGCTGCCTGCCGTCGCGTTGCGCCGCCCGTAGGGCCGAGTGGTGCCGCTACCGGCCCAGCCGACCGCCTATGCGCAGCTAACCGGCGCGTTTTTACCTCCGCCTCCTCGCGCGCATACTCTTGCAGCCGCCAGATCATTAGCTGGAACTCACTAATGATAATCAATAGCCCCGGTAGCCCAACCAGCACAATGATGCCGAGCGGTGTATGCAGCCAGTTGACGACCTTGCCGAGGCCGGCCGCATGATACTGTACCGCTCCCACAATGCTTCCACCCGGAATCTGGGGATCGGCCGCCTTGTTTGCGTCGCCCTTGGTTGTAAACATGGTAATGCCATTCTTTACGCTTTTAGCCACCACCCGGTGCGTTATGGTGACCGATGGCCTCGACGGCTCGCGGTACGTTACCACCTGCCCAACCGCAATAGCGCTGAGCGGCTGGCTATGAATTATGACAAGGGAGCCCTTGGGAATGGCCGGGGTCATGCTGCCGGTCTGAACCGATAGCGCCTTCCAGCCAGTTTGCGGCATCGCAAAGAATATAGCGGCGAGCGCCACCAGCGCATAGAATCCAACCACCAGGATTTTAAATGCCCTTTTCATCCCAAGGAAGCTCCGTTAGTTAATGAATTTTATTTTACGAGTTGGGCACCGTACCGGTTACCGTAATGGTAAACGGAGGCGTCGCGACACCACCAGAACCGGTTTCGGCACCGGGCTCAGCCGTCCAGATCACTTGAAACTCCTGAGAGGCACCGGCGTTCAACGGCACCGGCGTAGCGGGATCGTAGGTCACGCCGCCCGAGTTGGTTTGATCCACCAGGTCAGCCAGGGTGAAGGTCGCCAGCTTGGTTGGAGTGCCGCCATTCACCGCATCCAGCTCGCCCTTGATATCGGCAGGGTTGATGCCGGCCGGCAACGCGTTTTGGTTGAGGTCGGAGGCCACCGATAAGTTGAGCGTGGTCGGGCCGTTGTTATACAGCACAAACTGGAACGGGCTCGATGGCACGCCCGGCAACAGGTTCAAATCCTGAAAGCCGGTAATGGAGGTGGTTTGGCCGCCCCCTACTGAGGAGATAGCCAGGCTGGCACTCCCGACCCCGACCTGGTTATCAGATAAAGTCACACTTGAGGTTTGGGCGGCAAACGTCACGCCCGCTACCAGCGCCACGACGGCACCAATAGCACCAACGCCGCGCGCGATGGCAATTGTTTTTCGATTCATATTCTCTCTCATCTTAATTACTACAAAAAAGAGTGAATCGGCTCCAATGCCAGCCAGCGCTTGGAATATACGTCAAGTCACCGCTAGATTATCCTACTCACCTACTGCGTGATTCATTATATGAGTTGTTCACCCCGGTCGGTTCGTGCGATCGTCTAGATTTTGGGCCATTCGGCATTCTTATATATAGGCGCGGCGATAGCATTTAATGAAAATTTAATAAAACCATGAAAAAAGACCCGGCGTACCGGATCTCGGGTGAGGTAGCGGAGCATGTCGCCCCGCTACCTCCGGTTGGATGGTCTTAGGCCTGTTTGAGGCGGCTGGCCACCGGCTTTAGGAGAAACCGCCAGGCGAGGTAGCCGATCGCGGCCACCATGAGTATGGTGCAAGCTATCACTACCCACAGCATCACGTATTCTGAAATTTCTTCCTGCCACATGGCCTACCTCCAATCTGGGGTTCGGGGTGGTGGTCTCATCACGAGCTCTCTGGCGGCACGAGCGGCCTTGCGCTCGGGTCGGTTTGTGTCCCAAGCGACAAATGCGACCGGTAGCACCACGAAGGCACTTATTATGGCCAGGGCCTCCACGACAGTAAGAATTTGGACTATGTGCATCCCGTCAACTCCTCCATTTGAGTATGCAGACTGCTAAGGGATATCAAATAATAATGCTTAAGCCGTTTATCGTCAAGCGGTCGAGCTAGCCGAGTAGGCTTAGCTGCGCCCCCGGAGCCGTTTCCTTAACGTTCATTAAAACTTCATAAATGCGAACCATGGCGAGCGTGTCCTGCCCGCAGTATATTTTAAGGTCATTAAATATTTGGGTGGCCTCTTCCTGGCTGAGCTTGCCGCTTGTGGCCTGCTCCCACTGGCGCTGAGCCACGTCACCCTTGCCGATCGCTAAATCTTTATAAGACAGCTCCGGTACCAGTACGGGCAGCACGTTTTTAATGCTGGCGCTGCCGCCAAAGCGCGCGTCAATGTAGTAAAAATTACTAAAAATTTCCATTAAGTCGTACATGCGCTGATTTGCGCTCCGCAGGAACTCGGCATATTCCGGGTACAGCCTCCCCATCATTTGGTTCACGCCACCCTCAAAGGCCTTGTACCACACCACCACGCTCCCCGTTTCGCCAATATCGGTGCGCATTTGAGCAAGTAGCGCGGGCATGGGATTATCGCTATTGGTAGCCAAAAACTCACGATGCTCCAGCTCACCGCCGGGCTGATGTAAAATGTGCAAACTGTACTGGAACGGCACCTGCGCATAGGGCCGCGTACCGTTGTAAAGTGGCACCGCCGGCCCGACGGTTTCATAGTCGAAAAAGTACAGCGGGAACTGCAGCTTGCGCATATGGTTAGCAATTTTTACCGGATGGATAATGGGCGCGCCAGCCTTAATGGCGCTGAGCTGCGCAACTTGTTGCGGCTTGAGCTCAAGATCGGGCGGGATATTCGCCAGCTCGGAAACGCCGGCCTTGGCCAGCGCTCGCACCTGCGGCAGGTCCAGCCGCGTCAAATTATAGATGCTGGTTTCTGGCAGGTCCGGGTGAAGGTGACGATACACGTCGCGCCAGGCGTACCAGTTGCTCGTTAGAGCGGGGTCGTCGCTGGGGCATTCCGGCAACGCCATGACGGCGAGCGCAGCTTCAATGTTCTTCTTGGTGCGCGGCATAATTGCCTCGACTTTGGCCGTTACCTCTTCGGTTGCAAACAGCTTGTGAAGATCGATGTCGCCCTTGCGCACGTATTGATTATTAATGAACGTCACATATAGCCGATCAATGCGATGGCCACCCTCCTCGAACACCACCTTTTGGAAAGCCAGGTCGTTGATATGGTCCGGTCGCACCGAAGCCCCGCTTTTCACCTCAGTCAGATCCCACGACCCGTCTTCATTTTGGCTGATGATATCAGCGCGAGCGTACAGCTTGCGCTCGGTCAGCACGGCGGCTTGGAACACGTGCGGCGGCGCATCGTCCCGCGCCAAGATGGCGGCGGTGTTATCGATGCCGGCAAACAGATCCCCTTCCACCGCCACGCCGTCAGGATACAGCTGCTGCGCGAGCATATCGATCGCGTTGCCCTGCTCCACCATCGCCTGCGCTCGCTCATCAAACGGCGGCAGCTTGTCCGGCTCATACTTCGCCAACCACAAAAACGCCGGATGAATTAAAAAATTCTTATAATTAGATTTGGTGAGCCACTTCGCCATAGGGCTATTCTACACTTTGCTATAGTATTCGCATGGATGAAAAGACCAAGAAAAAGCTAGTCGAAGCCCATGCCTTAGTGGATAAGGCAATTGCTCGAGCGAATGACTTTACGCAGCAGGATAATGAGACGCAAAGTATTTTAACAGGTGCTTTTGTAGCTGCGGATGAGAGCCTGCTAGATCTTTTAAAGATACTTATACCTCTGAGCTTCACTGGCACGCTTGCACTTTTATCTGCTGGTAGCAGGGTCAGTCACCCTGTCGTGATCTTAATAATCTTATTGGTGGTGCTTGTCGTTTCTATAGTGCAGTTTGGGCTAATAATTAGAAAAAGAAAAAAGCATCATCAAAAAATAGAGGAGCTATTTATGCCGCACCTCGAAGTTCACGAAGCCATAAAGGATGTTTTAGCTCAAGATTTAAAACTATTAGCAAGTGAATTAAGTGAGGTCGAACAATCGGTTCACGTAGAGGCTAATGAGGCAGAGTAGCACCTTAGAGCCACGTTGCTACCCCGCCATGACCCGAACATGTCCCGCTGTGGTGCTGGCTGTGGCTGTAGGTCCCATCGACGCATCGAGCGGTGGCACCGGTTGTGTTGCCGTCAGGAGATTCCACCGTATTGCCGTTCGAGTTAGTGTAGCTGTCACCTGAGCTACTCGTAGGAGGCGTGTAGGTGCTCACGGGGGCAACATACGTCCCCTGCTCCACAATCTGCGGAACGGCGGGCGTAGTGACTGAGTCGGATACCTGGGTGCGGCCGGTCTCGCGACCATTTAGGTAGTTAACGCGGTACGTAATGGTCTCAACGCCGTTTTTACCGGTTTGCCTGGTTTGCGTCTGACCTTTGGGTAGCGAGCTATCATTTTCATTCTGGGTTATGAACGCTACCGGCTTAGTCTCGCTCACTTGCTTGGTAGTGTGCTGGTCGGGCGTTTTATGAGCGGCCTCCTGTGACGCTACGCTCTTAGATGAGCTGTTAGTGCTGGGAGTCTGCGGGGGCGCAGTGGCCCCAATAGCGCCAAATAAAACTAGGCTGGCCACCCCGAAGGAGCTCAGCAGGTGCTTGCGCGCATAAGTTTTACCAAACCGTTGAAAAAACGAGGGCTTGAATAGAGCTAAGCCAAAGCCAATTAAGGCCGCAATGAACAATAGTGCAAAGATGGTTACCATAAAACTACTCCTGTATAGCCTACACTATACTGGGTAATTATTAAGAAAACATTAAGTTTTAACTGAAAAATGGCTTAGCTAACGAACGTCAGCGCGCTGCCGCGGTTGCCGGCGCGGCCGGTTCGGCCAATGCGGTGGGTATAATCCTCGTAGGTTGAGGGCTGGTCGAAGTTGATCACATGGCTCACCAGCGGGATGTCGAGGCCGCGCGAAGCGACGTCGGTCGCGACCATCACCTTCACATTCCCCTTCTTAAAGGAGTCGAGGGCGCGTTGGCGCTGCGATTGGGTTTTGTTGCCGTGGATCGCCACCGCCGTAATTCCCGATTTACTCAGGTTGTCGGCCAGGCGCTGCACGCCAAACTTAGTGCTTCCAAATACGAGCACCTTCTCGAACTCGGTTTTTTGGAGCATGTCGGTGAGCAGTTGCAGCTTCTCTTCTTTCGAGCTGGCGCGTACCACGTTTTGCTCCACATGATCGCTGGTCTGGGCCTTTACGACCGAAACGCTCACTGGGTCCTGCAGCATCTCATTTAACAGACTTTTAATTTCAAGCGGCATGGTCGCGCTAAAGCACAGCGTCTGCTTCTTAGTTGGCAGCTTGCTGATGAGGAAGCGAATGTCGCGGATAAAGCCCATATCGAGCATGCGGTCGGCCTCGTCGAGTACCAGAATGCTGGTGCGGTCGAGGCGCAGCGCGCGCTGGCCAAACAGGTCCTTCAGGCGGCCGGGCGTACCGATGACCACCTGGGGCCCACGGCGCAGCTGCTGAATCTGCTGGTTGATGTTGGCGCCACCGACGCACAGCGCCGAATACAGGCGCAGCTCCTTGGCAAAGGCGCGGAACTCGTCGTTAATCTGGACGGCCAGCTCACGGGTCGGCGCCATAATCAACGCGGTTTGGCCGTTCTTCTGGTTGGCTAGCTGTTGAATGATCGGCAGCACAAAAGCGGCCGTTTTACCGGTACCGGTGTTAGCCAGACCAATCACATCACGACCTTCGAGGGCTGAGGGAATGGTTTGGTCTTGGATGGGGGTGGGCGTGTCGTAACCCTTAGCGTCAATGTTGCGCTGCAGGCCGGCCATAAAGCCGAAATCACTAAAGCGATGCTTGGCGTTATAAATTACTTCGGCCTCCGGCATTATCGCTTCATTAACAAAGCGAGCTGGGTCGATGTACTGGCCGTTGCGCCGCGGCTTTTGATTGCCATAGCGCGAGTTACGAAATACTTTACCACCGCGGGCACCGCGGGGTGTAAATGAGTTATTCATGAATGTCCTTCTTTTAAACTAATCTGGGCTGATGAACAGTCGAGATTAGCTACAAGAGCCCAACATTCATCACTATCCTGTAATTATAGCATAATCAATATAAGTTGTCTATAAGGGATTTAATGAGCTCTTAATTTCTACCCAGAAAAACAGTTAATTTTTCATTAACTTTTTGCGCCGGCTGGCGTCGAGCTCACGTTTGCGCAGTCGAAGGCTTTTGGGCGTAACCTCGACCAGTTCATCATTTTCAATGAAATCTAAACACTCTTCCAGGCTAAAAATGGTTGGCGGGGTCAGCTGCACCACGCCATCACTACTGCTTGAGCGCATGTTGGTGAGGTGCTTTTCTTTACAGACGTTCACCTCAAGGTCGTCGCCGCGCGAATTGAGGCCGATAACTTGGCCGGCGTAAATCTTTTCGGCGGGACCCACAAAGGTGGTGCCGCGCTCCTGGGCGTTCTGCAGCGCGTAAGGAGTGGTAGTGCCAGCCTCAAACGCAATCAAGGCACCGTTACGCAGTTGGCGCAGCGCCTCCCCCATCGGCTGATAGCCGGTAATTAATGAATTCATAATAATCGTACCCTTGGTTTTGGTTAGCAAAACGTTGCGTAAACCAAGTAACGCCCGCGTGGGCAGCGTATACACCAGCTTGGTTACGCCCTTGCTACTCACGAACTGCTCCTGCAAAGCCGCTCGTCGCGTCCCTAGCTCCATCTGGACGGCTCCGGCGTGCTCCGGCGGCACCTCGATAATCAGCTCCTCGACCGGCTCCTCGGTTTTGCCGTTCACCTCGCGCGTCACCACCTGCGGGCGCCCCACCTCCATTTCGAAGCCCTCGCGCCGCATCGTTTCAATCAGAACGCTCAAATGTAGTTCGCCGCGGCCGCTCACCAGATAGCCCAACCCGCCATCCTCAACCCGCAGGCCAATATTGGTTTCAAGCTCGCGCTGCAAGCGGTCGCCGATCTGGCGGCCGGTCACAAACTGGCCCTCGGTGCCCTTAAACGGGCTAGTGTTCGGCCCAATGTAAATCTGCAGCGTGGGCTCCTCGACCTCAAGCGTTGGCAGCGCTTCCGGGTTGGTCGCGTCGGCTACGGTATCGCCAATCTGTACGTCCCCCAGCCCGGTCAGCTGCACGATGTCGCCGGCCACGCCACCCTCGGCGGCGGCCCGCTCAACGCCGCGGCTGACAAACACCGCATCCACCTTGGTGCGTACAATCTTGCCGCCCGCCTGGCACAGCGCTACCGCCTCACCGCTTTTCACGCGGCCGCGGCTAATGCGCCCAATCGCGTACTTCCCCTTATAGGAGTCATACGCCAGCGCTGTCACCAGCATCTGCAGTGGCTTATCGAGCTCGACGCTCGGCGCCGGCACCTCGCTCACGATCGCCTCAAAAATTACGTTCAGATCACCCTCCGCCTCGGGGCTATCCGGCATCTCGGCCCACGCCTTACCCGCCCGGCCGACGGCGTAGTACACCGGGTAATGCAGCTGATCCTCGTGGACGGCCAGCTCCAAAAACAGCTCGTCGAGCTCGTCGCGCACCTCGGCCACGCGGCTGCCAGATTTATCAATCTTATTAATAACGACAATCGGTCGCAGGTTTTTGGCCAGCGCTTGGGTGAGCACAAACTTGGTTTGCGGCATCGGGCCTTCCTGGGCGTCGACGATCAGCAAACAGCCATCGGCCATACCGAGCGTACGCTCAACCTCGCCGCTAAAATCAGCGTGACCGGGCGTATCAATAATATTGATGCGGTGCTCGCCGTGTTGCACCGCCGTCACTTTAGCGGTAATGGTGATGCCGCGCTCCTTTTCCTGGTCGCCACTATCCATAATCAGGCTCTGGCTCATCTCAGCCTGGTTGTCGCGAAAGGTCTGGGATTGCTTCAATAGACCATCGACAATTGTAGTTTTGCCATGGTCCACGTGCGCGATAATTGCGATATTTCGGATGTTTTCGGGATTCTGATTCATAAAAAAATACGCCTTGTGGCGCTCAAGTACAAAGTAATTATAACACATTTCCTAGGGGCTGCGTCCACGATGCTTAAAACGCTAAGCGCCCCCATGCTGGCGGGCGCAGCGTGAGGGCGTTACTGACGCGGTTCGGGCAGAGTGCCTCGCCGCAAAATGTAGCAGGCGAAATGCCGTGGGTCGCTGGTTTCTACGATTGCTGTGGCATTTTCAGCTTCTTCGTAGAAGTATTTTGACAGGGACTGCACAGGCTGCTCTGCCTGGGGGCTCCACTGCTGCAGCAGCGACCTTAGCTCCCCTGCAGCCGGTGGAGCCTCTTTGTCTCGACCTGGGCCGATGTAGGACGCCCACTCCACGGGGAGCACTTGCAGAATGGCCTCGGTGGCTTCTGTGACGTTGTGCCCGGGGAGCTTAATCAGCTCCCCACGAGCCTTGGTTGCTGCCGGAAAGTTGCCATCGACCACGGCGATGGTATCGCCGTGACCCATGTAGTAGAGAACATTCAGCAGCTCTCCGACCAGGATGGAGTTAATACCTCTCAGCGCCATGGGGTTCTTTCTG
>JASLFZ010000041.1 GCA_030150485.1 Candidatus Saccharimonadales bacterium | reverse complement strand
CGTACACCACCGCCGGCGTTTGGCCGGCCGCGCGCAGCCGACGATTGGCTTTACCAACAGCGGTACGGTTTTCCAGAGATAGGGTGATTTTAGTGGCCATGATAACTCCTCTGCCGCCGAAGGGCGGTTGAACAATTCCGTAATTGTACCTAGTTTAAGCGCTAAATGCAACGCTAAGCAGCACCCCGCTTAGGATTTGCTGCGACTAAAGCCGCCACGCTTGCGGCTGATATAGCGGTGGAAATCGGCAATCTCCCCAGCGGAGATGTTACCCATGGCGGCAAACTTGGCCTCTTCGGAGGCTACCAGGTCGGTTTTGTCACGCTTCGGGGCTTTGCCGTTGGCCGAAACGGTGGCCAAAACTGGCAAGGAGCACTCGTGGCAGTTCAGCTGCACAAAGGAATACTGGTTGAGCTCGCCCAAATAGCGAATATCATCCAGGTGATAGCTCGTATCGCAGGAGGGGCACTTATAAAACTCCTGCAGGTTTTTAATGAGGTCCTGCAAATGCTTTCGGCTCAACGTCTCATCCCCTTACTTACAGATCTATTATAGCCGACCGGTCGGGGGTATGGCAAACCCGTCGGCAAATAGCGTTTAGGAGCTCAGGCCCGATCGGCCTTGCGACGCCCAATCTGAATCAAGCTCGCAATCAGCACCACCATAACGCTGAATAGCACGATGAGGGCGGCCAGCTTGGTGGTGCTGTGGGCGTCTAGCGCTACGCCGCCAAAGATGATTGCTAGTACGTACAAGAACAGGACCGCGTTGCGTTGCGACAGGCCCGCTTGGAGTAGTAGGTGATGGAGATGCTCGCGGTCGGCTGAAAACGGGCTAACGCCGCGACGGATACGCCGCACCGCGGCCCACAACGCGTCCAGAATAGTGAAGCCCAGTACCAACCCGATGGTGGCTAGCTTACCACCGGAGTAGATCGCTAGCAGCGCCAGGGTCAGACCGAGAAAATAGGCTCCACTGTCCCCCATAAAAATCTTGGCAGGAAAAAAGTTGTAGGGCAAAAAGCCCAGCGCGGAGCCGGCCAGGATAATAGCCAGCAGCGCTACCAGGGGCTGCCCCACGTGAAGCGCCAGAATAAAGATGACAATCGCCGCGATGGCCGACACCCCCGACGCTAGGCCGTCGAGGCCATCCAAAAAGTTGATGGTGTTCACCATCCCCATAATCCACAAAATACTGAACAGATTAGCAATGGGCGTGATGTGAAAATGCGCGCTACCGAGATGAATGGTAAAGCGGCCAGCCGCCAGACTAATTACTCCGCCCAGCGGGTTGGTAATGCTGATAATGCCAATACC
This sequence comes from Candidatus Saccharimonadales bacterium, assembly GCA_030150485.1. Lineage (GTDB taxonomy): Bacteria > Patescibacteriota > Saccharimonadia > UBA4664 > SCTI01 > JASLFZ01. The sequence goes on along the minus strand of JASLFZ010000041.1, from coordinate 4,067 downwards.
ACCGGCCAACACCACGGCGGCGGCGATAAACTGCCAGACGAGCCGCGTACTGGGACGCAATCCTTGGGTTTTACCGACCGCTCCGAGCACGTCGTCGGCGGCGCCGAGGGCCGCTAGAATCAGGCCACCGATGAGAAGCGCGGCCAGCTGGCGGCTCATCGGCAAAAAGGCCAGCGTGGCCACCGTAAAGCTCGCGCAGATGGCAAGCCCCCCCAGATAGGGAATCGCCCGGTAATCCAACGCGTGGGCCTTAACGCTGGGGGGCTGGGCAATGATGCGATAGCGCTCCGCCAGCTGGCGAACCAGCGGCGTAAGGGCCAGGGCTAGGCCGAAGCTCGCCAAAAAGGCCCCAACATCAAGCCCCGAAATACTCATGAGCGGCGATGCTTTACGGTTACGTAAAAGCCCAGGTAGCGGCCGAGGAGTAAGCGGGTTTGGGCATCAATGGCCGTCAGCGCGGTGAAGACAATGCCGGTGACGGGAAGCAGTATCCACTGCGCCAGCATCAAGACGTTGCGACGGCGCTTGTAGCGAGCCGGGCGCGGCGGTAGCGTCGCAATACTCAGCCACATCATGGTCACCAACCCAACCGTTGTCACCCGCTCGATGTAGCTGACAATAATCGGCAGCAAGTGGGCCAGCTCGCGGGTTTGGCTGAACTGAAAGTTAAGGTAGAGAGGCAGCCAGCCACCAAAGGTTACAATGAGGACGGCCGTCGCCCAGCTAACGTGCCCCTCAAACAGCCGCCAGGTGTTCACCAGCTTACTGCTGAGGGGAATTTCTTTATTTTTAATGCAGTTGCGCACCACAAACGGAAAGTCGCTGACGCCGTACGCCCACCGCCGCAGCTGCTTGTACTGCGCGATCAGCGTCTTAATGTAGGTGTCGGCCAGCACCGCATCCTGGTAAATCGGTACATAAATCGGCACTACGGCGTAATCACCATTAAACGCAAAGTAGCTGCGCCAGAACTGGTGGCCGTCCTCTACCGGTGTGATGACGCTCCAAAAATCGGTTTCAATGAGGGCGCGCAGCGGCTGGGCGTGCGAGGAAAAGTTGCGCAGGCGGTGCGGCCGCATCATCTCCTGCACCTGATAGAACGAGTTGCCGGTGGCGACCACGCGCATCGGGGCGGGCACATCCCAAATGTTGTTGAGGTACATGGGCGCCGGCTGGTACGACTTATGGATGCGGTTGGGGTCGAGGCAGTAGGCGTAGCTGAGGTTGGCGAAGTACTGCGGATCCGGCTGGTTGTCGGCATCGAGCGTGGTAACGATGACGTGCTCGGGATCGATACCCTTGGCCTCAATCATGGCGGCGGCTTTACGGCCGGCAAAGGTGATGTTGCCGCCCTTGCCGATCACCTCCCCTTCGATGTCGGCGGGATGCATAACGGCCTCAGCATAGGCAAACTTGGCGCCGTAGGCCTTTACGAGCTCCGCGGCGGTAGTAGCCACCTCTTTGCCGCCCCGCTCCTCATAGGCCAGGATCATCATAATTTGTTCAGGCGGATAGTTCGATTTGAGCAGTGCGGTAACGGTCGGCTCAATCACCGCGCGCGATTCGTTGTAGGCGGCGATGATCACCAGGTGGTACAGCTTGATGGGGTTCATGATGGCAGCATGGCGGCCGGCAATATCGTGCAGGACGGCTAGCTCTTTGGTGAGCTCCTTGTAACGATCATGGGGCGCTTCGTCACCCAACCACGGCATGCGGGCGGCGGTGGGATGCTGCCTGAGTAACTCATTTAACCGGCGCTCGGTGCGCGCAATGAAGGGAGTCGGGTCCTCCAGCCAGCGCAAGCGCTCGCGCCAATCGATCTTGACGGTCTGGCGCACGCGGCGGTAGCCCCGAACCAAGTAGATCGACATCCGAAAGGCGCGCGTCAGCCAAAACAAATCATACGCAATGATAAAGTAAGCCACCACGATAGGGTCGAGAATACTGAAAAGGATAGGGCCGAGGATCAAAAACCAGCTCACGCTACCCGGAATAATTTCGAGTAGCCGGATAAACCAACGCCGATCGATAACAGGCTGATACGTTGGCTGAACCTGAGTAGCTATTTTGTTCATTCAATCCCCGCAAAGGCGATGCTAATCACCAAACAGAGCAACCCAGTGGCAGCCGCGCCCAAAAGCAAGAAAAAACTGGTCAAACGGTGGCGCTGGAAACTTTTGGCCGCGAGAAAGCCGTTAATCACCGTTACGGCGATCCCAAAAGCGGCAAAGCGATAGGTGGCGTACCAGCTGCCGGTTTGGTCGAAACCGACCAAACTCAGGTAGTGCGTTGGTACCGGATAGCTTACGCTCCGCACTTTGGCCAGGAGCACCAGCAGGGTTACTAGGTTAAGGGCCGCGCTCACGCCCAGCGCGGCGGCGGAAACAGAATCGTGCAGCAAGGGGCTTTGGCGGATGGCATCGAGCCGCGCGCGGGTGGCGCTGGGCGCGGAGGAGGTCGGTTGCATAGCCTGATTATAGCATTTGTTCAGATGGCAATTCTGAGAACGAGCTAGCCAGCCTGCAGCGGATTTGGTTTAATTACTAGCGTGCCGTTGATTCGGTGACGTGCCGATGTAGCTCAGTTGGTAGAGCAGTGCTTTCGTAAAGCAAAGGTCAGCGGTTCAAATCCGCTCATCGGCTCCATTTTGGCGCTCAGAAAGTGCCCAGATCGCGCGGGTATAGTTCATCGGTAGAATGCGACCTTCCCAAGGTCGAGAGGCGGGTTCGATTCCCGCTACCCGCTCCAGCAATTATTAAATTTTAATGAGTACAAGTGGTGAGCAGTTATTTCGACATGCTCAGGTCGGTCGGTGGCTAGGAAACGAACGGGAAGACCGTGTCGCGTCGCCACTCTTGGACGATCGGCAGCACCCCTAGGCCACCCTTCTGAACCGGCTTTGCCGAAGTAGCACGACTAACATCGCTCCAGAGGTTGGCAAGTCCGGTAGCGGCGCCTCCGGGAAGGTAGAACCGCCCATTGCCCGCAACCACCAGACTGCTGTAACCCAGGAGGTTGTGGCGATGGGCCAAGACCAACATCTGTTCCACGCCTGCAAGCTGCACCTGCATTTCCCGGGCGGCCTGGGCGACCGCCTCAGTGGTAGCCCAGGGCTGGTCGACAACCAGCAAACCAGGCACGACCGCTTGGCCGAGCAGCGGCTCAGCGGCCTCTGGGCGCTCGTCCATTGACTTCAACTCATAACAACCGTTGTCGATCTCGGGATTGACCACAGTAAGACCCAGGCTGGCGATCAGCCCCTGTAGGTCGGCAACGCCCGGAAGACGGGTTGGCCGACACAGGATGATGCGGCGAAACCCCTCGATTGGCCGGTCTTCGACAAACAGATCGGCGGTCGCGTACTTCGAGTCCGAAGGAAGCTCCTCCGTCTGTGCGTGCTCTGTCAGCATGACTACCCCTTTCGGGTAATGGGTGGGTGAAGTTTTCAAGGCGTCCAGCTATCTAGCCGACGATTGAGTATAGTAGCATAAGTTTAATTATTTGTCAATATATTCTAGCATAAATTTATTTTTTACAGGTTAGATTTTTTAGTCAAAAATAGCGCTTAATAGCGAGATTCTCGATTGCCTCTCGCCTGATTTCCGGATACTCTACCTCTATGAAGGTTTCACGTGCCATCCACGTTTGTATGACCGGCGGGACTATCGATTCGTTCTATTCCGGTGCGGTTGATACAGTGGTTCCAAATCGCAAGTCAGTTATGCCCGAGTATTTTAAGAGTCTCCGGCTGAAGCGACGGCTGAAATTTAGCCCAATCTCCATGAAGGACAGCCGAGACCTCACCGCTACCGACCGCAAGCTGCTGTTACAGCGGGTTACTGAAAGTCCTTATCGCAAAATCCTGGTAACCCATGGCACTTATACAATGGCGAAAACCGCTCAGTATTTGGAACCTAGCCTGAAGCAGGATAATGTTGTAGTCGTACTTACCGGTTCACTAATGCCGCTTCGCGGCTTTGCGCCCAGTGATGCCTCATTTAATCTTGGCTATAGCGTCGCCCAACTTGATCTGCTGAGACCGGGTATCTACATCTGTTTTAACGGTG
>JASLFZ010000030.1 GCA_030150485.1 Candidatus Saccharimonadales bacterium | reverse complement strand
CAAACGCCCGGCGGACCGCGTCCCAATAGCAGCCACCGATCACGGATAAGTGTGCCGGTTTTCCCGCGCCGCACAATAACTTAGGGCACGGATAGAAACCTTAAGAGCAGCTATTTCCGGCGGCGCCGGCCGGCGGAACCGGAACCTCCATCGTGCACCGGCGAAGACCGCATGAGCGCCCCGGCAACGGGTCGCCAAGATAGATGATCATCCATCCGCTTTCGAGTGGGGGACAGAATCCGGCTTACAGGCAGCCTTAGCCCAAAGCCCACTCGATAAGAGTGGGCTTTTTGGTGTAAAATGCTTACGTGACTACTTATCTGCTGCCCCGACTGGCACCATTCTATGCGTAAAAAAAGCGAACTTATTTTTAGTCTGCTCCTACTGCCGATTGATTTTGTGGCCATTATTGGTGCCTTTATCGTGGCTTACGCCATTCGCGTCAAGGTGGAGGTTACTCCTGTTGCGCACCCCTATGGCATCATTTTTTTCCTTAAAATCTTCCTGCTGATCACGCCGGTCTGGATTTTGTTCTTCGCGCTCACCGGCCTCTATAACCAGTCGGCCTTGCGCGGGCGGCTCCAGGAACTCGGCCGCATTTTCGTGGCCGTTTCGGCCGGCCTCATGTTCATGGTGATGGTCAACTTCGTCAGCAAAACGCCGATTTTCCCCTCCAAGGCGGTGCCGGTGTATGCTTATGGCTTTAGCCTCATTACGGTGACGCTTGGTCGCCTGATTGTGCGGGTGGTGCAGCGCAACCTGTTCCAGCATGGTATCGGTACCTATAAAGCGGTGGTGGTGGGGAGCGGGGCGTTAGCGCAGCAACTGGCGATTTCCCTGGCTCATACCGCCAGCTCCGGGTATGAGATTGTGGGGGTGATCGATACCGCTAAGGGCGCCGAGCGACGCATGGCACCGCACTTTGTTGCAACCAGCTGGGAGGAGCTCCAGAAACATTTGGGTACACATCCCGTTGATGAGATCATCCAGGCTGATTCCTCACTTGATCCCGAAGCCATCTTCCAGCTCGTTGAGTATGCCGCCAGCCATCACATTACCTATCGCTTTATTCCTAACCAGTTCGGTATTTTTGCGACCCACTCCGAGCTGGGCACTCTGGCCGGCATGCCTATGGTGGCGATGAAGCGCACCCCCCTCGATGGCTGGGGTCGTATTGTAAAGCGTGGCTTTGATGTAGTTTCATCAACGTGTGGCCTGATTATTTTTTCGCCTCTCTTCCTGCTACTCGCCATAATTATTAAGTTTACTGATGGGGGACGGGTATTTTACCGACATAAGCGTCTCAGCCGCACCGGCAAGGTCATCCACGTTTACAAGTTCCGGAGTATGCACGAACGTTTTTCGACGGGCGGTGCTTTTAGCGGCAAAACCGATGCCGAAATCTTCACCGAGCTCGGCCGTGCCGACCTGTTGGAGGAGTTTGCTCGCGAGCAAAAGGTCAAAGATGATCCCCGCGTTACGCCCATCGGTAGCTTTTTGCGCCGCACCAGCCTCGATGAGCTGCCCCAGCTCATCAACATTCTGCGCGGCGATATTAGCCTCGTGGGGCCGCGCCCGATCGTGGAGGCCGAGCTGGATAAGTACGGCACCGGTCGCTCTACACTGCTCTCCTTGAAGCCCGGCCTTACGGGTCTGTGGCAGGTCTCCGGCCGCAACGATGTCAGCTATGAAGAGCGGGTTAAGCTCGATATCTACTACATCGAAAACTGGAGCTTCTGGCTCGACCTCCGGATTATCCTGCGCACCATCGTGATTGTTCTGCGCGGGCGGGGCGCCTACTAGTGGCGGCTCCGCGCGTAGCCATTGTCCACGATTGGCTGACCAATCAAGGTGGGGCCGAACGTGTCGTTATGGCGCTGCATAAAGCCTATCCCGAAGCTCCCATTTTTACATCAGTATACGCTCCGGAAAATCTACCAAGCTTCAAAGGTCTCGATGTGCGTACATCATTTTTACAACGATGGCCACTATCGCGCTCAAAACACCAACTCTACCCGCTGCTGCGCACCATCGCCTTTGAGTCATTTGATTTTAGCGACTACGACGTAGTCATCTCATCGTGCTCGGCCGAGGCGAAAGGCATTATCACCAAGCCGGAAACGCTCCACATCTGTTTTCTCTATACACCCACGCGCTATTTCTGGAGCGGCTACCAGGAGTATCTGCATAATCCTGGGTTTGGGGTGCTATCGCCGCTCGTTCGCTTAGTTATGCCGGGGATGATCAGCCGTCTGCGCCAGTGGGACCTCGCCGCCGCCGCCCGCGTCGATCAGTTCGTTACGCAGTCAGAGTATGTGGCGCGTCGCATCGCCAAGTACTATCGGCGCGAAGATACCCCAGTGATTAATCCGCCGATTGAGGCGGCTCGTTTTGAGGTGGGGCAGGGCGCGCGGCACGGTTTTGTGGTGGTTTCGAGGCTAGTGCCCTACAAGCGTGTTGATTTGGCCATCCAGGCCTGTAACCAGCTGGGCTTGGATCTGACCGTAATCGGCGGCGGTACCGAGCTGGAGCGGCTGCGTAAGTTAGCCGGACCGACCGTCAAAGTCGTGGGGCGCCGCAGCGATGAGCAGATTGCCGCCGCCTATGCCGCCGCCCAGGCCTTTATCTTTCCCGCCGAAGAAGATTACGGCATTACGCCCATTGAGGCGATGGCGGCGGGCACCCCCGTGATTGCTTACGGGCGCGGTGGCGCCACCGAAACCGTCGTCGAGGGGGTCACCGGCACCTTCTTTAGCGAGCAAACGGTTGATTCGCTAATTGAGGCGCTGAAGGCCTTTAACGCTACCAAATTTGATCCAGCCAAAATCCGCGCCCATGCCGAGCGCTATTATGAGGCCGAATTTATCAAAAAAATGAAGAATTTTGTAGAAGATACTCTGAAAAGGTACCGCAAAAACCAAAAAACCGCCTAACAGGCGGTTTTCCTGGGCACGTCGTAAACGGTTACTTAGTCGCTTTGGCGGCTTTCACCACGGCGCTAAAGGCGGCCGGTTGGCGCACGGCCAGATCAGCCAGTATCTTGCGGTCTAGCTCGATGCTAGCAGCTTTGAGCAGGGGAATGAACTTGCTGTAGCTAATGTTGTGCTCGGTCAGCGCCGCATTAATGCGTACGATCCAGAGGCTGCGCAGATCACGCTTCTTGTTGCGACGGTCGCGGTAAGAATACGCCAGCGCCTTCAACACCGCCTGGCGCGCCATACGCACGCTGGCGCGGCGCATGTGGCTCATACCCTTAGTCTGCTGTCGTAGCTTTTTGTGCTTGGCGTGGGTGGTTACGCCGCGTTTCACTCTCATTTATAGGTTCCTAACATTCGCTTAATGTTGCCAGCATCGCCCTTGGAAACCTCAAACTCTTGCGTGTAGGTACGCTTAGTCTTGGTCTGCTTGTGGGCAAGGAGGTGGCCGCGATAAGCCTTGCGGCGCAGCATTTTGCCACCAGCGCTGACCTTAATGCGCTTCGCCATTCCTTTATGAGTTTTCATCTTCGGCATAATGAGTTCCTTATTCGCTATTCGGTAGCGGCTGGCCGGGCTTTGGCAGCGGCTAAGATCATGGTCATCTCGCGTCCGGAGAGAGTGGGCTCTTGCTCGCGGATAGCAATATCTTCGAGCTCGCTCATAAAACGGTCAAGCACCACGCGTCCAAGCTCGGAGTGCGTAATCTCGCGTCCGCGGAAGCGCAAGCTCACCTTAACTTTATGACCACTTTCAATGAACGCTCGAGCGTGTCGCGCCTTCACCAACAGATCGTGTTGACCGATCTTCAATCCCACGCGCACCTGCTTAATCTCTTGATTACGCTGGGCCTTGCGGTTTTGCTGAATTTGCTTAGTTTGCTCGTAACGATACTTGCCCCAGTCCAAAATTTTGACCACTGGGGGATTGGCATTGGCGGCAATCTCCACAAGGTCAAATCCGGCTGCGACGGCTTGCTCCAGGGCTTCAGCTCGGCTCACGACTCCTACCTGCTCACCATCCACTCCAATCAAGCGCACTTGTGGTGCACTGATGTCCTGGTTGATGCGAGTTCGTACTTGAGCTATTACCGGTCTCCTTAAAGCTTCGGAACTAGCGTACCAGATAAGAATGGCTTAGTCAACGGATTTATGGCCGAGTAAATAGCCATGCAGCGCCCTCGCTTAGTAGCCCCTTGCTGCGCAGGTTGCATGCGCTCTGACGCAGACATGACTATTTACTCGGTTTTAAAGCTGACGGCCTGTTTTTCGGTAATGAAACGAATCTGCTTGTTGGTGAGGCGGATGGCAATCGGAGTACGGCCGCTTACCTTACCGTCGATCATGATGCCGGTGGGCGGGGTGGTTTCAATCACAACTCGCTTCGCGCTAAACCGGCTAATACCTTCCTCAATTTGGTCTTTTTTTACAACATTCCAGAGGTAGCTGAGCAGCTGGCGCCCGGAAGGGCGGTCCACCATGGTGATCAGCAAGCGATTATCCGCCAGCGGATCCTCAAACTTTTGGTTGGTAACGCTGAGGCTAAAGAGGGGAGCCGTTAGCTCAAGCTGCTCATCAACCGTGATCTTGCACTCCAGCATCTCGAATGTTTCCGCGTGGCCGCGCGCCTGCCAAAGCTGGCCCAGGCGGCCACCGAGCCCCGTTGCTGGTGGAGCATCGGTCTGTTTGTCCAGATCGGTCTCAAAACCGAGCGTCAAAGTAGAGAGAAAGTACTTTTGCCCCGCTGCAATCAAGCCGTAGTTCGCGATCCGTCTCGCCGCTAGCGTCTCGCAGGCCTGCTGCCAGCCGCCAATGCCGAGCCGCCGCGCCAGCAAATTGGTGTGGCCGAGGGGGATGATCCCTACCGCCACCGTCTCTTTATTAATGCCGTTAACCACCTCGTTGACGGTCCCATCGCCGCCAACCGCCACAATCGTGCTATAGCCTTTATCGATGGCGAGTTTGGTCATTTTGGTGGCATCGCCGGGGCCGGTTGTTTTGGCAAACTCACCGTCAATGCCCAGCTCACGCAGGCGGGCGCGCAGCTTCTCTTGCATTTGATTAACGGAGCCTTTGCCGGCGGCGGGATTACAGATGTAGTAGTACATAGCTTGGCTCGTTTAGTGGGTGCTCTCGGTTGGTGTGGTAACTTCGGTGGCCTCGGCCGGCTTCATCTTGCTGGCACCGATAAAAATCGCGCCCATTTCGACCTCGAGGCGGCCGGTATCAATATCGCCGCGCAGCTGGGCGCTCTCCATCAGGCTGAGCGAATCACCCGCGATCACGTTGCCATCGACGCGTCCGGCTATCTGAACGGTAGTAGCTTTGATGTTGCCGCCAATGCGCCCATTAACCCCCACCGCCACGTGGCCGCCACTGACGATGTTGCCAGCCAGCACGCCATCCACGGCAATGTCGCCGTCGCTACTCAAGTTACCTTTCATGCGCACACCGGAGCTGATGATGGTATCAACGTGCGAAACATTAAAGACATCGGTTTTTTTTGCCATGGACTCTCCTTACTTAGGTACCCGTTTAGTCGCTTGGGTTAGCGCCTGTTTTTCTTCATCAGAAAGGGGGTACTTACTTTTGCCATCGTCAACCGGCTTCACGTACACACGGGTGCCCTCGCGGCCGTGGATGCTGGTGAGTACGTAGCCTGAATTATGCGCGTCGAGTACCGCCAGCACAAAACTTTGATCGCCGCCGGTGTCGCCAAAGGGATTAAAACGTACGATCGAGATTTTTTGGGAGGCGAGGCTACCGGTAGCGGCCAAACGGCGGTAGGCCTCGTCCAGCTTGCCAAGATGGCCGTCAACCGCCTCCACGCGCTTCATGTAGCCCACCAGCGTCTGCTCGAGCGAGCCATCGTCCTCTTTGCTGCCAAGAGCCGCCCCAAAGCGTTGCTGCAGTACGATAACCCGCCACAGGCAGTAGCCGGCGATCGCAATGCTGATAATAGTAATAAGGAGTAAAAGCGTGTTCATCTGGGAGGTTACCTACTAACACTTTAGTATAGTCGGTTGCTAAGCCGCCGCGCAACGCTCGTCCCCGCCCAACTCGAAGGTAATGTGATAGTATGAAGCCATTATGGCTAAGAAGAAAAAGTCACGCCGCAAGGCTCAGCCTCGAGCCCACCGTGCTACCTCTACAGGTCGCGCTCCTGCCCAAGTTGCAGCCGCCCCTCAAGTGGAGGCGCAAGCTGATGTGGCGCCTGCCGTAGCCGTTATGGCGCCGTCGGTTTCGGCCGCTTTAGCCCCCGGCACTTCCGAGCGCTGGATATATGTACGCAGCGATCTCAAGCGAATAGCCCTCTACGCGCTGATCTGTATCGGCCTGGAGGCCGTGGCGTGGGTCGTCCTCAACCACACTGCTGCAGGCCCGGCGCTCTTCAACTCCCTCAAGATATAACTCGCTATGATCTGGGCCGGTAGCCCAGCGCCTCGCTAATATCTTCGGGCCTGATCGTCGAGCGGCCACCCAGATTAGCGATCGTTCGTGCCACTTTTAAGGTGCGCACGTATCCCCGCGCCGATAGGCTCAAGGTGCTCATGGCGTTGCGGAGCAGCGCAGCACCGGCCGCGGTCGGCTTACAGGCTTGGCGTAAGCTGTGATTTGGCAGGCGAGCATTCAGCAGCGTGCGACCCTCCTGCGCGTAACAGAGTTCGCGGGCCTTTCGCACCCGTACGGCTACCTGGGCGCTTGATTCCTCGCGCCGGTGGTGCCGGGAAAGGTCCACTCGGTTAACCTGCACTACTAGATCAATGCGATCGAGCAGCGGCCCCGAAACTTTTTGGGTGTAGCGCGATACTGCTGGCAGCGTGCAGCTGCATTGGTGCACGGGATCGCCGGCATAACCACACGGGCATGGATTCTGGGAGGCCACCAAAATAAACTCAGCGGGGAATATCACCGAGCCGCTCGCCCTGGCAATCGTAATCACGCCGTCCTCGAGGGGTTGGCGAAGCGCCTCGAGCACCTCGCGCCGAAACTCTGGCAGCTCATCAAGGAACAGTACTCCGTGGTGGCTCAAGCTGATCTCTCCCGGCCGCGGGGCGCGCCCGCCACCAACTAACGCGATATCGCTCGCGGTATGGTGCGGGTTGCGAAAGGGCCGCGTGGTCATGATGGTGCCTGGGGATGTGCCGATTGCTTTGCCAGCCAAGCTGTAAAGCTTAGTGATATCGATGGCCTCGGCCAGGCTTGGTGGCGGCAGTATCCCAATCAGCGCTCGCGACAGCATGGTTTTGCCAACGCCAGGAGAGCCGGTTAGCAGGAGGTTATGGCCGCCCGCCGCCGCAATTTCGAGCGCACGTTTAGCTTCGGGCTGGCCGTAAATGGTGGCGAGCTCGGTGGTCGATCCGGCGGGCGAACTCTGAGCCGACAGGTTTGGCGGCGATGCCGCCACCAGTGGCTGCAGGCCCATCAAATGCCCATAGATCTCTAGCAGCGTGCGTGCGCCATAAACCGTTACATCTTGGACCAAGGCCGCCTCGGGCGCGTTGTCATAAGGCACAAACAGCTGGGCGATGCCACTGGTGGCCGCTAGTTGGGCGTACGCCAACACACCTGGCACCGGTCGCAAGCTGCCGTCCAGCGCCAGCTCGCCCGCAAACAGGCAGTTATTGGTGTGCTCCAGCTGCTCGCTGGCGAGCAGGATCGCAATCGCCATGCTGACATCGTAAGCGGTCCCATCCTTAGGCAGGTCGGCTGGCGCCAAATTTAAAGTGATTCGTTTTGGCGGCAAAATCAGCTTACTGTTACGAATCGCTCCACGGACTCGATCGCGAGCCTCGTTAACAGCCTGATTACCTAATCCCACCACTACAAAAGAGGGGAGACCATTACTGATATCGCACTCCACCTCAACGAGTACACCACTCATTCCCATATGGGCTGGCGCCCTGACCTTTGCGAGCATCGTTCCTCCTATAGCCAAGGCTAGCGCGTCCCCATGAAGTCGGCAAAAGTTTAATCAAAAATCAATAATTACCTAATGTTGTCAACGTATATTTACAAAACTCTCTAGTTCTGCTATACTACCGAGACCATGAACGATGAACTTATTAACCAAGTCGAAGAGCTAGGCCTGAGCAACAAGGAGGCCAGAGTGTATATTGCCAATCTCACCCTAGGATCAGCTGGGGTTCAACAGATTGCAGACACTAGCGGTATTAAGCGGGTTACCACGTATGTTATTCTCGAATCGCTCGTTAATCTTGGCTTAGTGAGTCAAACCTCAAAAGCCAAAAAGACCTTTTTTAATGCTGAAGCCCCCGAAAATTTGCGCCGCTTGCTGGAAAAGCGGGAGCAATCCCTCGAAGACCAAAAACACCAGCTTAACGACTTGCTGCCTCAATTAAGCTCGCTCAGGATGTTACCCAAGGATATACCGAGCAGTAAGCTATACGAAGGTGATGAGGGTATGCGGGCGATGGTGGAGTACTACCTTGAGCGCCAGCCTCCCGATAGTGATGAAAA
>JASLFZ010000008.1 GCA_030150485.1 Candidatus Saccharimonadales bacterium | reverse complement strand
ATGACCCGAAAAATCCGGACTGGCCCGAGCGCGACCGGCTGATCCTCTCAAATGGCCACATTGTGCCGGTGCGCTATGCGGCCATGGCTCGGTAGGGTTACTTCCCGGTGAAGGAGCTGAAGACGCTGCGCAAGCTTGGCTCGCGCTTGCAGGGCCATCCGGAACGGGTTCGGCTGCCCGGGCTGGAGACAACTTCGGGTCCGCTGGGATCCGGCTTGAGTACCGCCTGCGGCATGGCCTTATCATTAAAACTTGACGCCAAAAAGGGGCCACGCATTTATTGCGTCACCGGTGATGGTGAGCTCGACGAGGGCAACATTTGGGAGGCGGTGATGTTTGCGGGCAAGTATCGGCTCAGCAATCTTACTGTGATAATTGACCGTAACAACATCCAAATTGATGGTCCCACCGAAAAGGTGATGCCGCTCGGCGATGTGGCGGAAAAGTTTCGTACTTTTGGCTGGCGCACCATCGAGATTGATGGCCATAACATCCAGGCGGTTATCGATGCCTGTAACTTGGCCAAAGCGGTGGAGGATCAGCCGACGGTGATTGTGGCCCATACCATACCCGGCAAGGGCGTCGATTACATGGAGTATGATTTTCATTGGCACGGTAACCCGCCCGGCACGCTTGATACGCCGGGCTCTCCGCCAAAGGCCGAGCAGGCCAAGATTGCACTGCATGAGTTGCGTACGCTCGGCGGGCGCATTAGAGGAGAACACGAGTGAGCGCAATGTACTTAGACGAGCAGGCTTTAAGCCGGGAGCCTAAGCAGGAGCCTATTCGGTCGGGATTTGGCCGCGGCCTGGTGGCAGCTGGCGAGCGAAACTCCGCCATTGTAGCGCTGTGTGCCGACCTCACCGATTCTACGAAGATGGGCGAGTTTGCCAGAACATTTCCGGATCGCTTTGTGGAGATTGGCATTGCCGAGCAAAATCTGGTGACGGTGGCGGCGGGTATGTCGCTCATGGGCAAGGTGCCATTTGTCTCGAGCTATGCGGCCTTTTCGCCGGGGCGCAACTGGGAGCAGATCCGCACGACGGTGTGTCTAAACCAGGCCAATGTGAAGATTGTCGGCTCGCATGCTGGTGTCAGCGTGGGGCCGGATGGCGCCACCCACCAGATGCTGGAAGACATTGCGTTAATGCGAGTGTTGCCAAATATGATCGTGGTAGTGCCGTGCGATTCGATCGAGGCGGAAAAGGCTACCCTCGCAATTGCTGGACATCCGGGCGGTGCCTATTTGCGATTGGCGCGCGAGAAATCACCCATCATCACCACCGAGGCGACGCCGTTTGCGCTCAATAAAGCCCAGGTGCTGCGCGCCGGCGAGGATGTCACGATTGTGGCCTGCGGCTTGATGGTGTATCAGGCCTTGGTTGCGGCTGAGCAGCTGGCTGAAAAGGGCATTGAGGCGGAGGTAATTAATTGCGCGGTCATTAAACCGCTGGACACCATAACCGTGTTGAAATCAATTCGAAAAACCGGGCGCGTGGTCACCTGCGAGGAGGGGCAGATTAATGGCGGCCTCGGTGGGGCCATTGCGGAGCTGACGGCCGAGCAGCACCCGGTACCGCTCAAGCGGATTGGTATGATTGACCGTTTTGGCGAATCGGGTACGCCGGACGAGCTACTCGAGCATTTTGGGCTGACCGCGCCGCACATTGCCAAGGCCATCCAGGAACTAATCAAAAAGGGGTAATGTAATGAACGAAAACATTCAAAAGGCCAGAGAGCTTATGGAGCGGAGTCGGATGGAGAGGTTCGCGGTGGGGGCGTTCAACGTTGATAACCAGGAGACACTTATCGCGATCGCCAATGCGGCCAAGGCTAAGAACGCGCCAGTGCTAGTTGAGGTGAGTCAGGGAGAGGTCGATACGATTGGCCTTGATAATCTGCGCGATATGGTCGATAACTACAAGGCCGATATGGGGGTTGAGATGTATATCAACTTAGATCATAGCCCGAGCGTGGAGGCGGCTAAGGCGGGAATCGATGCCGGCTTTGAGTTCATCCACATTGACTACAGCCAAGCCAAGCATGATGCGACCGATGAGGAAATTATTGCGGCGACCAAAGAAATTGTTGAGTACGCTAAAAAGACCGGGGCACTAGTGGAAAGCGAGCCCCACTACTTTGGTGGCAGCTCCAACGTGCACGCCGAAGCAATTGATTACGAGGAAATTAAAAAGACATTTTCAACACCCGAGGGCGCCAAAGCGTTCGTGGAAGCGACCGGCATTGATACGTTTGCAGCGGCGGTAGGGAATCTGCATGGCAAGTACCCGGTACCGAAGCAGCTGGACTTGGAGTTGCTGCAGCGCATTCGGGATGCGATTGGCTGTAACATTAGCCTGCATGGCGGTAGCGATACACCGGGCCACTACTTTGAGGAGGCCGCTAAAATTGGCGTTAGCAAAATCAACCTGAACTCGGATATGCGCTATGCGTTCCGCACCACACTGGAGCAGCAGCTCAAGGACAACCCCAGTGAGTACGCGGTGCCCAAACTGGAGGGCCCGGTAATTGAGGCGGTTCAAAAGGTGGTCGAGGAGCACATTGACCTATACGGCTCAACGGGTAAGGCTCAAGTTTAAAATAGCCAAAGGTAGTACCGCGACCATAGTACACTTAATGCATGCCATCTGATTTTGAACGACAGCTAAGCACTGCGACCAACCATCTATGTGAGCACGACAGTGTGCTTAAGCGCGTGATCGAGCAGGTGGGGCCATGTAACCTAGAGTCGCATACCGACTACTTTGCTTCGTTATCAGGGTCAATTATCGGTCAGCAGTTGAGTACTAAAGTGGCAGGGATTATCCGGCAGCGATTTGCGGCACTGGGTGTGGGCGATTATCCCATGCCGGAAGAGGTGGCGGGGTTTAGTGACGAACAGCTGCGTCACATCGGTCTATCTGGAGCCAAGGTGAAGTATGTGCGCGACTTGGCGGCCCATGTGCTCGATGGGCGGCTCGACCTCGCACGGTTGCCCGAACTATCTAATGAAGAAATCATTACTGAGGTGACGGATGTTCATGGTGTCGGCGAGTGGACGGCTCACATGTTCCTGATTTTCTGCCTGGGGCGGCTCGATGTGCTCCCGGTGGGTGATCTGGGCATCCGGAAGGGTATCCAGGGTCTATATGGCCTACCCGAGTTACCTCAGCCGCTTGAGGTTATGAGAGTCGCCGAACACAATCATTGGAGCGGCTACGAGTCGGTGGCGTCGTGGTATGTGTGGCGTTCATTAGATCTAGCTGCGCCGATTTGACAAATATCTTCGGCCTTGGCATTATAGACATAAGCGTTATCAAAAACAAAAATGCTATCAAAATCAAAAAGGAAATCTCATGAATCAGACACTCAAGCAACGCGGCTTCGTAATGGTCGAGGGGGTTCTCGCAGTGGTCGCGCTGGCTGGTATTGCCGCGGCGGGGTACTTTGCGTACCAGGATCATCAAGCCCACACCTCTCAGAAGACCGCAAGCAAGACAACTAGCTCGGTCGCGGCAACCACTCAGACCTCTACGCCGGCCACCAATATTCTGAAGGTTGCCGCTTTAAACTTTGAGATCACATTGCCGGCGGCCTTAACCGACGTCCAGTTTGCTACGTCTGGTCCCAGCGGAACTCAGTACACCGACACCAATGGCAACCCTATAGCCTTAAAAGACCTCGGTGGTGTCAGCTTCTCTTCTAAGTCGTTGGCCAGCTTGGATAGTGGATGTGATATTACTGGCGGTGGTGGGGGAGCGGTTTCCTATACCCTCTTTAATGACGATCCGGATAGCTTTGGGCCGACCGCCTCTGGCCCCTCGGCGGTCAAGAAACTGGGCAGCCAGTACTTGGCACTTAATGATAAGCAAGTGAATTGCTCGAACCCTAACAATGCGACTGCCCAATCGGCCGAAGACACCCTCACCAAAGAGCTCAGTGGCGCGTTTAACACAGCTACCCCGCTGCAGTAGGCTAAGCCGCCGCGATGTATTTTTCCAACCATAACCGCTATACTTAACCTATGGATCCGCAAGAAATTCGTATTTTAGCGTTCGGTGCCGCTACGCAAGACGTGCTCGTGCGCGGCAAGGCGCTGCACGCCAAGCGCGACGTACGCAACCACAGCTACGTAGAGCAGTTTCCCCTTGGTGCTAAGCTCGAGCTTGATAGTGTTTTCTTTGATGTTGGCGGGGGTGCCAGTAACGCGGCGGTAACCTTCGCGCGACAGGGTTTCGGCAGCGCTTTTGCGGGCAAGATTGGCCGCGATCCAGCCGGCGCTGAGGTGCTGCGTGTGCTTAAGCGGGAGGGCGTGGACACCCACCACATGCGCGTAGACGAAAAATGGGGTACCGGCTATTCGACCGTCTTAATGGCGGATAACGGGGAGCGTACGGTGCTGGTTTACCGCGGCGCCAGTCATCATCTACGGGCGGAGGATTTTTACACGGGCAAGCCGCTCGATGCGCATTGGTTTTATATCTCTTCGCTAGCGGGGAACATGGAGCTACTGAAGCGGTTATTACAGCACGCCCACAAGCACCATATTAAGGTGGCATTGAATCCAGGTTCAGATGAGCTCAAACAGGCTAAAAAGTTGCGAGGGTACTTACAGGCGGTGGAGATCTTAATCGCTAATCGTGAGGAAATGGAGTATGTGTTCGGGGGCGATAGGCCGACCCAGACCATGCTGAACGCCATGCCGTACTGCCCCTATGTGGTGCTTACCGATGGCCCCAAAGGGAGTTATGCCTCGGACGGCCAGACGATTTACTTTGCCGGGCAGTACAAAAACATCAAAGTTGTAGATCGGCTGGGGGCGGGCGACGCCTTTTGCTCTGGGTTCACGGCCGCCATTGCGCGAGGCTGGAGCATTGAGGAGGCTTTGACGCTGGGGAGCGCCAACTCAACCTCGGTTGTCGGTCAGGTTGGTGCCAAGGCCGGCATTTTACACGGTAGCCGCGGAATCAAAACCATGAAGGTCAAACGCGTAAGCATTTAGGAGGATAGATGAGCCGCCTGGCGGTATTTTTAGAAGCCAAGGAGCCGCTGTTTGACGTCGCGCTACAGCAGCTGGAGAAGCGCAGTGGCAAGGAGGGCCGTGATGCGGCGCTGGCAGGCGAGATTGCGCACAAGGCTGGGAAGGTGGCGAAAGAGCTGGGTCTTGCAAGCGACTGCACCGGGCCCGAGCTGTACGGCGCGCTTACCGCTAAAGTGGCCGAAGATGATGCGCACTTGGCGGCCACGCTGGGTGGTCGTAATCCTGAAGACACCCACGAAATGATTCCGCTGGCCATTCGACGACTGGAGCAGATCCAGATGCCGCGGAGCTGTTTTGCCCTAAAGCATGACAAAGCTATCGAGATGCTAGCGAAGCGGCCGCCTCAAGCCTTAATGCAGCGGCTTGGCTATGATGATTTCCACGACCTAGTGGCGCAAGAAGATTTGGCGGAGCTGTTTATCGCCATTCGCTTTACCGAGGGGCCCGAGTGGCTTAACGACTTTAACCGCGTGTATGACGATTTGACCGGCAGCGATTTTGAGGAGCGGCCGATTAGGCTGGTGCGTCTGACGCGCGAAAAGTGGGGCGATATCGCCGATCACTTTGTCGTGAAGAAAAAACACATCAATACGCACTCTAAGGAGATGGGTGTGGTGGCAATCCTGCCGCCACCTACGCCTCAAATGCGCGCCATATCTTTGAAGGTGATGACGCTGACATTGCACTATTACAATGAGGTGCGGCTGTACAGCGCCTACTTTAAGCTGCTGCGAGAAAAAAGAAACTTTGGTCGTATCTTGAGCGAAACACTGATTGCCGATACCCCGCCTGTTCATCTGATGGCCCATGGTCATGTTCACTGGCGGGTCATTCAACGCTACTATGGCAAGATTGGCGAGGCAGACCAGCACCCGGAGGTGTTCCAGCCCCACTTACAGCCGGAGGATTTGCACTGGCGCTCGGCCGAAAAAATTCTTTACCAAATTGACCCCGAGATGGCGCTGTGGCGCGACATGGACTATGTGGCGACATTAAAAAATAATGACATTGTAACGTTCAACCTTATGGATGTGGTACTGAGCTACGCCAACGTGGTGCCTTACGAAGAGCGCTATCTGTATCACTTCCGCGAGTCGCTGTGGAATGAGGTCTTTGCGCGCTATATGGGGGTGAAAACCCTGCGCGAGGAGCTACTAGTAAAACTTGATAATGCCATCATTAAGCCAGAAGAGCTGCCGGTATGAAGCGGCTTAAAGGTAATCATCCCTATCAAATCTGCGTTTCTGGCGCGGCTAAAGGGAACACGGTTACACACGCTTTTGAGCTGGCCGAGCAGGCCGGCCGTCGGGTTGCCGAGACCGGCAACGTATTGCTCACCGGCGCTACTAATGGGCTGCCGGACTACGCCGCTAAGGGAGCCAAGGAGGCTGGCGGAGTTTCGATTGGGTTCTCGCCGGCGACTACCCGCCGCGAACACGTGAAGAGCTACCACCTTCCTACCAAGTACTACGATAGTATCGTCTGTACCGGCTTTGATTACACCGGCCGCGATCTGCTGCTCGTTCGCTCGGCCGACGCGGTGGTTACCATCGGCGGTCGTATCGGTACGCTGCAGGAGTTTGCGGTTGCCTTTGAGGAGAAGACGCCGGTTGGGCTGGTGGTTGGGTCGGGCGGCATAACCGATGTCATTAACATGGTACTCAAGGCAGCTAAGCGTAATCGCCACACCATTATTTTTGATGATGACCCGGCGCGTCTTGTTGATAGGCTCGTTACTATACTGGACGATTTTTATACGGAGTAGGCGAAGTATAAGTGCTGGCTGAGGCGCCTCGCGGTCGAAACCACGAAGCACCTCAAGCGTAGCGGCTGGTCCCTTGATGAGGATGCAAGATTGTCACTACTGGCGGCGTTTTCTGGAGCCAACTTTTCCTTCAGCCCAGAACTTTTCCTCTTGCTCGACCTTCAGGAAATAGGTCGGTATGAACGCCAACACCAACAGGCAGGCTAGTGCAATGTGGGCGTCGGCACGAGGTGAGGTAGCGCCGGCCGGGATCCACCCCACTTCCTTCAGTCCAGCGAGTATGGTGAAGTTGACAAAGAGGAAAATGCCGAGTGCAATCAGAAAAGCGGAGCCTAGCTTCACTTGCGATACTATGGCTATGCCAAGGATACCGAAAGCCAAGACCAGTGCTGGTACAAAGGCGGCTGCATGCATAATCTTCCCTTATTTCAGGTACGTTTTCCCGGACGCAAAGCTTAGAGTAGAAAACCTTATAATACCATTACTACTATTTGTGTCAAGCTTCTGCTATACTAGATAGACTATGCCAACCGAGTTTAAACTTGCATCTAAATATCAGCCGGGCGGCGATCAGCCTAAAGCGATCGCGCAGTTAACCGACGGCTTGCAGCGCGGCGATAAAGAGCAGACGCTGCTTGGCGTAACCGGGTCGGGCAAAACCTTCACTATGGCCAACATCGTGCAAAACGTGCAGAAGCCCACGCTCGTACTCAGCCATAATAAAACTTTGGCGGCGCAGCTGTACGGCGAGTTTCGGCAGTTTTTCCCGGATAACGCGGTGCAGTATTTTGTTAGCTACTACGATTACTACCAGCCGGAAGCCTATATTCCGCGCAGCGATACCTATATTGAGAAGGACAGCTCGATTAATGAGGAGATCGACCGGTTACGTCACGCCGCCACGATGAGCCTGCTGACGCGCAAGGATGTGCTGATTGTGGCTTCGGTAAGCTGTATTTACGGTCTGGGGAACCCGGCGACCTACATTGAGATGACGGTGGATGTGAAGGTTGGTGAAACGCGCAAGCGCGACAAGCTGCTCCGGCTCCTGACCGACATTCAGTACTCCCGCAATGATATGAACTTTGCCCGCGGCACGTTTCGCGTGCGCGGCGATACGGTGGAGGTGTTCCCCGTGGGCGAGGAGGTGGCTTACCGGATTGAGTTTTTTGGGGATGAGGTCGAGCGGATTCGCCAGGTTGAGCCGTTGACAGGCGAGGTACTGGGCGAGCGCAAGGAGTTAAAGGTGTTTCCGGGCAAGCACTTCGTCACGCCTCATGAGAAGTTAATGCACGCTATTAAGGGCATTAACGCCGAGCTGGATGAGCGCGTGCCCGAGCTCAAAAGTCAGCAAAAACTGCTGGAGGCGCAGCGGCTGCAACAGCGCACCAAGTTTGATATGGAGATGCTCGAGCAGACCGGCATGGTGGCGGGCATCGAGAACTACTCGCGCTACCTGAGCGACCGGGAGGCGGGGGAGCAGCCGGCCACTTTGCTGGACTACTTCCCGGATGATTTTTTGCTGTTTGTTGATGAAAGCCACATCACCATTCCGCAGGTGCGCGGCATGTTTAATGGCGACCGGGCTCGTAAAACTACCCTGGTAGAGTATGGGTTCCGGTTGCCGAGTGCGCTCGATAACCGGCCGCTGCAGTGGGATGAGTTTGAGCGTCACATCAACCAGGCCATTTATGTTAGTGCTACCCCGACCGAATGGGAGATTGGGCGTTCGACTCAGGTTGCCGAGCAGGTGATTCGCCCGACTGGGCTGCTCGACCCGGAGATTAGTGTGCGGCCCATCGAGCATCAAATTGATGATCTGATTGCGGAGATTCGCGCCACCGTAGTTAAGGGCCAGCGCGTGCTGGTAACGACACTAACCAAGCGCATGGCCGAGGATCTCACCGAGTATCTTCAGGAGGCGGGCATTAAGGTGCAGTACTTGCACTCCGAAATCCACACGCTCGACCGGGTGGATATTTTACACGACCTGCGCAGCGGCAAGTATGACGTGGTGGTGGGCATTAACCTATTGCGCGAGGGGTTGGATCTGCCGGAGGTCTCGCTGGTGGCAATTCTTGACGCCGATAAGGAAGGCTTTTTGCGCTCGGCCCCTGCGCTGATCCAAACGATCGGCCGCGCCGCCCGTCACGTGGAGGGCCGCGTTATTATGTATGCCGATAACCACACCCGCTCAATGAATGCGGCGATCGAAATTACGACCAAGCGACGGGCAGTGCAAGCAGCCTACAACAAGGAGCATGGCATTACGCCGGCCGGCATTCAAAAGGCTTTGGCCGAGCGGATGCAGGCCGAGGAAGCGGCTGAAACCAGCGATATTAAGCCCTTGAATATTAAGGAAATTCCCAAGGACGAGCGCCAGCACTTGGTTAAGGAGCTGACCGTCCAAATGAACCTTGCCGCTGAGAACCTGCAGTTCGAAAAAGCGGCGGCTTTGCGCGATCAAATCGAGGAGCTGAAAGAGGCGACCAAGAAAAAGCCCGTCCGCCGGTAACGCTAGGCTATATTTCTGCATTTGGGCGTGGTATAACTTTAGGCGTCTTGTACTGTTTGACAACCGAAAGGCGCAATGCGTACTAAAGAAAAGCAGGAGGGCCCCCAGATGCTTTGGGCTGCTTTGAGCTACCTCGTTTGCATATTGCTTGCTGGTTTGGGGGTAATGGCCATGGCGATTTCACTCAGTGCCGGCGGTCCTGCATGGCTTGAAGATGGGGGAGCGATTGTAATAGTGGTTGGCGTGGCGATGCTTGTCCTGACCGACCGTTGGCAGCGGTAATGATGCGAACAAGCTCCCGGCCGAGAAAAGCTATGGAATCTGTCGCCGCTGTTCCGCTACTTTGCGTAGTTGCCGTGCTTTACGCCCTAGCCGCAATCCAGGACTACCCGAAAAACGGTAAAAAGCTCCATTGCAGCTTAAGGCATCCACTATGATCGCCCTGCTGATTTGGCTGCTTATGGTTATTTTGCTACCCCTTGGTTGGCGGCGAGCGCAGAGAAAGGTTTCTAAAAGGATTAACGATCTGCAACGGGAGACGCTGGGCGGCAGGCGCGGAACGGACTGGCGTGATGAAGCAGTAGCATGGAATATTATGACACTGGGTTTTGGCCTGGTGGAGATAGTCCTGCTGGCCCAGCTGATTCACGCCATAAAACAGTTGGCTAGATAGCGTCCCGATTGGCAGTGGTCGATCGGGACGCACTAGACGCACTTATTCTTGATTAATGGGCAAAAAATCCGTATAATCAAAACTTGCATTTGTGGGGTAAAACGATTTGGGCATGCAAGATAAAATTGTGGTTCGGGGCGCCCGAGAACACAATCTCAAAAATATTGATGTAGAGATCCCGCGCGACCAGCTCGTGGTGATTACCGGCCTCAGTGGCTCCGGTAAATCTTCTTTGGCGTTTGATACTATTTACGCCGAAGGCCAGCGCCGTTATGTGGAGTCGTTGAGCGCCTATGCCCGTCAGTTTCTTGGCCTTATGGAAAAACCGGATGTTGATCAAATCGATGGCTTGAGCCCGGCAATTTCGATCGACCAAAAATCTAGCTCGCGTAACCCGCGTTCGACGGTGGGGACGGTCACGGAAATTTATGATTACATGCGGCTATTGTGGGCGCGCATTGGTGTGCCGCACTGTCCCATTTGTGGGCGCGAGGTGGTGCGCCAAACCTCAGGGCAGGTGGTGGATCAGGTGTTGGGCTTGCCGGCCGGCACCCGCATTATGATTTTGTCGCCGGTTATTGACGACAAAAAGGGCGAGCATCAAGGCGTGGCTCGTGAGCTCAAAAAGGCCGGCTTCTCACGAGTGCGCGTGGATGGCACGGTTCATGATATCGATGAGTTTCCGACGCTCGATAAGCAGCGCAAACACACGGTGGAGGCGGTGGTTGACCGTACCACGGTCGATGAAGAGTCGCGCGGACGGTTGACGGATTCAGTGGAGCAAGCGCTTAACTTGGGCGACGGCATTGTTAACATTCTGGAGGCCGATAGTAACAAGCTCCATAGCTTTAGCGAGCACTTTTCTTGCCCGGTGCATCGCGAGATTAGCCTGCCGGACGTGGCGCCGCGCAATTTTTCCTTTAACTCGCCACACGGCGCCTGCCCGCACTGTACTGGTTTGGGCACGCGGCTGGAGGTTGATCCTGAGCTGGTGATCCCGAACCGGCGGCTAACCATTGCTGAGGGTGCCATCCGGCCGTGGGCGCGCACCACCGCTCGGGTGACCTGGTATACGCGTTTACTAGAGGGCGTCGCCAAGCAGCACGGCTTTTCGCTGGATACGCCGGTGAGCCAGATGAAGCCAGACGATCTTAAAGTTATCTTGTATGGTGCTGGCGAACAGGGGGTGACGATGCGCGGCCCCGGTGGCCGCACCTATCACACTACCTACGAGGGGGTGGTGCCTAACCTGGAGCGTCGCTACCACGAAACCGATTCGGATTTTGTGCGGCGCGAGATCAACAAGTATATGGCCGAGCACGAATGTCCGGTTTGCCATGGCAAACGGTTGAAGCCGGAGATTTTGGCGGTGACGATTGCAGGCCAGTCAATCGTTGATGTGACGACGCTGGCAATCGGCGGCGCGGTCAACTTCTTTAATTCATTAAAACTCAGTGAACGCGACCAAAAAATTGCCAACCAAATCATGAAGGAGATTTGCTCGCGGCTGAGCTTCTTGAGCGATGTTGGCTTGACCTACCTAACGCTCGATCGGAGCGCTAATACGCTGGCAGGCGGCGAGGCGCAGCGGATTCGCCTAGCCACGCAGATTGGTTCAAGTCTTATGGGAGTACTGTATATCCTGGATGAGCCTTCGATTGGCCTGCACCAGCGCGACAACGACCGCCTGATTGCGACCCTGGAGCGTCTGCGCAACCTGGGGAACACCGTCATCGTGGTGGAGCACGACGAGGACACTATGCGAGCGGCCGATTACCTGATTGATATCGGGCCAGCGGCGGGCGAGCATGGTGGCGAGGTGGTGGCGGCCGGGACGCCGGCCGAGGTGGCCGCAAATACGGCCAGCCTCACCGGGCAGTACCTTTCGGGAGCCCAAGAGATTGCGGTGCCGGCTAAGCGCCGCCGGGGTAGCGGTAAGTCGATCACCATTAAAAATGCCCGCGAGCACAACCTCAAGGGTGTGGATGTCGATATACCGCTCGGCAAGATGGTGACCGTTACGGGAGTTTCTGGCTCGGGCAAGTCTAGCCTCATCAATGATATTTTAGCCAAGAAGCTCTCGAACGATTTACACCGGGCGAGCCACATGCCGGGTAAGCACGACGAAATTGTCGGTGTAAAGAATCTCGATAAGGTGATTTCGGTCGATCAAAGCCCGATTGGCCGCACACCACGATCTAACCCGGCGACCTACACCGGCGTGTTCGGCGACATCCGCGAGCTGTTTGCGGCGACGCCGGAAGCCAAAATCCGCGGCTACAAGGCCGGCCGGTTTAGCTTCAACGTAAAGGGCGGTCGCTGTGAGGTCTGCAAAGGTGATGGGATCATTAAAATTGAGATGCACTTTTTGCCGGATGTCTATGTGACCTGCGAGGAGTGCAAAGGCCGGCGCTACAACCGCGAGGCGCTCGAAATCCACTACAAGGGCAAGGATATTTCCGAGGTGCTCGATATGACCGTGGAAGAGGCGCTGGGCTTCTTTGAGAACATCCCGCGGGTGCAGCGCAAGATCGAGACGCTTAATAGCGTGGGGCTTGGCTACATCCGGCTGGGGCAGCCGGCCACAACCTTGAGCGGTGGCGAGGCGCAACGGATCAAGTTGGCGCACGAGCTGGCCCGCCGCAGCACCGGCAAAACCATGTATATTTTGGACGAACCCACCACCGGCCTCCACTTCGAAGATGTCAAGCGGCTACTTGAGGTGCTGGACGCGCTGGTGGATACCGGCAACACGGTGCTCGTGATCGAGCACAACTTGGATGTGATTAAGAGCTCCGACTGGATTATCGATATGGGGCCGGAGGGCGGCGACGCCGGCGGTACCGTGATGGCCGAGGGCACTCCGGAAGAAATTGCGCAGGTAGAGGGCTCGCACACAGGACGCTATATTAAGCGGTTATTAAAAACTAAGACCGCTGGCGCTAAGGCAGGCAAAACGCCGGCGGCGGTGCACTCGCAGTCAAAAACGTAAAGGTAATAAAAACAGAAGCGCCCACCGAAGCGGACGCTTCAGGGAGCGAGTTGAGGTATGGCCTCCGGCGCTGGTAGCCATCCGAGCAAGCGGAAGGCGTGGCCATGGTCGATGTCGAGTAGATCGCACAGGTGCATAACTAGGTGTGGCTGATGAGGTCCTCGGGAATCCTCGAGGCCTCTACGTAGAGTCGCAAGACTGGTGCCACACATAAATGCGATCCACCATAGCTCCATACCTTGCTCGGTCGCTGTTCGCTCAACCAGTTGGCCAAACTCAGTAAAGACAGCTTCCCGGCGTCTCATGGCTGTATGTGCTGATGGCTGATTATTCTTGCTTGTTCGCGTTCGTAATCAGCAGACAAGACGCAACCACCACCAGGAGCCAGGGCTATAAAAAGCAGCATCACTAGAGCTATATAGCCTCCTCCGTAGTTGCTGTTTCCGGGGTAATCTCGGATACATATACCGAGATAGCCCAGCCAGAGAATGAAAAGTACCGTACTTACTGCAATACCAATCCACGCGTAAAGGGGCATTACGGACCACTCCCATCTGTTGAGATATAGAGGGTTATATTTTCGTCATATTGGACTAGACGGCATGTACCTTACAGAGTCCATCCCGTCAGGCCGAAAACCACGGCTACCATTATGCCAAAAAATACAAATGCCATAAGTAGCGTGATCGCTTTATCGGAAAAATCGAACCGTTCGTGAGGCATCTTGCGAGGTTTGCGCATTGTAAGCTCCTGCTCAGGATGTTTAGAGGGCAATGGCGGTCACCTCAAGAGCTATGCCAATCACAATCAGGACTATTCCTTCGATGAGGCCGCGTTTATTTATGGGAATGGATCTTCTTTTGGCCCATGGTGGAGCAACGACCGCTGCGCCCACCACTATGCCACCTATCACAAAAACACAGCCGAAGCTAACGAGGGCGTTGGCGAGCTCAGACATGCCTTTCACTACTCCTTTGTCGAGGGGCTGGTTAAAACCTAGTCCCATTTATACCACTATTCCATGATAAAATAAACCCATATGGATCTTTCCGAAAAGCTTAAAGCTAAATTAAAAGAACTGCCAAAAGAGCCGGGCGTGTATTTCCATAAGGATGCGTCCGGCGAGATTATTTACATTGGCAAAGCGGCGATTTTGAAAAATCGGGTGGGGTCGTACTTTCAGCAAAGCCGCCACCGCGACGTGAAGACCAGTTTGTTGGTGGGGGAAATTGTGGATTTGGACTGGATCACCGTCGATAGTGAGGCCGAAGCGCTGTTTCTGGAAAGCGAGTTTATTAAGCGCTACCGACCGAAATATAATATCGACCTGAAGGATGATAAGCATTTTATTTACCTTAAAATTCCAATGCAGGATGAGTGGCCGGTAATTACCTACGTGCGGCGACCGATGGACGACAAAGCGACCTACTTTGGCCCCTTTACTTCGAGCGACGCGGTGCGCCGAGCGATGCGTCAACTGCGCAAGGCCTTTCCATATGTAACGCACTCGGTGAATCCGATGCCTAAGCGCGGCTGCCTGCACTATCACATTGGTTTGTGCCCGGGTCCGGAGTGCGGCGCCACCACGTCCGCCGAGTACAAGCGCAACCTGCGCCGCCTGATGCTCTATCTACACGGCGAAAAGACCAAGCTGACCGACCAACTGGAAAAGGAGATGCAGCGCGCCGCCAAAAAACAGGACTTTGAGCTCGCGGCCACCCGACGCAACCAACTCAATAACTTGCTCTCGTTTAAGCATAAGATGATCTTTAGCGATAAAGAGGCTTTTGACCTCAGCAAGGATCAGGCGTTGGT
>JASLFZ010000070.1 GCA_030150485.1 Candidatus Saccharimonadales bacterium | reverse complement strand
AAAGTAGAGGTTCCCGCCCACGCCAGAAATATGAATAAGATCGCCGGTAGGCTGGTGGGCCTGCGCGACGGCGGCTTCAAGGCCAGCCCGTAGGCTGCGCCCCTCGGCCGAAAGTTCTAATGGCTGCATATAGGTAATTATACGATGGTAGAGACCTTTTTTCTATAAGCTGGCTTGCTCCATCGCTTTCGCGAGCTCGAAGTCACGCTCCATCACGCTGCCTGCATCGTGAGATACAAGCCGCACCGCAACCTTATTATATGAGTTGCTCCAATCGGGATGGTGGTTGAGCCTTTCTGCGACCGCCGCCACGGCGGTCATAAAGCCAAAGGCCGCTTTAAAATCATTAAATTGAAAGGTTTTTACGAGCGCACCATCTTCAAATTTCCAGCCCGGTAGTTCCGCAATCCGCTCCTCAATTTCAGCAGAGTCCACCCTAGCGATTTACCGTCGACATGTTGGCATAGCGCTCCCCGGCAGCTGCACCCTTGGGCGCAGCCTCATCAAAACGCTTGAGATCATCCTCGCTCAGCTCAAGCTCCGCCGCACCAATATTTTCTTCCAGATACTTAATGCGCTTGGTACCAGGGATCGGCACGATGTCATCGCCCTGCGCCAGCACCCAGGCCAGCGCTAGCTGGCTCGGCGTTACCGCCTTTTCCTTAGCAATCTCCTCCACCCGCTTAACGAGCTCAAGGTTTTGGTAGAAATTATCCCCCTTGAACCTCGGATTCTCGCGCCGAAAATCGCCCTCCGGAATATCCTCTGGCGTGCGAAACTGCCCGCTCAAAAAGCCGCGACCGAGCGGGCTGTACGCCACAAATCCAATACCCAGCTCGCGCACGGTTGCCAGAATTTCATCTTCCGGATCACGCGTCCACAAACTGTACTCGGTCTGCAGCGCCGCTATCGGATGCACCTTGGCAGCCCGGCGAATCGTTTCCGCCGCGGCCTCACTCATCCCCAAATAGCGCACCTTGCCCGCTGTGACAAGCTCGGCCATCGCTCCAATCGTTTCTTCGATCGGCACGTTCGGATCAACCCGGTGCTGGTAGTACAGGTCGATGTGGTCAACCCCAAGCCGTTGCAAGCTGGCATCACAGGCCTTTTTGACGTACTCGGGCCGGCCATTAACGCCCACCCAACTGCCATCCTCGTTGCGTTCATTGCCAAACTTGGTGGCAAGCACCACCTGATCGCGCTTGCCCTCAAGCGCTTTACCGACCAACTTCTCGTTGGTAAAAGGGCCATACATGTCAGCCGTATCCAAAAAGGTAACGCCAAGGTCGAGCGCGCGGTGGATCGTCTTAATCGCCTCCGCCTCATCGGTTCGGCCATAAAACTCACTCATACCCATACATCCCAACCCTAGCTCTGAAACTACTAGCTCCTCGCCTAGTTTTCGCTGTTTCATAATCTGTCTCCTACTTACCTTTCTATGGTACGCACTATAGCTCCAAAACACCCTTGGCATATCTCACAAATTTCGTGCTATACTCTGTAAAGAAATGGCAATGAAAAGCAAAACTGGAGCTGGCACCAGAGCGGCAATCGCGGTAGATCATGTTACCAAAAAGTTTGGTGACTTGGTCGCAGTCGATGATGTTCACTTCGAGGTGGCGAGCGGTGAGATCTTTGGCTTCCTCGGCCCGAATGGCGCCGGTAAAAGCACCACCATCAAAATGCTCACCACGCTGCTCCAGCCGACCAGCGGCGAGCTGGAGCTCGATGGCCACGACGTCGTTCACGACCAAGATGGTGCCCGCAAAGCCTTTGGCATAGTCTTCCAGGATGCCAGCGTTGACACCGAGCTGACCGCCTACGAAAACATGCAACTACACGCCGTCATGTATGGGGTTCCTCGCGCCGAGCGCGATCAACGGATTAACGACCTACTCAAGCTGGTCGAGCTCGATGGCCGCAAAGATAATCCCGTTAAAACCTTTTCCGGCGGCATGGTACGGCGGCTGGAGATTGCCCGCGGCCTCCTGCATCAACCCAGCATTCTGTTTTTGGACGAGCCCACCCTTGGCCTCGACACCCAGACCCGCAGCTTGCTATGGCGCTACGTCAAAGACCTCAGTAAAACCCACGGCACCACCGTTTTCTTTAGCACCCACTACCTGGAAGAGGCCGAAGACGTAGCCGACCGCATCGCCATCATCGACCATGGCAAAATTATCGAGATCGGCACGGTCGACGAGCTCAAAAAGCTCACTAAAACCAACTCGCTCGAAGAGGCCTACCTTAAGCTGACCGGCTCCGGCATCCGCGAGGAGGGCGGCAACGCCGACCAGTTTAACCGCCAAATGCGCATGCGGAGGCAGCCGCGATGAGCGTTATCTATATTCTTTGGCTGCGCCAGATTAAGCGCTACACCCGCTCCGGTTCACGCATTTTGGGTACCATTGGGCAGCCGCTGCTGTTCTTGCTCGCGCTGGGTTACGGCCTCGGCTCGGTGTTCAAGCGCGCTGGCGAAGGTAATTACTTGCAGTTTCTGGTGCCGGGCGTTATTGCTCAAACCATTCTGTTTTCGGCCGTTTTTTGGGGCATTCAAATCGTGTTCGACCGTCAGTTCGGCTTCCTGAAGGAGACGCTGGTTGCGCCGGTGCCGCGCCTGCGCATCATGATCGGCAGCGCACTCGGCGGCGCCACCATCGCCGCCTTCCAGGGCCTCCTTGTGCTAATAATTTCACTTGCGCTCGGCTTCCGTCCGGTTCACTGGGCGGCCGTCCCGCTGGCATTGCTCATTATTATTATGCTGGCCATCGCGCTGGCCTGCCTCGGCTCGGCCATCGGTTCAATCGTAAAAGATTTTCAGGGCTTTCAGGCCATCAACAACTTTATGATCTTCCCGCTCTACTTCCTCTCCGGCGCCATCTACCCGCTCAATCACGTTCCGAGACTCCTGAAGATAATTTCCGAAGTCAACCCGCTTTCCTACACCATTGATGGCCTCCGTGCCACACTTATCAATCAGCACCACTTCAATGTCGGGGTAGATTTTGCTGTTCTGGGTGGCACCGTTATCGTCTTGATCGCCCTGGGCGTCTTCACCTTCCGCCGTATCGAAGCCTAAACGACGTTGCGGCAGATTGGGCAGTCGTCTTGCCTCAGCGGCTCTTGCAGCCAGGTGTTCAGTGCCGCCGGAAGCCGCTCAATGTCTCGATACGCAATCAGATCAGCGGCGCGGCGCAGTAGCCACGCCAGGTAGCCCTCAAGATGGAATTTGCCATACTCAAACGCCGCCCACTTGGCGCCCACCGGCGTTACCGTAGCTGGGCGTTTTTGTTTATAGGTCGGCCGCAACTTCTTATCAAGGCGCCGGCCAATATCAGCCGCTACGAAGTTAGCGTCATTGATAGCCGTTTGGGCCAGGCCGCTAAATGGCGTGGCGGCGTTATCCCCCATTACGTACACGCCAGCCCTCGCCTGCAGGTACTCGTCCACCACCACCCGGTTCCCCTTAGCCAGCTTAAACAGTCCGGCATTGGCGGTATAAAAGAGGCTGTTTGAGACGCCAGCCGTCCAAACCACGGTTTGAGTGGTAATGGTTTTGCCTTTCAGCTTAAGGCCTTTAGCGGTTTCGCCCTCAACCGTGGCACCGACCATGACGTTCACCCCTAGCTGCTCCAAACGGCGCTGCACTGCAACACTGGTCGCGGCTGAAGATCGGGGTAGCACCTTCGGCGCCGCCTCTACCAGATCAATCTTGTAGCGCGGCGCGGGGATGCCGTGCAGCTTAGCGATCCGCTGGATGTAGGGCCCCAGGGCTGCCGCTAGCTCCACGCCAGTTGGGCCCGCGCCCACCACTACGTAGTGGGCTTCCGGCTTATGTTTTTCAATTAGTTCTCGGTGTAAGTGCTGCTTAAAACGCTCCGCGCCCTCGATCGTTTTGATGCCATAAGCATACTCTTCCAAGCCTTTGATCCCAAAGTAGTTGGTGGATACGCCGAGCCCGAGCGCCAGGTAATCATAGCTAATAGTTTGCTTCCCTGCCGTGCTAAGGGTTTTGGCCCTCGGGTCAAAGGTGGTGGCGCTATCAACTATCAGCTCGACCGGCAGCCCGCTGAGCAGCTCGGCCAGCGGCAGCGAAGACTCGGTACGGACGCCACCCGTAGCGGCGTGATACAGCTGGGGGTAGTACGCAAAGGTATCGCGATCGGAAACCAACTTTACGCGCACATCCTGGCGCGACGCCAGCTGCCGGGCCAGCCGTACACCGGCAAAGCCGCCGCCGACAATAACGACTTCTGCGGGATGAGTAGATCGGCGGGTCATCAGGTTTAATTATAAGCGTAAGCATCATTAATGGCAATTCCCGCTTCATTGTACTCATGCTAAAATGCTTGCAGATGGGTGCTTCGAATACGTATAAATTCACCTTTGGTGGCATTGTTCTCGCCGCTTTGGCCTACGCGGCCGTGCGGTACCTTCACGGCCACACAATCGCGGTGCTCGACCCGAAAGGGCCCATCGCACTCCAAGAGCGCAACCTGATCGTTGTCGCCACTCTTATCATGCTCATTGTGGTGATTCCGGTGTTCGTACTAACCTTCTGGTTTGCCTGGAAGTACCGGGCCACTAACACTGCCGCTCGTTACGCCCCGGACTGGGATCACAACCGCACCCTGGAATCAATCTGGTGGCTGATCCCGACCGCAATCATCCTCGTGCTCGCCGTTATTACTTGGAAAAGCAGCCATACACTGGACCCCTATAGGCCGATTGCCTCCACCAACCCACCCATGACGATCCAGGTGGTGGCGCTCGACTGGAAGTGGCTGTTTATTTACCCCCAGCAGCACATCGCCACAGTGAACTTTGTGCAGTTCCCCGTCAATACGCCGGTGAACTTCCAGATTACCGCCGATGCACCAATGAACTCGTTTTGGATCCCTCAGCTGGGTGGCCAGATCTACGCCATGCCCGGTATGAACACCCAACTCAACTTGCTCGCGAGCAGCCAGGGCAATTTCCACGGCTCCTCCGCTAACATTAGCGGGGTTGGTTTCGCCGGCATGACCTTCGTCGCCAAAGCCAGCTCAGAAAGCGACTTTAACCAGTGGGCGAGCCAGGTTCAGCAGTCGCACCAGGCGCTCACCATGAACCAGTACAATGGGCTCGCCAAGCCCAGCCAAAACAACCCGGCAACCTATTACACATCACCGCAATCGGGCCTATTTAACAGTATTATGGTGAAATATTTAGCGCCGCTTTCCCAAAGCACCCCGGCTGGCATGAACATGGCCGGGATGGCCGGGATGGAGATGCAATGAGCGTCCTCGGAAAACTAAGCTTCCAGGCCTTCCCCCACGATCCGATTACGCTCGGAGGGGTGGGTGCTATGGTGGTCGCGAGTCTCGTCATCCTTGGCGCCCTAACCTACTTTAAGCGCTGGAAGTGGCTGTGGCGCGAGTGGCTCACTACCGTCAACCCCAAGAAGATCGGCGTGATGTACATTGTGGTGGCTCTGGTAATGTTGTTGCGCGGCATTGCTGATGTCTTACTTTTACGCACTCAGCAGGCCACCTCGGTCGGAGCCTCTCATGGCATTCTGGACTCCTACCATTTTCAGCAAATCTTTAGCGCCCACGGCACCATCATGATCTTCTTCGTCGCGATGGGGCTAATGTTTGGCCTCATTAATCTCGTGGTACCACTGCAAATTGGGGCGCGCGATGTCGCTTTTCCCTTCCTTAACGCTACCAGCTTTTGGCTGTTCGCCGCCGGCATGGTGCTCGTGAACCTCTCGCTGGTGGTGGGGGAGTTTTCGGCCGCCGGGTGGCTATCCTACCCACCCCTTTCCGAGCTCCGTTACAGCCCCGGCGTAGGTGTCGATTACTGGATTTGGAGCTTGCAGATTGCCGGTATCGGTAGCCTGCTTTCGGGCATTAACTTTATTGTTACTATCCTGAAGATGCGGCGCGCCGGCATGACGCTGATGAAGATGCCGATGTTCGTTTGGAGCGTACTCGGAAGCATGTCGCTGGTGATCTTTGCCTTCCCGATCCTGACCGCTACGCTGGCCATGCTTGCCCTCGACCGAACCCTCGGTATGCACTTTTTCACCGCCAGCAACGGCGGCAACATGATGATGTACATCAACCTGATTTGGGCCTGGGGCCACCCAGAGGTCTATATCCTGATTCTGCCAGCTTTCGGCGTGTACTCGGAGATCGTCGCGACCTACTCCCAGAAACGCCTGTTCGGCTACACCTCCATGGTAGCCGCCATTTGGGCAATCGTTTTTCTCTCCTTTACCGTCTGGCTGCACCACTTCTTTACGATGGGGGCCGGCGCCGACGTCAACGGCTTTTTCGGTATTATGACCATGATCATCGCCATTCCCACAGGAGTCAAAATCTTCAACTGGCTGTTCACCATGTTCCGTGGCCGCATCCGCTTTGCTACCCCCATGCTGTGGTTTTTGGGCTTCGTCGTCATCTTTACCATTGGCGGCATGGCGGGCGTACTGATGGCTATTCCGCCCATCGACTTCCAGCTCCATAACAGCCTGTTCTTGGTGGCGCACTTCCACATGATGATCGTCGGGGGCGTGGTGTTTGGCTTTTTTGGCGGCCTCACCTACTGGTTCCCCAAAATCTTTGGCTTTACGCTCCACGAACGGCTCGGGCGTTACGCCTTTTGGTGTTGGTTGAGTGGCTTCGTGCTAGCTTTTGTGCCGCTCTACATTCTCGGCTTTATGGGTGCCACTCGCCGTCTCGACCACTACTCCGCCTCGCTCGGATGGCAGGGGCTGTTTATTGTGGCCGGCGTGGGCGTCCTGCTTATCTGCTTGGGCATTGGCTTCCAAATCCTGCAACTGATCGTGAGTATCACGCGGCGCCACCATCGCCGCGACCTTACCGGCGATCCTTGGAACGGCCGCACCCTCGAATGGTCAACCACCTCGTCAGCGCCCCTGTACAACTTCGCTACCCTGCCGTCAGTTCAAGAGCGCGACTCATTCTGGGTGTCGAAACAGACTGACGCTAAGCCATCGAAACCTCACTATGAGGATATCTACCTACCCAAAAACACCCCCTTAGCGCTGTTCATCGCCGTGGGTGCCTTTGGCTTTGGGTTTGGCATGATTTGGCACATTTGGTGGCTAGCAGCCATTGGCCTGCTCGGAGCTATTACCGTCATCATTATCCGCACTTCTGATGATGACAGCGAGTACGTGCTCCCGGCCGCCGAAGTTGCCAGGCTCGAAGCCGCGGGGAGGCAGACATGAGCCAATCCAACGTAGCGCCAACCAGCGCTATTACCACCCGCAGCGCAAACAATAATTCAAAGGCCATATTCGGATTCTGGATTTACTTGATGACCGATTGTGTCCTGTTTGCCAGCCTGTTCGCTACCTACGCCGTACTGCGCAACAACACCTTTGGCGGTCCACCTGGCAGCCAGCTCTTCAGTCTGCCATATGTACTCGCCGAAACCCTCATCCTCCTCACCAGCAGCTACAGCTGTGGCCTGGCTACGCTGGCGGTGCATCGCGGCAAACCCCGCCAGGTCATCGCTTGGTTCAGCCTGACCTTCTTGCTCGGCCTAAGCTTCCTTGGTCTCGAGCTTCACGAGTTCGCCCGCCTCATCCACGACGGCAACAGCTGGCACCGCAGTGGCTTTCTTTCATCGTACTTCACCTTGGTGGGAACCCACGGCCTGCACATCACCATCGGCCTTATCTGGATGGCCGTCATGCTTACTAAAATCTGGCGTCGCGGCGTTACCCCCTCAAATGCCCGTAAACTCGCCATGCTGAGCCTGTTTTGGCACTTTTTAGATATCATCTGGATCTTTATTTTCAGCATCGTCTACCTAAGAGGAGCGATTTAGCCATGCAACCGAAAACACCTCCTATTGAGCTCAACCAGGATGCCAGCCAGGGGACGCTCGCGTCTTACACCGCTGGTTTTATCCTCTCGCTAGCCCTCACCCTCATTCCATACTTAATCGTTCAGCGCCACCTGCATCACGAGGTGTTTTCGCGCACCTTGGTCGTGATCGCAATTATGGTGTTTGCGATTGCCCAGCTCGTGGTCCAGCTCGTACTGTTCTTGCATCTAGATAAGGGCTCTCAGCGCCGCTGGAACCTCCTCGTGCTATCATTTGCCGCCATGGTAGTCATTATTGTGGTCTTTGGCTCCCTCTGGATTATGCACAACCTGAATTATCGGACGAGCCCCGCCCAAATGCTGCAGTACATGTCGAGCCAGAACGGATTTTAGCTAGTTGGAGCGCCTCAAAACCTACTACCAACTCACTAAGCCGGGCATCATTTACGGGAATAGCCTTCCAGCCCTTGGAGGGTTTTTTCTCGCGTCAAAGGGGCATATTCACGTACGTATCGGCTTCAGTATGATTGTTGGGCTTGCGCTGATCATTGGGTCGGCCTGCGTCTGCAACAACTACCTCGACCGCTCGATCGATAAACACATGGCCCGCACCAAGCAGCGCGCCTTAGTTCAAGGGCTCGTCCGCCCGCGCAGCGCGCTTATCTACGCCGCCGCCCTCGGCTGCCTTGGCGCACTTATCTTAATTTTCGGCACCAACCTGCTCACCACCGCCATCGCTCTGGCAGGCATGTTCGCCTACGTGGTGCTTTATGCAATTGGCAAACGGCGGTCGGTCCATGGCACCGAAATTGGCAGCCTATCCGGAGCCGTTCCGCCAGCAGTAGGCTACTGTGCCGCTAGCAACCACCTCGATCTCGGCGCCCTCCTCCTGTTTCTGATCTTGGTCTGCTGGCAGATGCCCCACTTTTATGCCATCGCCATGTACCGGTCGAAAGACTATGCCGCCGCCGGGATTCCGGTTCTGCCACTTAAGCTGGGCGCCCGCGCGACCAAAATCGCTATTCTTATATATATAGTAGCCTTTACGCTAGCGGCCGTCGCCCTAACCGTTACTGGCTACGCCGGCTATAGCTACCTCGTCGTCATGATTCTACTTGGCGTTGTCTGGCTGGAGCGCGGTCTCAAGGGCCTCCATACTGCTGATAATGATCGCTGGGCCCGAGGTATGTTTGGCTTCTCGCTCATCACACTCCTAGCTTTTAGCGTGATGATTTCATTAAACTCAATCCTCCCCTAAGTTCCATAAGTACGACGATGCCCCACTAGCACGGGTCACGGCAGGCCCGTGAGGCATCGCGCCAGCAGGGCTGGTTTGCAGACTTGCGCCTATGGCTTGAGACAGGGTGTCCGCGCGTGCGGGCCCGGCATGTGATTCACCACCACCCACGCTACCGCATACTGACAGAGTGACGATTCACCTATCGAAAGCATGGCCGTGTAGGCCGGGCTGGTGGTATCGCTGCTTTCATATTCCTCTGCGTTTGCTCCCCCGGCTTCCTTGAGATTGATATACAGCTTTTCAAACCCCTTCGGGACCTGGCTAAAGAACAGCTCGACCGTATTGCTTTTGCAGATTTTCGAGTAACGCATGAGGAGGTGGCCGAACGGCTGGCCTTCAGGCGTCTTCACAGCTACATTGCTTCCGGGGTCGGTAGAGACGTACTTGGTATGTAGGCTGCCTGTGAAGCCGCACTTGGGACTGGGGTTCTGGCCGTTGTACTGGTGAGCAGCAGCTTCGCTCGGAGTCCCATTAGCTACTCCTCCGGGCGGCGAAGAGCCTGTGTTGTTGTTAGCCGGTGTGCCTCCACAGTTGGAGCAGCTTGAGTTCCCGCCTGAGTTTTGCGGTCCGCCAGTGGTGCAGCTGCTGTCCCCCGCCCTGCAAGGATTCTGGGTGGGAGCTACCTTTGCGACCGTTACCGTCTTCGTGACCGTCGTAGTCCCGCCGCAGGCTGCCAGCCCGGAGATGGCCAAGCAGCCGAAGAGCACTGCAGTTGCGCGAAGCATGCGAGCCTCCTGGGATCGCCCCGATCCGGTTGCCGGGGATTGTATAACTCTACTACACCACTAAATAATTACAATATGCGAAGCCGCTACGGTTGCCACTCTTTGCGCGCGTTGGCGGCAAAGGTCTGCTCATCAAACAACACGATCAGCCGGGGCTTAATGCGGTAGAACTTGTGCTCGCGTCGGCCGGCCACAAAATCCTCAACGAAGTCATCATCATGGCTAAAGCGGGCGTGGTATAGCTCGGCCGCTTTTTTCAACTCCGCCTCATCAGCTACCTCGGCCGCATCACCCTCCACCTGCATACCCACCACCTTCTCACCGGCCACGTAGGCGATCGGGATGGCCGCCGCCACCTTGGTATGCGCCGCGATTTCCTGGCTGTGGCGCCGTCCCGGTACGCTGATCCAGTACAGATTAAGATCCTCGTCGGCCACAAAGTAGACCGTGCAGATCCACGGCTGGTAGCCACTGACGGTCGCCACCTGCATCATGTGCCCCTTCTTAAGGTAGCCGCGAATAAGTTGTTCAATGTCTGGTGTCATAGTGTTACTCCGCCGCACAGGCTCCGGTTGATGTGGTTGTGTTGCGCGCCTCGGCTTGGTGCAGCTCGTTCAAGATTGAGCCCGAAGTCAGCGCGTATCCCACATTATTATTTACCTCCGACCGCGCGAACACAACCCCCACCACTAAGCCATCTGGTGTCACCAAGGGGCCGCCTGAGTTGCCGGGCTGGACCACTGCTTGGATCTCGTAAATCTGGCGGGCGGTAATGCCCTCGTCGTAAATGTTACGGCCGGTCGCCACGTAGTGCTGAATGACCGCCCCCGCCGAAGCCGTAAAGGGACCCCCACCGGGGTAGCCGAGTACGACACTGTGCGTACCGTTGGCCACGTAATCGCTATCAATGGAAAGTGCTGGGCCGGCTAGGTTGCTCGTCCGCAGTACCGCGAGGTCCAGGTTGGGGTCAAAGGAGATGGCCACAGCCGTATGAACGCCATTGCGGTCAATAACGAGCGGGTGGTCGACACCCGCCACTACGTGCGCGTTGGTCACCACAATTCCGGGTGCAACTACAAAACCGGAGCCAGAAATCTCTTCGCCGCAGCCAAACCCCTCAATTTTTACGGTTGAGGCCCCGGCTGCATTAATTGCCGCCGTCTCTTCCGGCGTGCTGGCCACCCCATTGACGGAGCCCGCCGCTGGCTCAGGCCCAAGGAACACATCCGGAAAGCCATTAGGGTCAATGAGACGCTGGATGCGCGCAATCAAAGGAGGTGCGGCTGGCAGTACCGCATCAATCTTGTGAACAAAAAATGACTGCTGAACCTCCTGGCTAATCGTCCGCTGCGGGAGGTTAAGCGACATTGCGGCCACCAGCCACACTGTCAGCCCCACCAGCAGCGCCCCAAAAACCGCCCCTAGGCTAGCATCGAGCGGCCCAATATGCAGTTTGCGGACCTCGCGCGACAGCACTATCCCGATATACTCACCAAGGCTACTTAAGCCCACCGCCACCGCCAGCGCCACCGCTAAAATAGCGATGCCCTTAGCAAGCGTGGTGTGGCCGAGCTTAGCCGCCTCGGGAGCGAGCAACGCCGCCAAAAACAGGCCGCCCCAAAAGCCAGCAAACGAGAATACTTGACGCGAAAGACCAACTCGCGCCCCGCGCACAATGTCCGCCAACAGAAAAATAATGATGCCTACGTCGAGAAGATCCATAAAATCTATCATACCGCAGAAGACGAACCTTGACTACACTAACTTTATGTGATATAGTCTTTGATTACCTAATCAGTGTCTACCATGAACTACCAAACGCTTAAGTCGAATCTCCAAAGCTTCGCCCAGGTTCACCCGGGATACGTTT
The DNA here is from genome assembly GCA_030150485.1 of Candidatus Saccharimonadales bacterium. Classification (GTDB taxonomy): domain Bacteria; phylum Patescibacteriota; class Saccharimonadia; order UBA4664; family SCTI01; genus JASLFZ01. The sequence goes on along the minus strand of JASLFZ010000070.1, from coordinate 12,155 downwards.
GGTTTGTGCTTGAAATCTCCATGCTGGTTGCCGCCGGTTACAGCGTTTTTGGCTTAATTCTCGTATCAACTGGGGCGCTCGCTTCCGGTGATACCCTTCGAATGCTGGTTGGCTTTATGCTTGCGCCGCTGTACGGCCTACTGCTCTTTATTATGGTGACCGTCTTACTAGCTGCCATCCTGACGCTACCGTACGTATTTATAATCAATAGCCGCAGCCCTCTGAGCTTCGCCACCGCCTCCGCCACCAAACCAGCTGGGCGCAAAACTCCACGCAAAACCGCCAGTCGCCGCCAATCCCGTTCCAAAGCCACAAAATAAGGCCTTAGACTTGTCGGCGCTCGTAGCCGGCAGTACTATGAGGGCATGCTTCAAGAATTTAAAAAGTTTATTCTGCGCGGGAACGTTATTGATTTGGCGGTCGCCGTCGTGGTCGGTGGGGCCTTTAATGGTGTGGTTACCGCCATGGTCAAGGATTTCGTGACGCCTCTGATTGCCGCAATTTACGGCCACTCGCAGTTCAGCGCTTCCTACTTCACCATCCACCACAGTCGCTTTTTGTATGGCGATTTCATTAACGCCTTTGTGTCCTTCCTCATTACCGCCGGAGTGGTTTTCTTCGTGGTGGTCCAGCCGATCAACCACCTTATCTCGCTATCGCGCCGCAACAGCCCGCCGGCCGACCCTAGCACCCGCAAGTGCCCTGAGTGCCTCAGCGAAATCCCCAAGCAAGCCAAGCGCTGCATGTTTTGCACCAGCAAGCTAGTGTCCGAAAAATAGCTACAGATGCAGCGACACACCGGCAGAATCACCTATGACCGTCTTTTTAAGATCGGGCTATGGCTCAAGGCCATCGATGGTGCCTTTGAGCTTATCGGAGGTGTTCTACTCTTAATTATACGGCCGCATCAAATCAACTACACCATCCGCTTCTTCACCGTTCATGATTTTTCCCGCGATCCCGACGATGCCGTTACCAGCCACCTCATCAAGCTCGCGCACCAGTTTGATGAACGCACCATTATTCTGGTGGCTACCTATCTCATTGTGGATGCCCTCATCAAACTGGTTCTGATTTATGAGGTGCTGCATCACCGCTACTGGGCCTACCTCATGCTGATCGTAGTGCTATCAGCGCTGATTGTGTATCAGGTTTACCGCATTAGCTACTCCCACTCGGTACTGCTGACGCTGCTCACGATCTTTGACGCCTTAATTGTTTACCTAACGCTCAAGGAGTACCAGCGCCACCGCCGGCACCCAGCCCCTCCAGCCAGCCCTAATACGTAACGCTATTACCGACAGGAATGATCTCGTACCACGTGGTGCCGCGGTTAAGCGCAATCGGCTTGCCGGCCGCATCAAGCAGCTTGGTCGCGGCCCCGTCAGAGGCTTTACTCCAGGTGCCCGGTGTTACCGTGCCATCATTGAACACCATCGCCTGGCCGCTCCCAACCAGTTGCATATCGGTTTCTGGCTTACCATCGGCCTGCGTACTATAGGAAGTTGGCACGTACTCGACCACGACGTTTTTAACCTTAATCTGCTGATTGGTGTTCCGGTCGATGTGAGGCGTGCCGCCCATAAAACGATTATACGAGTCGGTGGCGGCATCAAAATCGTACTCAACGCCATAAGGGCTGGAGGAAAAAGCAATCTTGATAGTGGGTTGCGGCGCCGGCGAAACCACCTTGTCGGCCTTGCGGAGCGCCGGCGTAAAGGTAGGCGGTGTGGCGTAGCCAAGCTTACCATCTAGCGCTGTCAGCTTGCTGGCGTCGGTATAGAGGTTGTGAGGCGCGTACCGGTCGGTGGTGCGATAAAAGTAGCTGCCATCGTAAACCAAGGCATTAATATCTTTAAGGCCAGAGGTCGGCACCGCTTCAAGAGCTGGCTGGCTCCCACCAGCGTGCGCCACCGGAATGCCGTATTCTAAGCCCCAGTCTAAATAGTAGGGCCGCAGACTGCGCACCGGCCCAATCGTAGGAGGGAGCGGCTCCTGGAAAATCGCTAGGAACCGCGTAATGCCGCCCTCCGCCAGCGCCTCGTACACAACCCCGGCCTGGCCCAATCCAGACTGCGGGCGGGCATCTGGGTACAAATTTTCAATCATAACGCCAATAACCGGTTGCTGGGCGACGCTCTTCGAACTCACGGCGAGGCCGGTGAGAGGATCATAAGGTGGGGGTGGCGCCACCGGCTTGACCCCCACCTTGCGCACGGCCACCGGCTTTGCGGCTGGATGGTGGGTTCGCGCCCACACCGCCACCGAAGCACCCGCCACTACCAAGATTGCCAGCACAATGCCGACGACGAGCTTGCGACGCTTCCACCAGGGGGAGCGGACCAGCGGCTGCGCCCCCGCTGGCTTCTCCGTAGGCGTCGTTGTCCCGGCGGATGGTTCCGTCTGGTGTGAGGTGGATGGTTGGTTGGCAGCCGGGCGCAGAGTATCGATCGGCTGGCCGTTGTGACGGTTAGTGTTTCGCGGAAGCGACCCCATACCCCTAGTATCGCATAGTTCTTATGCTATAGCGACGCCGGCCGACGCCCAGCCGCTGCTCAGTTTCATTAACGTATAATGAAGCGTATGAAGTTTCGATATCTTGACGGCCTGCGCGGGCTGGCGGCCCTCATCGTCGTGATCGACCATTTTGCCATCTCGTTTTTTCCAGCCGCCACCGATGGCAGTGTCCATACCACTCACAGAGCCCTGGAAGGCGTAGTACAGCGTACCCCGCTCCATCTATTCGTTTCCGGCAACTTTGCCGTCTGCATTTTCTTCGTTTTGAGCGGCGTCGTGCTGAGCGCCAAATTCTTCCGTACCGGCGATAAGCAGGTTGTGGTTGCAAGCGCCTCTAAGCGCTACGCTCGCTTAATGCTGCCAGTGCTGGCCTCGGTTTTGCTATCGTTCTTCCTTTTACTGGTTAACGCCTACCATAACGTCCAAGCCTCGCTGCAATCTGGCAGCCAGTGGCTAGGTGGCTTTTGGCAGTTCCACCCCAGCACTCGCGACGCCCTGTACCACGCCACCATTGGCGTCTTTGTAAGCGGCCATAGCGACTACAATACCGTCCTCTGGACGATGAAGACCGAGCTGTTGGGCTCATTTCTGGTTTTCCTCATTTTATTGAGCGTAGGCAAATGGCGCTATCGGGTGGCTGCTTACCTGCTCCTTGGCCTTCTCCTTGCAAAGACGTACTACATTACCTTCATGCTCGGAGTCGCCACCTGCGACTACTATCACAACGGCGGCCGAACGGTAGCCACCACGCTTGAGCGTGGCCTCTGGCTTCCCCTGGCCGCCCTGAGCCTCTACCTTGGCAGCTGCCCGGTGGGGACGCTTAAGGGCACCCTGTTTCAATCTGCCATCACCCTCATGCCGGCCGGGGTATCTGTATCAGTGCTGGCCCACATTCTCGGTGCTTTTGGATTAGTGGTTGCTATTCTGTACACCCCTTTTCTGCAGCGACTGCTCACCCAAAAACCGGCGCTTTATTTGGGTAAAATCTCCTTTTCGCTCTACCTCACGCACTTTTTGATTGTCGGCTCACTGGCAAGCTACCTGTTCGCCCGCCTAGCACCAGCGGTTGGCTATCGCCTGGGCTTTCTGCTCATGATCGTACCGGTCGGCCTGGTTATCTGGCTGGTAGCGCACTTTTTTACGACCTTGATCGACGAGCCCTCGGTCCGCCTTTCGAGTCGCCTCTACACTACCTACTTCCAGAACTGGCTCCGCATGGCGTGGCTAAAAATCTCCCGGCTGCAGCCCAAAACGGCTCTCTAGCGCTATAATAAGCCTATCTATGGTCATAATTGTACTGCTTTTTATTGCCGGCATCCTTTTACTATGCGTGATTGCAGGATTTCAAGGGGCACCGTGGGCGCCCAGCCGAAGTGCTGAGCTAGCCCCCTTCCTAGAGGCCGCCAAGCTGGCCCCTGGTATCACCTTTTGCGACATCGGTTGTGGTGACGGTAAAACGCTCATAGCCGCCGCCAAGTCAGGTGCCACTGTTATTGGCGTAGAGATTAATCCGCTGTTTTGGCTTATAGCCAAGTTACGCACCCGCCATCTTCCCAACGCTCACGTGCACCTGGGCAACCTATGGAGCTTTAGCCTGCAAGATGTTGACGTGGTAATGGTCTTCTTGATGCCGCGATTTATGCCTCGCCTCGCTGATAAGTTTAGGCGTGAACTTAAACCCGGCGCTCAGGTTATTTCCTATGTGTTTGAGATTCCCGGGCGCAAGCCCGTTCAATCCAGCCCAACCACCTATCGTTACCGATATTAGCGGCGAAAGTTTTTTAGCACGATGGCAAGCAACCACGCCCCATACAGAGTTATAGCCAGACCGACCACGCCACCTACCGCATCAGCGCTAGCGCCGACAGTGATGCCGCCAAACAACACATGGCCAGTGAGATTAGCCCAAATCGGTAGGAGCACGCGCAGAGTAAGCACCAGATAAAGTAAAAGCCCCACCGCAATGCCAATACGCATGAGTGGCCGCGTCATCCGGCTGCGCAACGATCCGGCGTTCACAAACGTTGTGTCCACGACCACCTCGTTATGCACATTGATGAGAACATTAATTACCTCAAGAACTACGATATAGCCCACCACCCCTACGCCGGCCCAAAACACTCCAATCGTTAGAGCTGGCATAAAGCCGATATGCGTAAGCTTCTGCAGCTGCCCCGTATATGAAGCCTGGAGCTGGCTCGAGGTCACCCCACTTGAGCCGGTAATAAGTGCCACCAACCGGTCACGAAACACCACGCCCAAGAGCGCAATGGCGCACAGTAGCGACCAAAAAGCCTGCGCTCCGGTTGGCACAATAACACGGAAAAAATTAGAGATCATCGGATATCACTTATGCTTGCATAGTAGGGATGCCCGGGTTGGGTGTCAAGCTTATCCCGCCAGCAGCAGCGAAGCGGGCACAAAGGAGGCCCGGCACGCTTTACGCGCACCGGGCCATACCTCACCTCTTCGCGCCCCCCTAACCGCCCGCTGCCAAAACCAGCTTCATCCAGCGACGATTCAGGAGCTTCTCATCAGTAGTTAGCTGGTACTGCAATTTACGCGCGCGCTTCTCTGGCAAGAGGTGCAGACAGCCCGCCTCTGCCAGAGCCTCCAGCCTGAGCCGGACCGCTATTTCATCCAGGCCAGTTCCCCTCGCTATATCGAGAGGCGTTTTAACTTCTTGGTCCGCAAAGCGGCTCAGGACAAGCAGGGTACGGCCCAGCTGTCCCAGCGCGCTACGCTGCTCAGCCAGCTCTTCAAGCTGCTGTTGCTCCAACGGCTTCGTGTTGAGGAAGTAGTGGCCCTCTCTTGAGGCCACCAATCCCAGCTGCGCAAAATCCCGCAACCGCGCCCCCACACTCGCGTTGCCTACGCCGGATTGGGCGATAATTTCCTTACTGGTAAACGGCGTTATGCCCCTTCCCTCAGAAAGCGCTTCCAGCACCCGTAGTGGATTTACTAGGGCTCCTGTACTTGCCATGCTCGCCTCCGTAGATTGCCAGGTTGTGAAATCAGCGTTGCTATATAATTACATAATTTGCAGATAATATCAAGCACCACCTTACGCTACAATGAAAAGACTATGAGATGGTTCATTAAACTCAAAGCCTTTAAGCCCTTTACCGAACAAGAGGCGTGGACCCTCTTCAAGCTCGCGGCCATTGGCGAAGCGGTCGGATGGACCTGCCTGATTATTGGCGTGGTCATCCAGCACTACAAGCTGCCCGGCTACAGCGCCATTCTGCCGGTGGTGGGCCAAATCCACGGCACCTTATTTATCTTTTATCTTGGCATTGCCATCAGCGCCTTTAATAGCTTGGGCTGGTCGCTCAAGCGGGGCGGCGTAGCGGTAATCGCTAGCGTGCCTCCTTACGGAACGCTGGTGTTCGAGCAGTGGGCGGCGCGGAATCGTCAGCGCAGATTGCGCCAGTCGTATCGCCGCATTGTCGTGCGTGCCATTATTGATAATGGCACCGGCTTGTTGGCAGTCCAGCCCAGCGATCGGGCTAGCTGGCACCTCCCCGGAGGGTATATCGAGGCCTCCGAAACGGCCGAGGTAGCGGTGGCTCGAATCGTATCCCGGTTAACCGGCATCAATCCGATTATTGGGCCATTGCGCTACGTGGTTGAGCTCAGTGCTCACCATGAAAGCATCTTGGAGTTTTATTTTAGCGTCATTAACGTAAAGGATTTTGCGACCATTAACCTAGCAAACGCGCGCCGAAATGCTACCGAAATCGATGAGATTCGCTACGTTAAGCCCCGCACCATCGACACCCTCGAGCCAGCCTTTTTGCGTACCGAACCATTGGCTAAAATCACGAGCAAGGATAGCTCACCGCCTACGTTCCTACTCGAAAAGAGCCGCTCCAATTAAAAAGTGGCCCGGTCAGTAAAGACCGGGCCACCGTTACAACGTCCCGTAAAAGGACGTTGCCACCTGCAACCGTAGTTGCTTGTAGGGCAAGGCGCCCTAAAGGCTATACGGTATGGATGTCACCACTTCTCTCGGCGGTGGAAGCGATGCTGCTAACGCCGCTGTCCATCAGGACTGGTTTCAGCTGCGTTTTGTTGTTGCCGGTACCAAGCACTCCATGCGCTCCGGCACCCCAGGCAAACACATTGCCTTCGGCGTCAACGCCGTGGCCATATTCGGCCCCCGCCGTGACTTCGACGTAGTGCTGGCCGGTGGGTGTGGGCAGATCTTTGCTCGTGCCACCACCATCACCAACACCACCCTTCTTGTCGGCGCCACAGCCATACATTTCGCCTGCTTTGAGCAGGAGGGTGTCGCCGTTTGCTGTACTGTCTCCATCCTTGGAGAACGATTCAACGTTTGTGGCAACCACTTCGGGGGTGTAAACGGCTTTCTCCTGGACCCCGTTGCACTCCTCGCCGTGCGTATCTCCGCCCCAAAGGTGGAGTTCACCGTTAGCTTGGAGCGCACCGCCACTACCGGCGCCAATTTCGACAATTTCCGATAGCCCCGGTACCTGGACCGGCGTGAGCTGTTCCTTGATGCCTTTGCCCACACCGAGCTGGCCGTTCTGGTTCGTCCCACAGGTATCAACCGTGCCATTGCTGAGCCGGAAGATCGAGTGCGCGCCGCCCCCGGCGCCTTCTACGACGCCGGTTAGGCCAGGCACTTCTTTCGGCGTCAGCGTAATGCTCTTATTGCCGAGGCACAGCACACCATGTTCGTTCAACCCCCAGGCCCATACGTGGCCCGTGGAAGTGATAGCGAACCCAGAGTTCTTGGCCTGGGCCAGCGCGACGATGAACACGCCCGCCGGAATTCCTACCCGTACGGGTGTAAACGGCGAGCTTTCGGTGGTGCCGTTGCCCAGCTGACCATCTTCGTTGTTCCCCTCAGCCCATACCGAGCCGTCTTCGTCGAGGAAGTAGGTGCTGGAGTTGCTGGGTTCGACCTGGATTGGATTGGTCAGGCCGGGAGCGAGCGTCTTGCTGATCTGTTCGTCGGGGGCGCCGCCGTAGTAAGATCCCCAGGTGTAAGCCGAGGAAGCTCCTGCCGGCGCCGCGCAGACTGCGGCCACCATGGCCACCACTACACCGAGAATACATCCTCGGATGAACCTATGTTTACTCGTGCTTCTCATGACACCGCCTTTATTGATCGGGACATTTGACTGTATATTTATACCAAAAAACAGTCAAAAAAGCAATGCCCTTAAACCCGAATGCGGCGAGGAGCTAGTCGATTACTTTTTTTCGGCGATATTAACCATCCACTCTACCCCGAACCTATCGGTTAGACTACCAAAGGTGTCGCCCCAGAACTCTTTTTTCAGTGGCTGGAAGATGTCGGCTCCTTCACTTAAACCCTCAAAGATTTTGGTCAGTAGCTCTTCATCGGAGCCGCCTAAACAAAGGCTGATCTTAGCCGCGCGGTCCGAGGCCTTCTCGGTATCGCTGCCGAGTAAGGTAGCCACCCCTCCACGCAAGCTGGCGTGCATTATTTTGCCACTCATGCCTTCGGGTGTATCGCCAGGTACGTCATCATAGGTCTGTAATTCAAGCTCCCCGCCCAAAACGCTTTTATAAAACTCCATCGCCTCCCGGCAGCTGCCTTTAAAAAAGATGTAGGGGTTTAAGGTATTTTCCATAATTGCTCCTGCTAGTAGTATTGGTTCTATGGTACTACCAGGGCCTAAGATATAAAAGACATACTTGACTTTGAAGTATAATGGGTAAAAATAACCGCCCCAGGAAAGGACGCTATGGCCATACAAAAATTCGCAACGCACTTGTGGTTTAACACTGAGGCCGAGGAGGCTGCCAAATTTTACACGAGCCTCTTTGAGGATGCACGCATTGATAGCGTTGTTCGTGCACCCGAGGGCATACCCGGCGACGTTAAGCCGGGAGGCCCCTTCATCGTTGAATTGACCATCATGGGACAGCGCTATATTTTCCTGAATGGCGGCCCACAGTTTCCCTTTAACTCGCAGGTGTCGCTGTATGTTTTGTGCGAGGGGCAAGCAGAGGTCGACAAATACTGGGAGGCCCTGATTGCCGATGGAGGCAAGCCGGTTCAATGTGGCTGGCTCACCGATAAGTTTGGGCTGAGTTGGCAGATCATTCCGACACAACTCGAAAAGCTTATGGGCGCGTCAAACCCAGAGGTTGCCAATCGCGTCACGCAGGCCATGCTCAAAATGATAAAAATCGATGTAGGAGAACTTGAGCGTGCTGCCCAAGGCAACTAGCCCTCAAATGAAACCTGTATCCCAAATCCTCCATGGCCGCGACCTGGCTGAGCTTAAGGTGGCCCCAATAAACTCCGCCTGGAAGCTAGGCTACTTTGTTAACCCACCACACCCCTTTCACAATGAAGGCTTTGAGCTCAAATGGTCCCATACATTAGGCGGTCAATCAAAACCTGGTGGGGCAGGTAAAAATATAACCGCCTACACGCTAACCATCTTAATTAGGGGCAAGTTCAAGATATCTTTCCCTGATATGGCAGAGGAATATATCATGACCAAAGAAGGAGAGTACCTCTACTTCCCTCCGGGCGTTAGCCACGACTGGGTCTGCGTAGAGGATGCCCTTACAGTCACTCTTCGTTGGCCCTCAGTTAAAGGTGATCAAATTAAGCCCTAAATAGCTAATAGCTGCTATGGGCTTACCTGGAAACCCGTACCACCAGCGTTAATTGCCGAAGGAGCTGCTACAACCTGGCCGCTGCGGTTCACCATTGTAATCGGCTGCGCGTTGCCGCCCGCCAGATTAACGCTGCTGCCATTTGCGGTCGTTAAGGCGCCGGTAAACGTGGCCTCCCCAAAGCTATCAAACGGGATCTGCCGATTATTAGAAAAGCTCGGATCCTCCTCGATCCACTCCGCCGACGACAGCGAAGAAGCGTAGACAACCGTGGTGCTATAGGTCTGACCGGTTGTAGCGTCGGTAATCGTAATACTCCACTGCCCCGGCGACACCTGGGCGATCGCGGCGGACATGGCATCGCCCGGCGACACCGTCAAGCTGGCTATGGATTGCTCTGCGGCCGGCAGTATCTCGTAAAAAGCCGAGGTCTGTACCTGGCCATTCGGCGCAATGATGTTTTGCGTACCGACCTGAATCAGATCGCTTGCGCTCACACCCCCAATGCCAATCCACGTAGAGTCAGCCGAAATCGTGTTCCCTATGCCGGCTGGCCGCGTAGCTGTCCAGGAGCCCGAAACCGCCGTAAAGTTTTGGCTGGCTATCAAGTAACCCGACCAGTTGGTCGAAGTATAGCCGGTTGTGGTCGCGCTGCCAGTGCTAGTGGCCGGAGGCGTCGGCGTGGTGGGCGTTAAGCTATCAACACTACTGCCCGGCGCAGGGGTTACAACCGGCGTCGGCCTGGCGGCCGCGGCTAGCTTTGACGTGACTTTCGTCACTGGCGGTTTGGCAGCTGGAGCTGGCGTGGGCGCTGGAGCAGGCGGGGCAACCACCGGCTTAGCGACTTGCGACACCTGCACCAAATGGTGCGGAACTGCAACGGGAGTACGCACCGCCGTATGCTCCAGATCGGCCGCCCCTTGGCAAACTAGAACAGTCATATAAAGCACACTGCAACCGAGCACCGTAGAGGTAGCAATACCGACGGATCGCGAGTCCGAAAGCTTTCGAAGCATGCTGCGTAGGATGGAGATATATTTTAGCCGATTTGGCATGGTTTTTATTTTTTAAATAAGCATTACCACTTTAACACTTTTCAACGACTCTGCCTAGACATGCAAAACGCCCCACAGTAAGCGAGTTAATCACCTTGGAGGTGAAAACGTTTTGCTACGCTGCGGGCGCGGTTTGGATGAAGCTCCGGCGGATACCAGAGTGAGACTAGAACTGCCGGGAGGCGTTAAGCCAGAGGTGCTCGATGGGCCCTAGAACCACACATCCATCATGCATGGTGCCCAGAACCATGGGAAAGCCCTGAATCAACAGATTAAACTGCAAGCTTGCTAGCTTGATCTCCGTACCAAGCGCTAGGTGGTGGTAGTTCGTATTGGCACCAATCAGGGCATAAGCATCGGGTTTCAGCAGGCCAGAGCCCCGAGCCTGCGCTACCCAAACCGGCGGTTCGTTGTAAACATTAAGCACCTCCAGCATCAGCTCGTAAAGACCCATTCGAGTCTGGACAACGAGCCTGTCCTCGGTGTCGAGCCCGGTTAGGTCGATCTGAGGAAGACGTGAGGTATCGCTCACGAGCGCCAAGCCGTGATCTGAGAGCATCGCTCCTCCTTGGAAAGGTACACTGACTACGATATCGCAGGGGTAATTACGATATCGATTGTTAGGATTATGTACTGATTAGATAATTATGGCAATGCAAGGAAGGGGTTGACGCTCACGACCTGGGCTCAGAACGCCCCATCGCTATTAACCGCCGGCTCAGGTATTGGTTGGCCACAGTCCCACAGCTCAATAATTTTGCCATTTTTAAAGCGAAACATATGCACCACCACTAAGCCGGTTTGGCCCGGCTCCAGAGCCAAGTGCGAATATACAACCACCATCTCTCCCTCGCTCACCACGCGCTTCACTGTAAACTGCTTATCGGGAAACTTTTCGTCGCTCTCCTTCATCCCCGCCCGCAGCGCTTCAAAGCCAGCCGCGGTATGGACGTTGTGGTGAGTGCCACTTAGATCAATAAACCTCTCATATGCCTCATCGACCTGCCCCTCGGTAATAAGCGCGAGGAAGTCCAGAGCGATTTCTTTGGGGCTGTTCATGGTTCTATACTAACAGCTCACCACGCAGAAATAGAGCGTCCGCCGACCAAAGGCCGGAGGCGCTCTAGTCGACGGACGTAAATGTTTATGGGGTTTGCGGTTGGCTTACTGCCGCCTTAACAGCATCGATTGCATCATTGGGGACGGAAAAAGAGAGCACGTAGTGCATGACTTTCCAGGCTCCGTCTTTCATTTGCACGCAGCCACTCCCGCGGCAGGGTCCCAGACGCTCACTCTCGAGCAGCTCCACGAAGCACACCGTGGTTCTGCTGATCCACGCAATGCGGAGATGAGTTTGAGTCATAGACCAGGCCGGAGCAGCCTCAAACTTCTGTTTGCTGGCCTCCCTAAAAGCTGCCTTACTCCAGATCTCGCCGTCATCAGTGCCCACAAACGTGGCACCCTCAGCCATCATGGAAAAGAACAGCTCTTCGTCGGCGTCCCGAGCGGCTTGGTGCCAAGCTGCCAAGAATACCTGCACGTCTTCGTACAGCTGAGCGTGAGTAGTATTGCCGCAGCTGGCACAGACAAAAATCTGGCCGGCCAGCTCCATGATCGCACCGCACTGAGAGCAAGCCGGACCGCGTCTAGACAAGGATTGATCTTGTCTGGACGAATCTGACTCAGGCCACTTGCCGGTCTTCGAGTCTCTGCCAAGCTCGAAGCGTTTCTTCATAGCTGCAAGGACGGCCTCACGAACTGCCTCAGCCTCTGCTCCCGCATCGAGCAGAATCTTCATCGCCACTCCCTCGCCCTCACGGATCAGGCCGAGGAGGAGGTGCTCGGTGCCAATGTAGTTATTCCCCAGCGAAAGTGCCTGGTGCAAGGTCAGCTCGAGCGCCTTCTTGCAACGAGGCGTCATGGGGGACTGCCCATTCATTACGTTCTCTCCTAGAC
>JASLFZ010000050.1 GCA_030150485.1 Candidatus Saccharimonadales bacterium | reverse complement strand
GGGTTGTAAACTGCTTTTATATGGGAAGATTATGACGGTACCATATGAATAAGGACCGGCTAACTACGTGCCAGCAGCCGCGGTAATACGTAGGGTCCAAGCGTTATCCGGAATCACTGGGCGTAAAGCGTGCGTAGGTGGTTTGTTAAGTGCGATGCGAAATCCTGGGGCTCAACCCCATGGACTGTATAGCATACTGGCAAACTAGAGGACATGAGAGGCAAGTGGAATTACTGGTGTAGCAGTGAAATGCGTAGATATCAGTAGGAACACCAATGGCGAAGGCAGCTTGCTGGCATGTATCTGACGCTAAGGCACGAAAGCGTGGGGAGCGAACAGGATTAGATACCCTGGTAGTCCACGCCGTAAACGATGCATATTATTCGTATGGGGTATCGACCCCCTGTGCGGAGAAGCTAACGCGATAAATATGCCGCCTGGGGAGTACGAGCGCAAGCTTAAAACTCAAAGGAATTGACGGGGCTCCGCACAAGCAGTGGATTATGTGGTTTAATGCGATGCTACGCGCAGAACCTTACCGAGGTTTGACATCCCTATCGTACCCCTAAGAAACTAGGGGGTCAGTTCGGCTGGATAGGTGACAGATGCTGCATGGCCGTCGTCAGCTCGTGTCGTGAGATGTTGGGTTAAGTCCCGCAACGAGCGCAACCCTTGTCGTGTGTTGTATTTTTCACGCGAGACCGCCCGGGCCAACCGGGAGGAAGGTGGGGATGACGTCAGGTCCGCATGGCTCTTACGCCTCGGGCTACACACGTAATACAATGGCCGGTACAACGGGCCGCTAACCCGCGAGGGGGAGCTAATCCCATCAAAACCGGTCCCAGTTCGGATTGCAGGCTGCAACTCGCCTGCATGAAGTTGGAATTGCTAGTAAACGTGGGTCAGCATACCACGTTGAATACGTTCCCGGAGCTTGTACACACCGCCCGTCACACCACGAAAGTTGGGGGTGCCCGACGTGCCTATTTAACTAGGCCCTAAGGCAAATCCAGTAATTGGGGTGAAGTCGTAACAAGGTATCCGTACCGGAAGGTGCGGATGGATCACCTCCTTTCTAGGGAGAACGACGTCGTAAGACGTTCCGTAGGCGTTGACCTACGGCCAGTACCCACTTTGTTTTGAGCTGCATATATCACTTGTGATATATGATGTGCTCCTAAGTGAGCTGCGGTACTCTTAGGTCGAGCCCGTCTTCGGACGAGGTTACAAACCAGTGTCTCAGAGCTGGTTAGAGAATGGGGTTCACACTGCACTACTAAGTTTTTAACTTTGGCAAAGAGGCCGCGCGGTTAAGCGCGGCCTCTTTGTTGTGCCTGCGCTCATGTCAACAAAGTTAACAATGTGTAAACTTTGTTAATACAAAAGCTGGGCGTAACTGGCTACCGGTGCAGCTTTTAGCTTTCATAAAGCCAATAATTATGCTTTAATAACTCCAGCTCATTCCAGTCTCAACCCACTAAGAGGTGAAATGGTTGTTACGCGCAGTAAGCTCACCGGTCTGGCGCTCGTGGTCGCGCTGATCGCCGCCGTATGTATCTGGGAAGCTCTCTGGGGTAAGGTGGAATCCGGCGGTCTGCTGGACAAACTTTGGGAGGGCATCGAGCCTGAGGCATGCACACAGAATGGAGAATCCTGATGAAGGTATCTTGGAAGGCGTGGCTTAAGGAGTTCATCCGGACGGGTCCAGCAATATCGGCTTTGACCGAACTGATACACGAGACCCGAGTGGCACATGAGAAAGGGTTGACCGGGCAGTAGCCCGGTCAACCCGCAGTACGCACTTATCTAAATCTGGAGGGCCAGCCCATACACGCGTTTGCGGGGGACGCCGAGGCCTATTGCTACCGCATCCACCGCGCTCCGCCGGGAAACGCCGCTCGCCAGCTCTTGCCGCAGACTGGCAATAATCTGATCATCCGTCACGACTACCGGCGAGCTACGAGCTCCTTCGAGCACCAGAGTGTACTCGCCGCGGGGTGGCACCGCCGCAACGTACTCGATCGCTTGCGTCAGGCTACCGCGCCACACCTCTTCGTGGAGCTTGGTTAATTCGCGCGTTATCACGAGCTGCCGCTCGGGCCCACTCAGCTTAGCCAGATCACTAACCGTCTTTTTCAGGCGGTGGGGCGACTCATACAGTATGATGGTGCGCGCTTCTTGACTTATAGCCTCCAGGCGCTGGCGCCGCTCGGCCCCACTAGCTGGCAAGAACCCCTCAAAGGCAAAGCGCTCAGCCGGGAGCCCGCTCACTGCCAGCGCCATAATGGCGGCGTTTGCACCTGGCACAGCGGTTACACAATATCCAGCGGCTGCCACCGCGGCCACTAGGCGTTGCCCCGGGTCGGACACCACCGGCATTCCGGCATCGCTGATTACCGCAACGGATAATCCGGCACCCAACTGCTCAATAATCATTGCGCTGCGGGCGACCTCGTTGTGCTCGTGGAGTGAAATCAGTTTCTTTCCCGTGATACCCAGGTGGGAGAGGAGTGGGCGGCTGTGGCGCGTATCCTCGCAACAGATTATATCGGCGGCGGTCAGAGTCTCAGCTGCGCGCGTGGGCAGGTCGCCCAGGTTGCCAATGGGGGTAGCCACTAAAATGAGCTGTCCGGCAATTTTACTCATGGGGCTGCTCCAGCTTAAAGGCTCGTGCCTGCTTAATTGATGTAATATGCACAACCTTTTTACTAAACGGATGGAGAGCTTGCTCAATTTCTTGGCGCCACGGCTGGGCGTCATCCTCGCTAGGGCGCTGGCGTATACCAGGTTGATTAGAGACCGAAACGGCTTGGGCTAGCTTTAGGGTGCTACCGTGAGCGTGCCGACGCTGGCCGCGTAAGCTGTGGCTAGCATGCCGACGCAAAATTCGATAAGCGGAGCGCCAGGCACCGGTATCAAGCCAGATAATACGATCGGCGGCCGCCAGCAACGGGCTGGTCCATCCGGTGTAAACACCCTCGATAATCCAGCGGGGCTCCTCAACAAGCTCATCAATAATCGGTCGTAGCTCGGGCAGGAGTACCTTAGTCTTGGCTTTGGGATAGCGAATTGTGTCGAGATCGATGTGCGGCAGTGCCAACTCGTTCGCCAATCGCCGCGCCAGCGTGCTCTTCCCGCTTCCCGCAATACCAATAATAAAGATTTTCTTGGGGGAGTTCATGGCCTCGCCTATGCGTCGCTGGTTACTCGGGCGTTTGGGAACAGCTCTGGCTTGGTCTCAAGCATATCCACGAGCTGCTGCCAGAGCTGGGCGATCTCTGGCGAGGCCTTCACCTTGGCATCCTTATGATCGCGGAGCATCCTGAGCGTTACGTTATCGCGATGCCAGGAGTTGCCTTCGCCAATATAGACCATGATAACCGGCACCACCTTATCGAGCGCATACACGAAGTTGGCCTCTGGATCGGCCCGCTCCTCGTAACGCTCAATTAGTTCGTGGAGCTCATCAAAATGGGGGTAGTTGCGGCGCAGGATCTCTGCTGCCACGTGCTCGCGCTCCATCTTATCGGCGGTACGCTCAGCGTCGTAAATGTAGGTGTCGCCGGCATACGTCTCAATTAAGTCATGCGCCAAGGCATACTTAATGACCAGATTAACATCTAATGAAAGCTTAGCCTGAGTCGCTATATACCACGCTGTCATCGCAAGCATGTAACTGTGCTCGGCGTCGTTCTCGTCTTGGTCGCGACGCGGCAGCTGGATGTTGCGCTCCACCTCCCGGAACTGCAGCAGCAGCTCGCAAAAGGTAATGACCGGCTCGATTTTCACTGGGTGCTACCGGGGTGGAAAAAACGGGCTAGCGGGGAGAGCAGCCACCCGAACACGGGGTCAAACAGCCCAAACATATACATAAAGCCCCCAATAATTACCAGTACCGACATGATTTTGGCAAAGGCGTAGGTGGAGCCATATCCTAGGTAGCGCTCCACATACTCGATATGGCCGGTGAAGCCGATCATCTGATAGTTGTACTTCAGGGTCACTCCGCCAAGTATTACCGCAATCAAACCGAGAAGCAGGTGATCGAATATCATAAGCGTATTATACCAAATAATTACTGGTGGAGATGCGGGGATTCGAACCCCGGACCCCCTGCTTGCAAAGCAGGTGCTCTAGCCAGCTGAGCTACATCCCCAAATAATACCTGGTGGGCGATCGGGGACTTGAACCTCGGACCTCGTCATTATCAGTGACGCGCTCTAACCAGCTGAGCTAATCGCCCCCATAGGGTAACGAAACAATTTAAGCAGAATTAGCCTTCGCCTGCAATGATCTTGACATATATCGATAAAATGTTTAATAATGATCTTACCCTCGGTTGAAAGTGGTGTGAGTTGTAACCATCACTCCTTCCGAAGCCGGCGGCCGCGCCCTCCCGCTTCTGGATGAGGAGCAGGATAGACTGGCAGCGCCGCATGGGTGTATCGAAGTAAGGTACGAGAGCTCTCGGCAGTGGGGAGCTCAAATGAGGGCATAGGGAGTGCAGAGCTGAAAAGTATCTGCCTTCATCGGCTAGGTTATACGGCCCCTAGCCGCTTCCACCCCCGGCCGCGCGATGCGCACCGAAGAGGATTATCGCGTAATGGCCATGGCTGGTGGTGTCGGGAATACCCGTGCCTGACACCACCAGCTACATCTTTCTTTTTAGTGGACCTGCCACCACCTTCATCCTGCGATGAGAGACGCCCGTCTCTCATCGCCACCCCGCAATCATCTTTCAACCGCTTTTCGACCGTGTCATAATGGAAAAAAGGGGAGTTATGGCGGAGCACGATCATCCTAAAAACGGTAGTCAACTGATGGAGGCGCTCACCTTCGATGATGTCCTGCTGGTGCCGGCCTACTCCGAGGTTCTGCCGCCGGAGGTGAGCTTGCGCACCAGTCTTACTAAGCGCATTCGTCTCAATATGCCGTTGCTCTCGGCCGCGATGGACACCGTTACCGAAAGTCCCACCGCTATTGCGATGGCGCAGCACGGTGGCCTTGGGGTGATCCACAAAAACCTCAGCATTACCCGCCAGGTGGCGGAGGTCGAGCGGGTCAAAAAGAGCGAGGCGGGGATCATCATCGATCCGATCGTGGCGGCTCCAAGCGCGACCGTTGGGGAGATCCGTGACCTGATGCAGCGGCTGGGTATTTCGGGCGTGCCGGTCACCGATGGCGGCGAGCCCAAGGGCCGCCTGATCGGTATTATCACCAGCCGCGACCTACGTTTTGTGAAAGATAATAAGCGGCGCGTGGAAGACACTATGACGCCCATGCCACTGGTGACTGCTGTAGAAGGAACAACACTTTCCCAGGCACGCGATATTTTTCAGCACCACCGCATCGAAAAACTACCGGTGGTCGATAAGCATGGCAATCTCCGCGGCTTAATGACCTATAAAGATATTACGAAGCAACAGGACTTCCCCCAGGCAGTTAAGGATGAGCTCGGCCGACTACTGGTTGGCGCCGCCGTCGGCGTGGGCGAAGAGGGCATGGAGCGCGCTCGTGCGTTGGTGGCGGCTGGCGTCGATGTTCTCTTTGTGGACAGCGCCCATGGCCACTCCAAAGGTATTCTCGAAGCCGTCCGCGATTATAAAAAGCAGTTTAGCGATAAGGTTGACGTTATTGGCGGCAATGTGGCTACCTATGACGGCGCCCAGGCGCTGATGCGAGTCGGCGCCGATGGCATCAAGGTGGGCATTGGGCCGGGCTCCATCTGTACCACAAGAGTGGTGGCCGGTATTGGCATGCCGCAACTGACCGCGGTGCAGGAGGCGGCCCGCGCCTGCGCCCCTCACAACATACCCTTGATTGCCGATGGCGGCATTAAGTACAGTGGCGATATCACCAAAGCTCTGGCGGGGGGTGCCAATACCGTTATGATTGGTAGTCTGTTTGCGGGGACCGAGGAGTCGCCCGGCGAAACCATCCTTTACCATGGTCGCACTTATAAAAGCTACCGGGGTATGGGCAGCCTTGGGGCGATGGCCAGCCGCGGCGCCAAAGAGCGCTACTTCCAAGAGGATGTCGACGACGCCGCTAAGCTGGTGCCCGAAGGTATTGAGGGTCAGGTGCACTACCGTGGCTCGCTGGCGGCTACCGTCCATCAGCTGCTGGGTGGCCTGCGCAGCGGGATGGGATACTGCGGTGCAGCTACAATCGCCGATCTGCAGCAGAACGCCCAGTTCGTGCGCATTACCAGCGGCGGGCTCGTAGAAAGTCACCCGCACGATATCAACGTCACCAAGGAAGA
>JASLFZ010000028.1 GCA_030150485.1 Candidatus Saccharimonadales bacterium | reverse complement strand
GATGATAATTATATTGAAAGCGTTTGGTGGGTGCTTGGCCAGTTGCACCAAAAGGGATTGGTCTACCGTGGATTTCGCTCGAATGCGTACTGTCCGCGCTGCGCGACCACGCTCTCCAATTTCGAGGTTAACCAGAACTATAAAGACGATACGTCTGATCCGAGCGTGTATGTAAAGTTTAACCTTGCGGGTCATGATCAACCGAAATCGCTGCTGGCCTGGACCACTACGCCGTGGACGCTGCCGGCGAACGCGGCGCTGGCGGTGGCGGCCGACGCCGACTACGTTGAGGTTGAGTTGCTAGATGATGGCGACAGTTGGAAGAAAGGGGAGAGGCTGATTCTCGCCCAAGCCCGGCTGTCGGTTCTTGACCTGAAAAAGGCGGAGTATAAGATCGTGAACACCGTAAAAGGTCGCGATATCGTTGAGAAGATTAAGCCCGTGTACGACCCACTGTATAAGTTTGGCGAGACAAACGAGAAGGCTTACCGGGTCTACCTTGATGATTCGGTCAGCCTGGACGACGGCACCGGTATTTTGCATGTAGCGCCCCGCTATGGTGAGACCGACCTGGCGATGGGTTTACGGGAGGATCTGCCGCTTATCGAAAGCGTCGACGGCAATGGCCAGATGGTCGAGGCGTTTAAGGGTGTGCCTGGTCTCGAATCGATTGTCGGTACGTTCTTCAAGGGGGCGGACGAGCACATTATTGCTGATCTTACGCGCAAAGGCCGCATTTTTGCCGCCGAAACCTTTACGCACACCTATCCCTTCTGTTGGCGCTGCGAAACGCCGCTGATGTACTTCGCGCTGGAGACTTGGTACATCAAAGTCGCGGAGCTGCGTGATAAGCTGGTCGCCAACAACAATCAAGTTGAGTGGGTGCCAGAACACATTAAACAGGGGCGATTTGGTAACTGGCTGGCCGAGGCGCGCGACTGGAACTTTAGCCGCAACCGTTTTTGGGGCGCGCCACTTCCCATCTGGGTCAATGAGGTCGACGAGAACGACATGATTGTGGTTAGCAGTCTGGACGAGCTGCGCCAGCTCAGCGGCCACGAAGGTGATTTTGACCTGCACCGGCCCGGCATTGATGAAATTATCATTAAACGCGATGGCAAGACCTACCGCCGAATCGAAGAGGTCTTTGACTGCTGGTTTGAATCCGGCGCCATGCCCTATGCCCAAGACCACTATCCCTTCGAGCAGAAAGAGGAGTTCGAGCAGACCTTTCCGGCCCAGTTTATCGCCGAAGGCCTCGATCAAACTCGCGGCTGGTTCTACACCCTGCACGTGCTCGGTACGGCGTTATTTGATCAGCCGGCTTTCAAGAACGTGGTTGTGAATGGCATGCTCTTGGCCGCCGATGGTAAAAAGCTCAGTAAACGCCTCAAAAACTATCCTGATCCTGCCGAAATCTTTGATACCTACGGCGCCGATGCGCTCCGGCTATTTTTAATGAGCAGCCCGGTGGTGGCGGGGGAGGATGTGCGCTTTTCGGCCGATCACGTCCAGGAGGTCAGTCGCAACGTGTTCGCGCGCCTCTGGAATGTGCATAGCTTCTTTACGACTTACGCTGAAATTGACGGCTGGAAGCCGCCCAAAACCCTCACCAGGCCTCAGAGCGAAAGCATCCTTGACCAGTGGATAGTGATGCGCCTCAACCAGACTATTTGCGAGGCCACCAAGCAAGCCGACGAGTACCAGATTGCCCGTGCCGTTCGACCCCTACGCGACTTGATCGATGACCTCTCGAACTGGTATGTTCGCCGCAGCCGCCGTCGTTTCTGGAAGAGCGAAGACGATGGGGACAAAACCGCAGCCTACACTACGCTCCATTACGTCCTAGTGCGTATCGCTCAGCTGCTGGCGCCGTGGAGCCCCTTCTTGGCGGACAAGCTCTGGCGAGAGCTGACCGTCGGCATGGATGTACCGTCGAGCGTCCACTTAAGCGACTGGCCAGACCCGAACCCTGCAGAATACGACTTCTCTCGTCTAGCCTTGCGCATCATGACGAATTTGCGCGAGGCAATTGCGATGGGTCTGGCCCAGCGTGCGGAGGCGGGTATTAAGGTTCGGCAGCCGTTAGCTGCAGCCAAGCTTTGGGATGTTGCTAATCCGAATAGCGGTCGAGCCGCTCAGCTCATCGCTATTGCCCAGGAGGAGCTCAATGTGAAGCATGTCACCTTGCACCTAAGCGGCGATCAAAAATTTGCGCAAATGCACCCTGATAAGGTTGAGCTCGACATCACCCTCACCCCCGAACTCAAACGCGAGGGCATGATGCGCGATGTGGTGAGGCACGTCCAAAACTTCCGCAAGAACTCGGGACTGGCAGTGGAGGACCGTATTTTATTGTTACTGAGTACCAATAACGACCAGTTGGCCGCTGCTATCACGGAGCACGCTGCAACTATTACCGCTGAAACGCTGGCCACCCAGCTAGTGGAGGAGCTTGAAACCGAACACCACACCAACGTTAAGATTGATGGTGCTGAGCTTACTATTAAGCTCGTCAAAGCACCCTGACAGCGTGATATCATACTCATAAAATAGGGTATAGCTATGGCAGAGCAAGAAACCGCGGAGCAGTCCTCCTGGGTGCAGCGTAATAAGACGAGAATTGCCACGGTAGCGGCCGTAATGGTGGCGGCAGGGGGAGCTTACGCCGTATCTAAGGAGCCTTCTCGTGAAAGTATCCCATCTGCTGAGATAAAGCAGACGAAGATCAAGCCATCAATCTCTGAGCATCCTACAGTGAAGGAAATGGAGCAGGCTACCGAGGTTGATTACCGACTCGAAGGGTTTACTGCTGGCGTTTTCCCGCCTACGCCTGACCAGATAGACTATTTTAACCTATTCTTTCTAGATTACAAAGATGGTCGCTCAACCGATCCGCCTGTCTTGCGGGAGACAATTTTCCTGCGTGATAGCGTACTTGCTCCCGTGGAAGCCAAGTTCCCGCGATCAGCGCCGATCTATATTTTCAATGGAACCGACCGTCCAGTAAATGTGCCATTCATTCGGTTTGTCGTTGAAGCCACTCAGGAGTGGCTGGCACACAATGAAGCCCACTCGTTGGATCTCAATAGTGATGTTTCTGTACATGTTGAGCCGGAGGTAACACCACACACGATAATTCAAGTTGACCATGTGCCTTCCGGAATTGGACGAAACACAGACGCACACAATAATGTTGATGTTACGCGTGTGAACCGAACCCAAACAACGAGTTGGATTGTTCCCTCTCATCCCGGCGAAATTAATGGTCGGTATCTAAGCAATAAAGGCATCGCTACTGAAATTTGTCAGGCGCTTATTCATGTCTATATCCCCACAGTAAAAAATGAAGATTTCGCGGCAGAAGAAAGGGTTGAGGAGGGTGCAGACTTCAACGTAAGGGCAATGACGAATCTACGTTTAGCAGCACAAGAGGAAGTGTGTAATGGTCTAGGTGGTACGTTGGCCGCGCTTTATACTCATGGCTTAAGGGGGGTGGAGAGTCTCGTTTCCCAGCGAGGATTTAAGCAAGACGAGCCCGAGAAAGATCGCTGGCCGAACTACGGACTGTATGCAAGTAGTCTCGAGAACTTCTACCAAATTATGGAAAAAGTTAAGAAGCATTCAGGGATAATCGAGGTGGTCAAGGGGAACAATAGTCCGACAATTAAGCACTACCGATAGCTACGGAGGGTGTTGAGCGCGTATAATAACCCTAGTGTTCAAGTCCCGCTTTTGGAAAAACTTTGATTGGATTTTGCTCGGTATCGCCGTCCTGCTCACGGTGATCGGCATCATTGTTATCTATTCCACCTCCTTTAAAGCGGTTACGCATGTGCCGGCCACCGACGCCACGCACCAGATTATTTTTGCCATCGTGAGCTTCATTGGCCTGATCGCCGCCGCCCGCATGGACTACCGCGGCTGGAGCCGGGTGACGCCGATTCTTTACGTTTTCATGATAATTACCCTTGGTATCGTGCTACTGCACGGTAAGAGTGCACTCGGGGCTACGCGGTGGATCAATCTCGGCTTCTTCCAGTTCCAGCCCGCCGAGCTGGCCAAGCTGGTGGTGATCTTGACGCTGGGCAAGTACTTTAGCGCCAACTATGATTTCATGGATAACCCGCGCCATCTTATCGTTTCATTAATGTATGTACTCGTGCCGATCGCGCTGGTACTGGCCCAGCCCGACCTCGGCACCGCGCTCATCCTTGGCATCATCTGGCTGGTGATGGCCTTAATGGCGCGCATTCGCCTCAGCTACCTAGCGGTGATGGCGCTGGCACTCGCCGTGGCCATCCCGCTGGTGATCCCGCACCTGCACCCATATCAGCGCCAGCGGCTGGCCACCTTCATTAACCCGACCGCCGACCGCCAGGGCGCGGGCTACAACGTGGTGCAGGCTACCATTGCGGTGGGGAGTGGGCAGCTGGCTGGCCGTGGCCTCAACGCCGGCTCCCAGAGTCAGCTCAACTTTTTGCCCAGCCAGCACACCGACTTTATTTTTGCTGTGCTAAGCGAAAAAATGGGCTTTATTGGCGCAGCGTTGGTGCTGCTGCTGTTTGTAGCGCTGCTGCTGCGCGGCATTGTTATTGCGAGCCGGGCCGAGGACCGCTTTGGCATGTTCGTTGGGGCTGGCATTGTTACCATGCTGCTGTTCCATGTCTTTATTAATATTGGAATGAATGTGGGGATTATGCCGGTAACCGGGATTCCGCTGCCCTTTATTTCCTATGGCGGCACCAGCCTGCTGGTTTCGCTGGTGGCGATCGGTTTGCTTGAATCGATTGCGGTGCGCCGCAAAAAGCTGCAGTTCGGGACGTGATAATTCCAAATTCCGTAACAGGAGCCGACCTTTGTGGCCGGCTCCTGTTACTATGCTACTGCCCCAAAATGCTG
>JASLFZ010000066.1 GCA_030150485.1 Candidatus Saccharimonadales bacterium | reverse complement strand
ATGCGGATTGCCGGTAACGAAGGTTAAGTTTTCCCATTTGCTCATGCTTTTTCATAAATCCTTAATAAATGCTGGTCGGGGTGAGAGGACTCGAACCTCCGGCCTCAGCAACCCGAATGCTGCGCGCTAGCCAACTGCGCCACACCCCGAAAACCCTGGTATTCTAGCAGTTTTTAGTGACTAAATCGATCCGTAATCTGCTTAAACCCTCTTATGCTTGCCCCGAACAGGCTAAAGTATCAAAATGCCGGTAAGCCAGCATAAGCTGGTCGAACGGCTCGCAATGGGTTCGCCCGTGAGCTATGACAAAGGAGCGCATTATGGGTTCGCCCGCTCTGATTGACACAGCAAAGATTGACGCGCTGTCGTACGTGCTAGGAAGTAACCAGGTTGACTACCATGAGCTGTCGACCAAGCAAAAAGCTGCGCTGTTCAAGCAGCTTATTGCAACTCTCAGCGGATCACTCCAATACTTCCCCCACTTCAAGCCAGCAGCCCACCTAGGTGAGTCCGAGCGGTGGAACAAATGGAGCTACATCGAAGGTCCTGGGGAAATTGAGGGGTTGAGTGGATTCAGTAGTAATACCATGTGCACTAAACTCCTACTGCTCCGGCACGATGAGGGGCGCCACCAAAAAAAGGTTGATAGACTTCTGCTAACCCGTAAGGGCAGGCTAGTGCTATGGGAGGCTCTCTATAAACCCCGCTCTTCCCCTGAGAGGAGAAAGTTTTGGTACGCGCATACCAGCCGCTTTCAATGGCTTAGCGATCAGCGCCTTGGTTCCATCCTCCAGAGTGGAGATATGGCCAAGCACTTGATATGGGAACTTGAAAAGATGGTGGACGATGGCATCAAAGAGCGCGAGGCCATTTTCGAAAGTATCCGTCAACAGCGAAGCAGCTTCAAGGCGATCATTGGGCGTGTTGATTTCGATACGCGCGACTGAAGCACCCCCAAGCCTACGGCATCCCCCGTTGGTTCGGGGGCTCTGCCGTTTTTATATTAGGAGTTGATCGAGGAAAGTAAATACCGGGTCAAAGTTAAAGGTGTAGTTATCCGCCACGATAATATCTGGCTTTACCTGGCTCGCCAGACGCTTATTATCCACCTGCCAGCGGTCGAACTCGTTCAAGTAAACCTCCGGTTTGGCGGCCGATTTGTGGCGTTCCCGCACCCGCCGCTCAATCTCGGCACGAGGCAGACTAATTTTAATTAAAACCATATGGTAATCCAGCGGCTCCGCCTGCTCCTTCACCGCAAAGTATTTACGGTCAATGCTGGCATCGAGCAGCACCAAGCCATTTGGCTGCGCACTGAGATATTCAAATAGTTTGAGTACGTACTGTTCCAAAAGTTTCTGCTTAGCAGCTGGGCTAAGCTCGGGATCAACTCGATCAATAACCGCCCGAACGTGGTCGTTGCTAACGCGTACCGCCCGGTACCGCTCCTCGATAGCCTTCGCCAGCGTGGTTTTACCCGATCCGGCAATCGCCGAAAACACCACCAGGAGCTTGGGATGAGCCACCTCAAGATTGTGTAGCCGCTGGCGATGCTGATCAAAAATGCGCTGGTACAGATCTGCGTCCATCGCTACATCCAAAAGGGTTTACGGATAGTGATACCAGCTTGGCGGCGAGTCGAACGACGCCGCGGCGCAGGCGGCGCAAAGTTAGCCGTCACAATACCCTGCCAGTTGTCTTTGAGCCAGCGCTTTTGACGCACGTAGAGACTCTCTAAGCCACGCTCGGCGTACTCGGCGCGCATGACACCGCCCGCGTGTGGATGGGCATGCTTACGAGCTAGGGGTGAGTTAAAACCATGAGCGTAATGCGATAGCTCATGCACCAAGGTGGCGAACACAATGAATTCAGGGATGGCCGGGTCGCGGAACAGCCCGTTCATGGTAATGATGGAAACGGTGGGATCCTTGCGGTCAAGCCGGATACTGCCCAGCTGTCGCTTAGCTCGCCGGCCGAACTCGATACGCACGATGTTATCCTGAGGCACATCGGCAAAGTAGCGATCCCAGGTGTCGTCGAGAAGCTGTTGCAGCCAGAACTCGTCGCGCGGGGCTGGTTTGGCTGAGGCCGGTGAGCTCTCACCGGATTCAAGCTCATCACGCACCGGCGGCCTCCAGCTGGCGCTCATCCTCTTCGCCGGTACCGTAGTACTTAATCGCTGCGCACTGGTGGACGTTAGATGGCTTGGGCGCGAACTCTCCCGCCCGAATCGCGGCGGCCAACTCCACCAGCTTATTGCGATGGTTCGCCAAGATGCGCGCCGAAAGCTCAGCGCTCCCCTCCACTCCCGTCACCACGTAGTCGAGTGTGACAGCGGCGGGTGCGGCACCGGTCATCTCCTGATAAGCCAGCGCATACGTGCGCAGCTGAAAGCTGTTTTTGGCGCTGCGGGCCAGGCCTTCGGCGTCGGTTTTGCGGCCGGTCTTGAAGTCACGCAGCTCAACGCCATCACCGGTCTCAAAAATAGCGTCGATGCGGCCGCTCAAACGTAGCTTAGCTTCCGGTATCTCCAGCTTAATTGGCAGCTCTGTGGCGGTAATGGTATGGGTGGCTTGGGCCTCGCGAGTAAGAAAGTTATGCAGCGCTTCCTGCGCACTGGTTTTGGCCTGTGCTGCCGCCTGTCGGCTCTCGTAGCCGCGATCGTTCCACAGTTCGTCGAGGCGGCCCCTTAGCTCGGCCTCGCTAAGATCCTCGTGGCGCAGCTTGGCTTGATAGTACGCCTGAATCGCTCCGTGCACAGCGCTCCCAAAGGCCAGTTGGGGCCCAAACGGCTGGGTGATCCCGAGCACCTTCTCCAGATAAAAGTCGTAGGGGCAGAAATCGTAACTCCCTAGGCTACCAACCCCCAGCTCCAACCAGCCATCAGCCGTCTCAAAGGGCAGCTTAGCTGATTTATGCTGCTTAAGAGGGTAAAAACGTTGTAATTTTTGCATTGATTTAGTAATTTTATTCTCGGTTTGCGAGGTAGAGGCCACCAACGCCGGGGGGTGACCCAGCAGCTCTGCAATAAAAGGCGTGATAGTTTGGCGCGCTCCTCCCGCCGTAGCGGTTGGCGCGCTCATAATCAGCTCGTGGCGCGCCCGAGTCGCCGCAACGTAGAGCAGGCGGCGCAGCTCGTGCTCGGGCGGCAGGTCGGGGGTATGCACCAGATCTGGTGGCACCTCCCAGCCACCCCGCCCCCGAGACGACCAAGCCCTTTGCGTGCAATTAATCAAATGTACTGTATCGAACTCAAGCCCCTTAGCGGCATGAACGGTTAGGAGCTGAATACCGTCGGTCTCACCCTGCGGCTCGTTGACCTCGATCTGAGGCGGCGTCGGAAAGGCCTGTAGGTAGCCGGTGAGCGTCACGCTGAGCGGCGAAACCGTCTCGTAATCCTGCATCTGAGTGAGGAGCTGGTGAAGATCCTCAAAAATGCGCCGGATGCGAATATGCTGCTCGGCCATGGCTTGGAGCCGTTTGGCCACGCCGGTCTCGAAAACCAAGCGGTAGGCTAGCTGGCTGACGGGCGTAGCCTTGGCCCACTCACGCCAGGAATCGAGTAGCGCTACCACCGCCTGCGACTCGGGGGCCTCCGAGTCTCGCAGCACATCCTCGACATCTCGCATTTCGTCGCGCGCGGTCAGAGCTAGCTGGCGATACTGCTCGGCACTCCACCCAATGAAGGGGCTCAGCATGACGTGCGCGATACTCTCTTGATCAGCCTTGAAGCCAATCCACTGCAACAAGTACCACAACTGGTTGAGTTCCGGCTGCTCAAAAATATTAACCTTGGTGGAAAGCGCATACGGAACACCACGGGCGCGCAGACCCTTCGCAATCTGGCCGAGCGGTGCGTGCGTGGGCGAAAGAATCGCAATGCTCTCAGGAGACTCGCCTTGGCGTAAACGCTCTTCGATGGCATCCTGCACACCCGTCAGCTCATCCGGCGCTGCTTGGTAAGGAACGAAGCGCACCACCGAGCCGGTGGTTTGAGCCCGTAAGCGTTTATCGAGATTGAGGCGGGTCTCGAGACGGTCGGGGTTGTTGTGTGTAATAAGACGGTACGAAGCATCCAGAATCTCTTGGCCAGAGCGGTAGTTTTCGATCAGCGCGAGCGGCGCCTTCACCTTAAAATGATCCGCAAAATCAAGAATGTTACCGATCTGCGCCCCGCGGAAGCCGTAGATAGCTTGGTCGTCATCACCAACCGCAAAAATATTACCCCCGGGTGGGATAAAGCTGCGCAATAGCTTATCTTGCAAGGTGTTAGTATCCTGGTACTCATCAACTAGTACATAGTGGTACTCTCGCTTTAGACGCTCCGCCAGATTAGGTTTTTGTTGCAAAATTTGCAACGGTATCTGCAACTGGTCATTGTAATCAAAGGTGCCCGTCTCCAGCTTTATGCTTTCGTAAAGGGAAAACAGCTGTGCCAGATCCATTTGCTCGCGAATATCCTGCGAGTGAATGTCGTCGCCGGCTACTAAGCCCGCGGCATACTCCGCGTAAGCCGCGGGGGTGATGCCGGCATTCTGCAACCGTCCGATATACACCACTACGCCCTCGAGAAACTCAAAGATATTAGCATGGGGCCCATAATAAGATAGCTCCACTCGATCTAAGTGCTGTTGTAATAAAAGCGCTTTTTGAGTGTCATTAAGTAGACCCCCTCGAATAGAACGGCCAATGTGGCTGGCATAGCGCACCAATAGCTCGGTGCCAAACGCGTTAAACGTAAGTACGGCCACCTGGTAGGAACGCCAACCGATGAGGTCATATAGCCGCTCAGCCATCTCGCGGGCGGCCTTTTCGGTGAAGGTCAGCGCCAGGATTTGGCTGGGTTGGGCGGCCTGCGTCTCGATTAAATGCGCGATGCGCTGAGTAATGACGCGAGTTTTACCGGTTCCCGCACCCGCCACTACCAAAGCGGGCCCGGTGCCATGCAGGACGGCAGCCTTTTGGGACGAATTGAGCTCATCAAGTGCCATATCTCTATTATACCTGTAGCAGTGCGTTAACTAAGTTTACAATCTATTAACTTTGTTAATAGATTGCCGGGGCGCTAAGACTGCTACCGCTAGCCTTAGTCAGCAGCAGATTCCTTGGAGCGTTCCATGCGCTCAACGGCAGTAAGGCCGAGCACCTCGAAGTAGCTCTGCATAAAGACCAGGTAGCGATCAATCAGGTAAAGGCGGTGGCTGGCCCGCGCGCGATCAAGATCAATGATCCGCTCGCTCTCATACAGGTCATGAAACAGTTTAGCCAGCTCGATGCCGAAGAAGGTCAGGCGATGAACCCCAAAGTCCCGTGAAATCAGGCTGAGGAGCTCGGGAAAGCGCGACATCTGTCGCACCAACGGCAGCTCTTCTTCAGAGAGCTGACTCAGCGTGCTAACGGGTGCCAAACCGCGCTTACTCGCCTGTTCCAAAATAGAACGAGCCCGCACATAGGAGTACATCACATAGTAGTAGGGGTTCTTCTGGGACTGCTCGGTGGCCAGATCAAGATCAAAGTCGATGGCGGCGTCAGCCGAGCGCATCAGGGTCATAAAGCGCGCCACATCAGGGCCCACCTCATCAATCAGCTGCTCGATGGTGACAAACTGCCCCAGCCGCTTGCTCACCTTGACCTCCTTGCCCTCTTTAATTAGGCGGAAGTACTGATGGCCAGCCATCTCGAGGCGTTTACCGGGGTGAAGCGCTAATACCGTCTCACGCAATGACGGAAACTGGTCGATGTGGTCCGGGCCCCACACCTTAATCGAGACATCAAAGCCCCGCCGGCCAAAAATATCGTCATGGTAAGCCACATCGGTTGCCAGGTAGGTTAAATCGCCGCTACTCTTAACGATTACCCGGGCCTCGCGCGCAACACCCAACTTGCCCGTATCGAGCCAGGTGGCGCCATCCTTTTTGTATAGGAGGCCCTTCTGCTGCAACTTCTCCATAGTTTGGTCGAAGTAGCCCTTGGTAATCAGATCCTGCTCGTTAAACCAGACATCAAAGGTAATGCCCATTTTGGTGATGGCCGGTTCAATCCAGCGCTTGAGAATGGCTTGGGTGATGAGCTCTTTGAGTTCGTCATCGGGCTTCGTTTTCAGATCGGCCTTCAGCTCGGTGGCCAGCTGCTCAATATACTCTCCTCGATACTGAACCTCCTCGGCTTCAACTAGCCCGGCCGAGACCTTCACCGACTCGAGTAACTTGCTAATCTGGGTGCCGGCATTATTAAAGTAATACTCCCGCGTCACCTGGTAGCCGTGAGCTTGCATTACGCGAGCCAGCGTGTCGCCGATGTAACCCCCACGGGCGTTACCAATCGTGGTGGGGCCGGTGGGGTTAGCCGAAACAAACTCCACCTGAAGCTTCTGACCGCTCCCCTGGCCGGTATGGCCGTAAACGGGAGTGATTGCCCGCAGCTCATCCAGCCAGCACTCCTGAGCCAAGGTAAGGTTAATAAACCCCCGCACCGCCTCCGCTGTGGCTATCTTAGAGCCGTTTTTGGTTAGCGCGCCAGCAATCTTCTCCCCAACCTCTTGAGGCGACAGCTTCAGCTGCTTAGCCAGACGGAAGGCAATGTTGGTGGCAAAGTCGGCGGTGGTGGTTTTGGCGTCGGGGTAAACCACTTGAGGGTCTACGCCGGTAACGCCGTAAAGTTGCTCTACCGCTTCTGTTACGGCAGCACTCGCAAGGTCGTTAAGCATAGCAATAGTATAGCAGTCGCCCATCTGGCTGTATAATGCTGATATGAAGCTACTCGCTAAAAATCGCCGCGCAACCTTTGACTACGCTATTAGTGAAAAGCTGGTAGCGGGCTTGGTGCTATCTGGTGCGGAGGTAAAGAGTGCGAAGCAAGGCCACGTCAGCTTAAAGGGCAGTTTCGTGACGATTAAAGATGGTGAGGCGTGGCTGAATAACGCCCACTTTACTCCTTATAATATGGCCGGGAATCGGTCGGGGCTGGATCCCACGCGGCCACGTAAGCTCCTGGTGCACCGCAAACAGCTTGACGAACTGATCGCCACCAAGCAGCGCGGCCAACAGATTGTGGCGCTGGCACTACTGGAGGAGCGCAAACTCGTAAAGCTCGAAGTTGGCATCGGACAGGGCAAGAAGCTCTATGATAAACGTGAAACTATGCAGCGGCGCACCCAGGAACGCGAAGCCAGCCGAGAGGTTCGCAGAAGCCGTTAAAGTTCGGTAGATTCACCGTTCTTTAACGGAATGATCTCAGCGGTAAGGTTACGGGCAAAGCGCTGAAACACCGACGGATCCATTCCCGCGACATCATAGTGTACCGGGATGAGTGTTTTGGCCTTGGTGGCCACGGCCAAGCTAACGGCATCTTTGGGGCTGATATCGGGGCCAAAGATAGGAATCGCCACTATTTCGGCGGTTAGGCCAACATCCTCGGTGCTATCACCTGGTATAAGCAGGCGGTCGTTGATGACAAAGGCGGTGTTAGGAATGCCAGCGGGCGAGCCATCCACCATCAGGCAGTGCTCCATGGCTACCGCCTTGACCTTGAAACCCGCAATCACGAGCTCCTCGCCCTCACCAATTACCTCTACCTTAGTTCCTTCGGCTAATTGTGCGACGTTGGCGTTACCATAGATTTGGGCACCATGCGCACTCAGTTCAGCGAGCTTGCTCACATCAAAGTGGTCCGCGTGACTGTGCGTAAACAGCACGGCGTCAAAGCTACCAAAGTCGCTGACCGCATAATCAGCCGTGGTGAGAGTGCCGACATCGACGAGCAAGGCCTGTGAGTTGTCTTCAATTTTTAGGCACGACTGCGTGTACTTAGTTATCTTCAAAGTGGGTCTCCAATGGCTGTTTTAGTAATTTTTAGCATACTTTTTTCAAAAAATGTATTGACAGGCCTTTTATGCTTACGCTAATCTGTAAATAGGTGCTTGAACACAATAAGTACTCAAAACAAAAACCACGACAAACAGATTAAAATAACGGCTTACCCAAGCCGTTATTTTTTATTTAGCGGCAAAGGCTGCGTAAGCAATTATGGGCACCGCCAGCTCTCGGGCGAGCGAGCTGGCATCAAGCCATATTTTGAAAGAACGAGGGTTTTGGGTGGAGCCTAATGAAGATTAGTAGCCCGCGCGCAAGGCGTATTGCGACTTAGTAAGCGTACGTTACTGAACTTACGTTTGTGTTGCCGGCATTCCCGCTCGTGGCGCTGCCACCGACCGTGTTGCCGCTAACGTTGGCCGAGCCGCTCGACGCGCTTTGGCTATTCACATTTGTGGAGCTTACGTTGGTACTGTTCGTTTGGTGAATAGTGGTCGTGTTCGTTGAGCTGATGGTGTTGAACGAATTGGGGCCGGTCAAAGAGATGGTGCTGCTGCCAGCTGTAGGTGTCGAGCCGGTTACGGTCACGCCTCCGCCATTGTTGCCACCTGATACATTTACGGTTGAGCTATTACTGTTGCCAGTGTTACCGCTGGTTGCGCTGCCACCGACCGTGTTGCCGCTAACGTTCGCGCTACCCGAGGAGGCCGATTGACTGTTCCAGTTTACCGCTGAAACATTGGTGGTGTTGCTGGTGGTAACGGTAGTCTTATTGGTGCTCGATATGGCGTTGTACGAGTTTGGACCGGTCGTATTAATTGAGTTGGAGTCCGAACCGCCTGTAGGCACCCAGGTGATCACTAGGCCGTCTCCACTCCCCCAGCTAACGCTGGTGCTGCTCATATTACTGTTGCCGGCGTTTCCGCTGGTAGCATTACCGCCGATGGTGTTGCCGCTGACGTTCGCGCTCCCTGAACGCGCATACTGACTATTGAGGTTAGCAATAGAAGCGTAGTTTGCGTTAGTACTTACATAGGTAAAGCTGTTATTACTGCCAATATTATTATATGACGACGGCCCCGTGGTGGAGATAGAGCTGGCGGCAGCCGTACCCACTCCCATTAATGTCACGATGCCTGCGGTGATTAAATTACGCCAAATGTGTCTCACTTCGATAGTACCCCTCACTTAAAAACTTTAAACTGTGGGTAGCATACCAAAGCCGCGCGTTGGGGCGCTCAGGCGAAATAGCGAAATTCCGTAGCTTGCGGCCACAAAAACTAGCAGTTTGCCAGAACAACAGGTTACGTCTGGGCTGGAGTGGCGGCGGTTAGATCCGGCTGATCGAGCGTGACCGACTGGCCCGCCACGATACTACCTGCAAGTAACCGCTCGGCGACGACATTCTCCACCGTGCGCTGTACCATCCGGCGGAGTGGCCGGGCGCCTAGAGCCGGGTCGTACCCTTGCTCTACCAGCCAGTCGGCGGCAGCCGGCGTAAGCGTTACGCGTACCTGTTGAGCTTCGAGAGTGGTGTTGACGTCGGCGAGCATCAGATCAACCACCTGGCGCAGCTCTGGCTTGGTGAGCGGACGGAACAGCACAATCTCATCAAAGCGGTTGAGGAGCTCCGGCCGAAAGGCGTGGCTGGCGATGAGCTGCTCGGTAACGGCAGCCTCAAAAGCCTCCAGCTGCTCACCTTTGTCGATACGAGCGCGGATCTCATCGGCGGCGGCGTTAGATGTGGCAATTACAATAGTATCTTTAAAGGAAACCGGACGGCCGCCGGTATCGGTGAGCTGGCCCTCATCAAGCAGCTGCAGGAGTAGGTTGAGGACATCGGGATGGGCCTTTTCAATCTCATCAAGTAGCACTACGCTGGATGGGCGCTGACGCACCCCCGCAACCAGGGTGGTGCCGGCTTGCGCCCCACTGGAAGGAGAAAGGAGCCGCGAGATGTCACTTTGCTGCTGGTACTCACTCATATCGAGCCGCACCATGGCATCGCTGCCGCCAAAGTAGATGGCCGCAAGCGCTTTGGCCAGCTCGGTTTTACCAACGCCCGTGGGACCAAGGAAGAGAAAACTGCCGACCGGCCGCTTGGGGCTACTCACGCCAGCACGGGAGCGCCGCAGCGCATCCGAAACAACCTTGACCGCTCGGGTTTGGTTAATCATACGCTGGTGGATCTGGGCTTCGAGGTCAAGCAGCTGCTCGCGCTCGGGTTGAGAGACCGCTACGACCTTAGCTCCGGTCGTAGCCTGAACCGCCTGTTGCACCGAGGCGGCGGTAATAAATCCGGCCTGAGCATAATGAGAGGCGCTCTCGAGCACCGTAATGGCTTTGCCGGGGAACGACATTTCGGGCAGATACCGGCCGGCCAGCCGGATGGCTTCACTTACTGCCGCCTGCATGACGGTAGCGCTGGCTTTATGTTCAATACCGATAGCCGCATCTTGAACCACCATCAATGTTTCGGCGGGATCGGGCTCGGCGATAGCGATACGCTGAAGGCCGCTTGCCAGAGCAGGCTGCTCGGCAATCAGCTTCTGCCAGTCGTGATCGGTCATCGCAAGCACCAATTTGACAACATTGCGTTGTAATATTGGCAACAATATTTGCGAAAGATTGGTCGCGCCGGCACCTGAGCCAAAGAAGAGCTGCGCCTCATCCAAGAAGATGATAATGTTACTGGCGTGGACCGCCTCACCGAGTAGCTGCATCACGAGATCTTCCAGACGCTCTCCGGACGATATAAGCGCCGAGGCATTCAGTGCCACGATCTGATAATACTGGAGGCTGCGTACGTTGCCCGTCAGCATACGCTCGGCCAGGGCGTACACCAGCGAGGTGCGGCCGCTCCCCACGCCCCCCACTAGCACCGAAGCCCGGTTTTGGTTGAGCTGATCGGCTAGGCGCGTAATCGCGTCATCATGGACGCTCGGAAGGTGGCGGTAGTAACCGTGCTCAACCTCCTGGCTCAGGTTGGTGGCAAACCGATTAAGGAGCGGGGTGTACCCGTTAGCCCAATCCCGACCAATGCCCCCAAAGTACTCAGGCTGTTTAAACGCAGCGAGCGTGGCCTTGGC
>JASLFZ010000059.1 GCA_030150485.1 Candidatus Saccharimonadales bacterium | reverse complement strand
GGGAGTTGTCAGCTGATGAAAACATTTTTACAAGCGACGTGGTGGATGTTGTTGCTACGAGGCATAGCGCTGCTTTTAGTGGGACTGTTTGCGGTAGCGCTGCCGGGTCTCACGGTGGCAGGATTTGTCATTGGGTTTGCGGTGTACTTGATCGCGGTGGGGGTCATTAATCTTATCACTACCTTCAGTAGTGCTACGCTACTGCCGCTGTGGTTCCTCAACGTGGTGCTTGCGGCCTTGGAGGTGGGCGTCGGTTTCTTCATGCTTCGCCACCTGACGCTCAGCATTGCAACACTGCTGTTGCTGGTTGGCTTGGTACTGGTGGTACGCGGGATCTTAGAGGTAATTGCGGCCTTTGGTGACGGATACGAGTCCAAGCACCGCAGCTTGCTGGCGATCGTGGGCGTTTTGAGCCTGGTAGCCGGTGTCGTGGTGTGGGCGTACCCGACCAGCCCGGCGTTGGCCTTCACCTGGGTGGTTGGCTTGTACGGTGTTGCGGCAGGCGCGTTCGTTATCTCGCTAGCCTTGGAAGCTCGCAGCGCGCTCGGTGCACGGGCCTAGTTGCATTTCTGATCCGAGCCGTCGACAATAATGTTTACCGATAGGCTTATGGATTTTACAGCTAACATCGAATATTTAGGGGCGATTGTGGTACTGGTGGTGGCCGGGGCGCTCTTAGGAGCAGCCTTGCGCCGCCGTACCGCCAATCATGCTCTAGAGGTGGAGCGGGGCAAGGCTTACGCCGATCTCCTCGCCTCGATCGACGAGCTGCGTGGCGCGCGCTTGAAACAGAAACGGCACTTTGCGAGCGCCTATCAGCAGGTGCTGCTGTACGGCTCCGATAGGGTGGTGCGAGCTCTCGGCCGATTTGTCTGGGCGGTGGCGGCACCGGAATCCGAGCACGATCCAATCGGCGTGATGCAGCGGCGGGACGCGGTGATTCTTGCCATGCGCCGCGATACGCAGTCTCTGCTTGGTAAACATACCCGCCTCGATGGGGCCGATTTGCTCAGCGTGGGCGTTAATGAGTCAAACGTGCACACATCCGAGGGTTCTAGCGATACACCTCCACCTGCCTAAATGTGATACGATTGCACTATTATGGCGCGGCAAGAACAGCGGAATGTAAAGCGAACGGGCGCGGGCGGGCGTCAGGCTATCGTGCGAACCTATAACAATCGAAGTTGGTACGAAATGGCGGACTGGCTGGTGGACTTTACGGTCGATTACGCCGGCTGGGCGGCACTGGCCATGGTCGTGCTTCTGATTCCGGTCGCGTTGCTCGCCGTGGTGCTAGGCGCGCATTCACTACCCTTGGAGTATCTCGGCATCCCAGCTTTGGACGCCTTTGCCGATAGCAACAATGGCTTTGGCATCACTGGCATTGTCTTGATTGTTGAGTTTGTGCTGCTGCTGCTAGCTATCCGGCCGCTTTTTCTGCGACGAAGTTTAGGCTGGCAGCTTGTGATAGCAGCGGCTGCTGTACATATGGTGGGAGCGGTGGCGGTGAATCACTTGGTGAGTGGAGTGCTTATCTTAGGGCTTGCAGCCTATCTTTACTGGCAGGTGCGGGCGGAGTACAGTTAGCTCTCCAAACACGAACAAAAGGCGTATACTGAAAACATGAACTTGTTTGAGTCTACGGATGCGCCGCTCGCTGACAAGGTGCGGCCGCGCAGCCTTGATGATCTGATCGGCCAAGAGCATTTGATTGGTCCGGGCCAGTTTTTGCGCCAAATTATCGAGACAGGCCAACCGGTTTCGATAATTTTATGGGGGCCGCCCGGCAGCGGCAAGACCACGCTTGCCCGGATTATCGCTGGCAGCGGCAACTTTGCCTTTGAGGAGGTTAGCGCGGTGGTGGTAGGTTTGCCCGAGGTTAAAAAGGTCATTGAGCGGGCCAAAGAACGGCGCAAGATGGGCCAGGCAACGGTGCTGTTTGTCGATGAGATCCATCGCTTTAACAAGGCCCAGCAAGACGCTTTCTTGCCACACGTGGAGGATGGCACCGTTATTTTAATTGGGGCTACCACCGAGAACCCTTCGTTTGAGGTGATCTCGCCGCTGCTTTCGCGCAGCCGGGTGCTAACGCTGAACTCACTATCGGATGATCAGTTGGTGACGTTACTAGAGCGCGCGGCTAAGGAGCTAAAGGGCAAAACTTTGCAGCCGGATGCCGCCACTCTGCTAGCTCAGATTTCGGCGGGCGACGCTCGCGTTGCGCTCGGCGGTCTTGAGGCGGCTGCCAAGGTAGCGGATGTGGTTACGCCTGAGGGTATCAAGCAAGCTATGCAAAAAACTAGTTTGCGTTACGACAAGGGTGGTGATTTTCACTACAACATTATTTCAGCCTTCATTAAATCGATGCGCGGTAGCGCGGTGGACGCGGCGCTGTTCTATCTGGCGCGGATGCTGGAGGCCGGCGAGGACCCCAAGTTTATTGCACGGCGGATCGTCATTTTTGCTTCGGAGGATATTGGGATGGCCGACCCCACCATGTTGCCACTGGCCGTTAGCGCTTTTCAGGCGGTGGAGCGAATTGGCCTGCCAGAGGGCAAGTTGACCTTAGCCCACGCCACCATTGCGATGGCGACCGCGCCGAAAAGCCGTGCTGTCGATAACGCCATTAATGCCGCGGTTCGCGCCGTTCGCGACAACCCCGCCGCCGAACCCCCACTCCATTTGCGCAACGCACCCACCAAGCTCATGAAAGAGCTCGGCTATGGCAAAGACTATAAGTGGCAGCCTAACTTCCAGCATGAGAAGGGGTTTATGCCAGAGGGGCTGGAGAAGGAGCGGTTTTATAAACCGGACTAAGCTACCTCTTCGTTAACCCATTTCGTATAGGACACGTCGACGCGTTCAGGCGGTAGCGCGATAACCTCGGGCACCTCATAGCCAGACTCAGCCTTAATGTAGTCGGCAATATCCTCAAACCACCTATCTTTTGTCTTTAATATCATAACGGTTTCCGGTTCTTCGATTAGCTCGCCCCTCCACCAGTAAGCGGATTCGACCGGCCATAGGTTATAACAGGCAATCAGGCGTTTTTCGAGTAGGCCTTTACCAATGCGCACCGCGTCGTCCTTTTTGTGGAGGGTTGTCATGATGAGGATCATGACTTGATTATACAGGGCAGTTTTGTTGGCAGGGAATAGACAATCCAACGCTTTTGACTTAGCATAGCTGCACGCTAAGCCTATTTCCGACCAAGGAGTGGTACACGTGTTCCTCACAATTTGCTGGATTATAGCGACGCTTGTGGTTCTTTCAGCCGTTGGATTTGTGCTTTTCCGGAGGCATCAATCTCGGCAAAGAGCTGCGAGGACAGAAAGAGAGTACCAGTACCTGTGCGCACTAGTTGATCAAGCGGAGCAGGGGGATCAAACGGCCCTTCAGGCGGTTACCGGTAAAGCGGAAGGGCTTCGGGAAGACACGCGTGATCGCTCCAATACTTGGGTACGAAAGGCTCAAGTTTGGGGCGATCGTGGGCTCGCTGAACGGATTGAAGCCCTTACCGATAAGCACGAGGCGGAGCTGGATTACCAAAAAGGACTTTTGGACCTTCGGCAGCACGTTACCTCATTCCGCCGTGCGACAAAGGACAGCATAAAATTCAAAGCGATCAAAAATATTGCGTGGCAGTGGAGCAATCGTAAAGCCGCAACCATCGCGCGCTACGAAAAGGAGTTTGGTCTATCGTCGCAGCAAATTATTGAGCATGCGACGTCTCTAAGGCAAGCCTTGTATGACGCCTATTTCGCAGAAATGCCCAGCAACGAGTTTGCCGTTACCCAGCTCCACTACTTGATCCGTGAAAGCCATGAGGAGACTCCTGCGCTCCTAAGCGAACAAGGTTTCTCGCCGTTGGCCTACCCCAAAGACTGGAACGATCTGGTTGCAAGGTACGTATGGAATCCGTCGCTTGATAAATTTATCGGGCTCGATCAACCGCTATCAACGGGTGATCTGAGGGTTATGGCGGCGGTTGCGCTCGGAGGCGAGGGCAACCTTACCGAAGCCCAGATTGTGCTCGCCTACTGCAATAACCAGCCCCGCTACAGAGAAGAGTTGGGGGGCGTTTTTACGTTTGAACTTGGCCTTTATGTCGAGAGGAAGAAGCGCCACCACGTGGGTGTTGATCCAGGTCTTGAGGCTCAATAGGTCACTATCGCAAGCGGGGGAGGCCATTCTGGTCTCTCCCGCGCAGTGTTTTTATATGATAGCTATTTTATTCCGTTTATGCTTATATAGGGGTAATGGCTAAAACAAAAACTAAAAAAACAGCTAAGGCTTCTGTGCGGGCCCTCGCGGTTCAAACCGAGTATGATAGCGTCTATTTCCTTAAAATACTGGTATATCTGATTATTGGCAGCGCTTGGGGCGTGATTGCTGGTCACCGTGAGTTGCCGGTGGGCCTTTTGGTAGGTCTGGTGCTGGTTCAACACGAAAAGCTGCAAATTGACCGGAAAATTGAGTACGCTATCCTGATTGTTGGTGCGGTGCTCGGGCTGGTTGGTATTGGGTTGAGCATTAGGCTGTAGCGTTTACAAACCCCCGATTGCTTCCGTTGACAGGAGGGCGTCAGGTTTGCTACACTCTCTTGGTAACGCCATGTATTTGCTGGTGCAAATATACGGGAATCAGATAGGATCGCTTACGATAACCACCTGAATCCCGGTGATTTTTTTGCTAATGAAGGATCCCATGAAAGCTTTGCTGGGCCGAAAACTTGGTATGACCCAACTGTTCGACGAGAACGGTAACGTTGCGCGTGTAACCATCGTGCAGGCGGGGCCGTGCGTGGTCACGCAGGTGAAGACGGGCGAGCTGGACGGCTATCAGGCCGTTCAGATTGGTTTTGAGGCCGCCAAAAAGGCGGCTAAGCCTCAGGTCGGCCACGCTACCCACAACGGCGTGACGCCGAAGGTCATGCGCGAGGTACGCCTCGATGGTACGGTTGGCGATGTTGAGGCCGCAGAGGGCGAAGTCGGCCTGAAGGTGGGCGACGCGTTCAAGGTCGACCAGTTTGAGGTCGGCGACGCCATCGAGGTGGTTGGTACGAGCAAGGGCAAGGGCTTTGCGGGTACCGTGAAGCGGCACAACTTTTCGACCGGCCCGAAGAGCCACGGTTCGCACAACTACCGTGCGCCGGGTTCGATTGGCTCGGGCTACCCGGAGCACGTCTTTAAGGGGATGCGTATGGCCGGCCGTATGGGTGGCGAGCGCACGACCGTTAAGGGCCTGAAGATTGTTCACGTGGATAACGACAACAATCTCCTAGCCATTAGCGGAGCGGTACCGGGGCCGCGCAAAGGCATTGTGATGATTCGAGGAGCAAAGTAATGGCCCAAGCAATCGCTTACTCTAAGACCGGTGTAAAGAAGGACACCGCCGCCAAGCTCAGTCCAAAAGTGTTCGAGGTAGAGGTGAGCCATGACCTGCTTGGCCTAGCCTACCGCGTATATATGGCCGCTGGTCGGGCCGGTGGTGCTCAGGTACTAACGCGCGGCGGCGTGCGGGGCGGTGGTAAGAAGCCGTGGAAGCAAAAAGGTACCGGTCGCGCCCGCGCCGGTTCTAGCCGTCTGCCGCACTGGACCGGTGGTGGCGTGGCTTTTGGCCCAACCGGTGAAGAGAATCACACCCGATCGCTGCCGGTGAAGGCCAAGCGAGCGGCCATCCGCCAGGCGTTGAGCGCCCAAGCGGCCGATAAAAAGATTCACGTTATTGAGACCTTTGCCTGTCCTGAAGGAAAGGTAAAGCCGACCCTGGAATTGCTAGATAAAATGAAGCTGGAAGGTCAGATCCTCCTTGTCGTGAGTCAAAAAGATGCTCTGGTTGAGCGAGCAACGCGCAACATTGCTGGCGTCACCGCGGTAGCTGCAACTTATCTGAATGTGTTTGACTTGCTGAATGCCGATCATATCGTGATTTCGGAGAAGGCTCTGGAACAGATTAATAAATGGTTGGAGGCAAGCGCATGAGCCAGCTCATCCTCGTGCCCCGAATCAGCGAGAAGTCGATCGCTCAAGCCGAGCGCGGCACCTATGTGTTTGAGGTCCCCGAGTCCACCAACAAGATTGAGGTTGCCAAGGCGGTGGAGCAGTCCTTTAACGTCAAGGTGGCGGCCGTAAACATGCTGATTATCAAAGGTAAAGCGGTCAACTGGCGGCGCGGAGCTACGCGCACGCCGGGTCGCCGCAGCAACATGAAGAAGGCTATGGTGACGCTTAAAGCCGGTCAGCGCATTGCGCTGTTTGACGAGGGAGCAAAGTAATGGCTATTCGCGCATACAAGCCAACCACTCCCGGTCGCCGTAATATGACCAGCGCCGATACGGCTGCTATTACCAAAAAGAAGCCGGAAAAGTCGTTACTGGTAGCCAAAAAGGTTGGCTCGGGACGAAACAACCAGGGCAAGATCACTATCCGCCATCGTGGCGGCGGCGTGAAGCGCTATTATCGCCTGGTTGATTTCCGCTTGATGCCTGGTTTTACCGGTGTAATTAGCGCTATTGAGTACGATCCGAACCGGTCGGCTAACATTGCATTGATCGAGCAGACCGGTGGCGGCAAGGCGTACATTCTGGCAGGCAGCGAGATGCGCGTGGGCCAAAAGATCGAAAGCGGTCCAGAGGCCGAAATTCGCAAGGGTAATCGCCTGCCCCTGGCTAACATCCCGGTTGGTACTCAGATCTATAACATTGAGCTGGTACTCGGTAAGGGTGGTCAGATTGCCCGCAGCGCCGGTGCTAAGGCTCAACTAGTTGCTAAAGAGGGTGAGTTCTGCCAGGTGCGCTTGCCCAGTGGTGAGGTTCGCCTCGTACACCAAAACTGTATGGCCACTATTGGAGTGGTTGGCAACGAAGCCCACCAGAACATTAAGTATGGTAGTGCTGGGCGCCGCCGTCGATTAGGTTGGCGCCCGCAGGTACGTGGTAAGGCCATGAACCCGGTTGATCACCCCCACGGTGGCGGTGAGGGTGCTACCAGTACCGCGTTGCGGGTGGGTCAGAAAACCCCTTGGGGTAAGCCAGCTTTGGGTCTGAAGACGCGCCGCCGTAAGCTAACTAATGCCATGATCGTACGCGGTCGCAAACAAGGACGGAGACGCTAATGAGTCGCTCACTGAAAAAAGGTCCCTTTGTGGA
The DNA here is from genome assembly GCA_030150485.1 of Candidatus Saccharimonadales bacterium. Lineage (GTDB taxonomy): Bacteria > Patescibacteriota > Saccharimonadia > UBA4664 > SCTI01 > JASLFZ01. The sequence goes on along the minus strand of JASLFZ010000059.1, from coordinate 3,348 downwards.
CGAAAAATTGATGGCCAAGGTAGCCAAACTGTCTGCGGGCAGCAAAGCTTCAATTAAGACATGGGCGCGGGCGAGTACCATCACCCCTGAGATGGTGGGTGTGACCTTTGAGGTGCACAACGGCCGCCAGCACCTGCCTGTGTATGTGAGTGAAAACATGGTTGGTCACAAGCTCGGTGAGTTTGCGCCGACGCGTAAGTTCCGCGGCCACGGCGGCAAGCTCGCTAAGGGGAAGAAATAATGAACGTTCGCGCTACCGCAAAATTTGTGGGCACTTCAAGCCGCAAGGTTGGCTCGGCGGCCGAGCTGATTCGTGGCCAGAAGGCTCAGAACGCAGTCACGGTGCTAGCTCAGGCGCCCCAGCGCGCCACCGGTCCGGTTGGCAAGGTATTGGCTTCGGCCATCGCTAATGCCGAGAACAACTACAATTTGAGTGCACGTAACCTGGTAGTGGAGTCGGTATTGATTGGGCCCGGGCCGACTTTGAAGCGTTTCCGGCCGCGCGCCCAGGGCCGGGCGTACCCGATCCGCAAGCGCACCAGCCACATTACGGTGGTGTTGAGTGATGCAGCGGCTAAGGAGAAAGCGGTAGTAGCCGATTTAAAGGTGGCAGACTCTAAAGTCGCAGCTTCAGCTAAATCTGTTGTGGCTGCGGAACTCACTCCGAGCTCGGATAGTCCTCGCACGCAAGCGAAGCCAAAGACCACTAAATCGAACAAGGAGGCAAAATAATGGGCCAAAAAGTTAATCCCCGTAGTATGCGCCTCCAGGTGGATAAGGACTGGTCGTCGAAGTGGTTTGCCGATAAAGATTACGCCACGCAGCTTATCAACGACGTGCACATTCGCCGCGCGCTTGAAAAACAGCTTAATCGCCGTGCAGGCGTTTCGCGAGTAGATATTGAACGCTCACCTAATCAGGTTACCATCACGATTTATACGGCCAAGCCGGGTGTGGTGATTGGGCGCGGTGGCGCCGGTGCGGAGGAGCTCAAGCGCATCCTTACTAAGGTGGTGAACGGGCCGGTCAAGGTGACGATCGAGGAAGTAAAGAAGCCGGAGACCAATGCCAAGCTGGTGGCTGAAAACATTGCCGGTCAGCTGGAGCGGCGCATCTCGTTCCGCCGCGCCATGAAGATGTCGGCAGAGAACGCGCTAAAGTCTGGTGCGCTGGGTTGCAAAGTGACGGTAGCCGGACGTTTGAATGGCGCCGAAATGAGCCGCCGCGAGACCGTCGCGAACGGATCAATCCCCCTGCACACGCTGCGGGCGGATATTGATTACGCTCACGCGCTCGCCCGCACAACCTATGGCGTGATTGGCGTTAAGGTGTGGGTCTATAAAGGAACCAAGTTCTAGAGGTTATTATGCTACTACCAAAGAAGACTAAATATCGAAAGCAGCAGAAGGGACGCAACAAGGGCGTGGCCTCACGCGGTACCGAGCTGGCTTTTGGGCAGTTTGGCTTAAAATCGGAAGGCACCGAACGGGTGACCTCGCGCCAGATCGAGGCGTCGCGTCGCGCCATGACGCGCTACATCCGTCGTGGCGGTAAGATTTGGATTCGGATTTTCCCTGATGTGCCGATCACTAACAAGCCGGCTGAGGTTCGCATGGGTAGCGGCAAGGGCGCCATCGACCATTACGCGGCGCGGGTTAAGCCAGGACACGTTTTGTTCGAGATGGAGGGCGTTAAGGAGGATGTGGCTCGTGAAGCCATGCGTCTGGCCGCGATGAAGCTGCCGATTAAGACACGCTTTATTACGCGCCACACGCCAGGAGAGACCGAATGAAAATAGCTGATATCATCCAGAAGACCGATGCCGAGCTGGCTACCCTGCTCGCCGATAATCGTAAGAACTTGGCGCAGCTCGCCATTGATACCCGTACCAAGCAAGTGCCCAATGTGAAGCAGGCCCACGCTTTAAAGAAAACCATTGCGCGCACGCTGACGGTTCAGCGTTTGCGCCAACTTAATGAGGAGGACACCAATGTCTAGACGTTTGCGAGGAATTGTCTCCTCAAACAAGATGGATAAAACCGTCGTAGTGCGTGTAGAGCGAGTTAAGGAACACCCGCTGTACCGCAAAAAGTATACGGCAACGACCAACTTTAAGGCGCACGACGAGGCCAACGCTTGTAAGATTGGCGATGTGGTAGAGATCGTGGAAAGCCGCCCAATCAGCCGTGATAAGCGGTGGGTGGTGGAGCGCACACTCTCAACCCAGGAGTTAGCAGCATGATTCAAGCCGAAAGCAGATTAAAAGTGGCCGATAACAGCGGCGCCCGCGACGTGCTTTGCATCAAGGTGCTTGGTGGTTCGCGCCGCCGGTACGCGCGCGTCGGTGACGTTATTACCGCCAGCGTGAAGGTGGCGACACCGAACGGCACCGTGAAGAAAAAAGAGATCGTGCAGGCGGTGGTCGTGCGCACTACGCAGCCAACCCGTCGTGCCGATGGCTCGCAGGTGCGCTTTGACGACAACGCGGTGGTGATCGTCGATAAAAGCAAGCAACCCCGTGCCACCCGTGTGTTCGGCCCCATCGCGCGCGAGCTGCGCGACGCCGGCTACATGCGCATTATTTCCCTCGCTCCGGAGGTGCTCTAATGAAGCTGCGCAAAGGAGATCGAGTGATGGTGTTATCTGGTCGCGACAAGGGTCGTACCGGTGAGGTCACGGCGGTGCTGCCAAAGCAGGAGCAGGTGGTGGTGAGCGGCATTAATGTATCGAAGCGTCACACCAAGCCCTCACAGAAGCACCCTCAGGGCGGCATTCTGGATCTTATCAAGCCGATCAGCGTCAGCAAGTTGATGGTGATAGACCCCCAGACCGGTGCGCCGAGCCGAATTGGCCTGCGCATCAACCAGGATGGCAGTAAAGAGCGCGTGTTTAAGCCCTCGCGCTACGAGAAAGTGAAGAAGGCCTAAGATGAACCGATTACGCGAACGATATCAAAAAGAGCTGCGCCCAACGCTGCAAAAGGAGTTGAAGCTGGCAAACGTTCACCAAATTCCCCGAGTGGAGAAGGTGGTGATTAACGCCGGCGTCGGGCGGGCCGTGAGCGACAGTAAGCACCTTGAGGCGGTCAGCCACACCATCGCCCAGGTGACCGGCCAGGCGCCGGTAGCCACCATAGCTAAAAACAGCATTGCCGGCTTTAAGCTTCGCGAAGGTCAGAAAATTGGCGTGATGGTTACGCTACGTGGCGAGCGGATGTATCAGTTCCTCGACCGACTCGTCTCGATTGTGCTGCCGCGTATTCGCGACTTCCGCGGGATCTCGGCCACAGCCTTCGATGCGCATGGCAACTACAGTATCGGCATTAACGACCAGTCGGTTTTCCCGGAG
>JASLFZ010000053.1 GCA_030150485.1 Candidatus Saccharimonadales bacterium | reverse complement strand
TGCCTGGGTAGACTGGAAAGCTTGCATAGTGCTCCCTGTGGTCGTGTTGATGATTCGTTGTTGATATAATGGCTCTATGCAGCCATCCGTACAAAATTTAGGGGGTAGGGCACTGCTATTGGTGGGTCTCTTGCGGGCGGTTCTTAAGGGCTTTTCGGTTTATTATCTCCTCTTGCTTCCCATACTCTATGCGGCGCACACCATCGGGCCAGCTCAGCTTGGCTACATTGGGGCGATGTTGGTTGCTGGTATCCTCGTCGGGGCCTTAACGGTCACCTATAGGCTCCATCGGTACTCTAAGGCCACCCTGCTATGGGCGTCTTTGACTCTGCTGTTTGGCGCAACACTGCTTCTGTTTTGGTTTCACCATATCCTGGTGCTGATCATCGCCTATATTCTAATTGGCCTCGCAAGCGGGGTAGGGGTTTCAACCGTTGATGCTGTATCAGCTAGCTTGTCTACACGAGGCAAACGCTATGGCTCCCAGGCCAAAATTGCCATGCTGACTGATATTTCGCGCATCCTTTATCCATTAATTATTGGCGTGGTATACGTGGCGGCGGGCTTTAAGGGGCTCATAGTCTTTGGCTTACTTGCTATCTTGGCTTTTGGCGTGCTTATGGCATTGCTTATCCGCAGCAACTTAATTGCTGAGTTGCCGCATGAGGTGGCAGACCCCGGCGAGTCTGCTAAGGCAATCCGGCGTAACAAGTCGTTCTTGTATATTGTTGGCTTGGAGTTCATGGACTCTTTAGCGAGCTCCCAGTTGGTCGTTTTCTTACCAGCGCTGTTGATCTTTAAAGGCTTTACGATTGAGCACGCCCTATTTTATCAGTCCGCAATATTTATTGGCTACCTTAGTGGTAGGTGGCTGATCGGGCGCATTGCCCAACAACGCAATGGTTATGCAGCGCTTGGTTTAGCGGAGTCGGGGATGGTGGTTGCAATTATTCTGATACTGCTTGCGCCAGCAAATGCAATCTTGTACGCCCTGTGTTTTTTGCTGGGAGTCTTTTCGCGTGGGACATCTCCGGTGATCAAGGCGATGGCGTTTGACCAACTAGAGTCAACGCAGATACGACGCGGCACAGCGCTGCACGTGATAGGCGGCGATAGCGGCAGCGCCCTCGGACAGCTCGGCTTTGGTCTATTGCTGGCGTGGCTGGGCGTAAAAGCACCATTTATCGCGGCCGCAGCTTGTGCCGCTATCGTCGCGGTAGCTTGTGTTGGGAGGTTTCAGCCCCGCCCGAGCGTTGAGACTACATAAACCATGAGCATGGACAAAAAGCCGCAAACAGTTGATGAATACATCGAGCAGGTGCCCAGCCAAACTAGGGCCATGGCGAAGCAGCTCCGCGCCATCATTCTTGCGGCGGCACCGAATGCAACCGAGAAAATTGGCTACCGCATGCCCTACTATAGCTATCATGGGAGGCTGATTTATTTCGGTGCTTACGAAACGTATATCGGTTTATATGTAATGTCTGCACGGGACACTCTGAAGGACGAGATAAAGCCCTACAAGGCAGCCAAGGCTACGCTTCATTTTCCGGTGAGCGATCCGCTTCCAGCGGCACTGGTTGAAAAAATTGTTAAGACGCAAGTAGCTCTCAACGAAGGGAAAGCCGTATGAGCACTTACGAAAAAGACCCTCGGGTGGACCAGTATATTAACGGCCTTCCAGATTGGCAGCAGAAGGTTGCAGTACAGGTGCGGGAGCTGATCCACGCTGCCGACCCTGAGGTTACCGAAACGATTAAGCGCACCAACCGGCCTTACTTCGTCCTTGAAGGTAATATCGGTGCGTTGCTGGGGGCTAAAGACCATCTCAATATTTTTATTTATGACCCGATCGCGCCTGACCCCGAGGGCATTATTAACCAAGGTCACGGCAACCTAACTGCTCGAGCCATTCAAGTTCGTGAAGGCGAGACTCTCAATGAGGGCGCTTTGCTGGAGCTTTTCAAAAACATCATTAAGAGTAACCGTGCCGGAGGGTGGAGGAAGATAGCTAAGCAGATCCATTGACATTATAAGATAAAAATGATATAATCTCTCCTAATGCTGTTTAGCAGAACCTACTAGCTTAATACCGCATCCAATCTCTCGAGAGGAGAGTTGAATGACTGTCGCAGCTGATCATTGGAGCAAGGTCGTACCTCGCATGCGCGAGGAGATAGGTCGCCCACCGATTAACTCCCGGGAACGCACAGGTGTGCAGATCCCTTACTTTGGTGAAGAGCTCGTCGAGTACCGACAGATGCCGGATGGCTCGGTGGCCGACATGCACCAAGTGGTACGAACTCAAGGAACCTGGGCGGTTGCGGCTGCTTTTGACCCCAAGGGCAGCTTGATCCTGGTCGCCCAGTACAAGTTCGGCCGGGATGACTACAGCTTGCAGATGTCACCGGGTGGGGCTGGCCGTGAGTGCCCGCCCCATGCCACTGACGAAGAGCTGATCGCGCATGCCCGCAGGATGTTCCGCCGGGAGACCGGCATGGACAGCGAGAACTGGGAGGTTCTCTTGCGTGCGCCGGTCGACGACAACAAGTTCCGCGCGTCGGATGGCATCGGGAGCTTCGATGCTCACATGCTTCTGGCTCTCGACGTTGTCGAGGTGGAGGAGACAGAGCATCTGCCGACCGACATCATCAAGATCGTTCGAGTTCCCGCCGACGAGCTGTGGATGCTCATGGAAGATCCATACTTCGATGAGATCTCGGCTCGGCTGTGCCTCTATGAGGCTATGCGCCACCAAGGCACCGAGCATCTTCTCGCGAAGCGGTAGCAAGTAGTACCCGTCGGTAGTCCTCGTTTACGAACGAGGGCGCCGGCGGTTTTTTGTTAACTCACCAGGAGGTAAGCATTACCCCACTGAGGCTCATTGCACTTATGCTTATCTTGTGCCAATATAAAGCCATATAATTAAGTATGGTACAGCTCACTATGGATCCCAATACTGGTCTTCCTGGCCCCCAGCCAACTTCGGCGCCTAGTAGTCCGCCTCAAGCTGCCTTGACTAATCAAGCAGCCCCCGTGGTCCCGCCAAGCGCCCCACCCTCTAGTAGTAACCTGCCTGATGAAGAGGTCTATAAAAACGTAAAACGAACATCCTCCGTAGGCTTGGTTCTGGGCGCCTTGCTCTTAATTATCAGCATTCTATTGCTTGGAGTGAAGCCCTCTGTATATCTCGTTGTTGAAGTCCTGATATCGGCCAGCTACATATTACTTTCTCTTGTGCTACGACGTACAAAGAGCCTTCCTCGTATCCTCCTTAGCTTGAGGTTGATGATGGCATGCATAGCTCTTCAGCTAGTACTGGCGATTTTAAATGGCCAGGGGGCTGGTTTCTTGCCCCTTCTGCTACTGCTTTTCATTGTTAAGGCTCTGAAAGATTTAAGAGAAGCAGGCTTAATAAGCTCTACTTCTCTATTCAAGACTAAGCCCACATTGTAATAGATAAAAGCCTAGAGAATAAGAAAAATATTAAGCGTAAACCATAGGGTCGAGGTGTCTGGCCCCGCCAAACTCACTTTCCGCCCTCTCGCCAAAACCGATTTTGAGCTGTTTGCGCGGTGGCTCGGCAAGCCTCATGTGCAGCGCTGGTGGCGTGAGCCAGCCACGGTGGAGCATGTTGCTAAAGAGTATGGCGCCTGTACCAACGGGGATTTTACGACGCGGGTGTTTGTGGTGCAGGACGGCGCAAAGCCAATCGGCATTATGCAATCATTTTTGCTAAGCAGTTATCCTGAGTGGGCTAAGCTTTTTGCGATGGAGGACGCGATGAGCATTGATTATTTAATTGGTGAGGAAGCGTATATCGGCCACGGGTATGGCACGCGGATGATCAAGGAGTTTATTGATACGCTGGGGCACGACTTGTACCCGCAGGCTACGGGAGTTGCTACCAGCGTGGAGCTTGAGAATGCGGCCTCGCTTGGCGCGCTTACTAAGGCTGGCTTTGAGCCGGGCAAGATTATTACCGGTGAGTATGGAACTCCAGAGCGGATTATGACTTTGCAGTTTGCTGCGCCCTAAGAGAGCTACTTGCGGGTGGTACGGCTGCCACCATAGGTGCTTGAGCCGTAGCCGCTGCCTTTTTCTTCGCGCAGGCCAAATCCCTTTACTACCGCCGAAATCCCGACAAGCGTAATGAGGGTGGTGCCGGCGTTAGCCAAGAACTGCTTGCGGCTCATGCGGGTTTCGAACATTTCATTAACTGGCTTAGTCACTCAGGGGCGCCTCATAATTCTTATGTCTAGCATACCCAAAATCCCTCTCCGGATGCAAGCGGAGCCTTGCGGGGGCTGCGAAGATCGAGCGTAGAGCCGAGCTGCGCCCGAGGGGCGCCCTGGGCGCGGCGGAGATCCGCTATGGCTCGAGTTGGCCTTTTAGCCGGCGTGGGGGGCTTACTTGCCGCCGTTAGCTTTGGGGTGGTCGGTGTGGCGGCAACTGGCTTGGGCCGAGCAGCGTGGTGGCGCACTCGAATCAGGATAAGTGAAATTTCAAACAGGACGATAATCGGGAGCGCCAAAATAATCTGGCTTAAAGGGTCGGGTGCAGAGGGGGTGATGAGGGCGATGGCAAAGGCTCCCACAAACACAAACTTGCGCCACCCACCCAGTTTCGTAGGGTTAATCGGCGTAGTGTGGTCGATAAAAAGCAGAATAAGAGGCAGCTGGAACACCACAGCGAAGGTAGCCAGGTAAGCAAACACGAAGCTAAAATACTGGTTAACGCTGATCAGGGGTGTCAGTTGGTGCGGGCTTAATGTAGCGAAAAAATGCAGGGCCGCCGGCAGGCTCACATAGTAGGCAAAGGCGGCACCAGCTATCGCTAAAAGAGTAGAGCAGATAATAACGACGGTCATCATACGCGCGGTAAAGGCTCGCCCAAGAGCTGGCTCAATAAATCGCAAAATATGATACAAAAACACCGGTAGGGCGATTAGTAGGCCGGCTACCATGCACAGCTGCATAATGAACTGGAAACTACCCGTAGGCGAGGTGTAGTAAAGACGTTGGTGGAGGGGATGCTGCAACCACGCGATCAACTGATTACGTGCAATGTAGCCACCACCTGCGCCAATAGCAAACACGCCTACCGACCACAGTAGGCGGCTGCGAATCTCGCGCAGGTGTTCATGCAGCATTGGCTCCGCGGCCGCTGACTGCATGAAAATTACGCTTCGGTTTTAGACTTGGCTACGGCAGCCTGAGGAGCATCACCCTCGTCACGAAAGCCCTTTTTGACTTCTCTGACGCTTTGGCCAATGCTGCGGCTGAGCTCCGGTAGCTTTCTACCACCGAAGAGAACCAAGACGATAACGAGCACAATGGCTAGTTCTTCAACTCTTCCAAACATGTCTTCCCCCGCACTTAATACTTATGCTTATGATATCATAGGGGCATGAAATTAGGCAATTACGCATGGCTTGCTTTGGCGGTCGTTTCAACCGGCTATGGCTCCGGTGCCTATGGGTCGGGCGCGTACGGCCAGGCCGCTTTACAAATAGGGCCTATCACCCTGCCGGTGACGGGATCAACCTGGATAGTGTTCGTCGTGGTAGGCGTAGCTGCGATTGGTATAGGGCTATTGCGCTGGACGCGCCAGCTGAAGGCCAAAAAGACCACCGCTAAAGGTGAGTGATACGCCCCATTATGAGTGCGACAAGCACGACTAGCCCAAGCAATCGGCGGAACCCGTTCACACCGCGGTAAAGCTCGAGAAAAGCCCAGACCAACAAAAATGCGTCGGCCAGCCAGCCTAGAATGGCAGAGTGAATGAAGAAATTCAGAACAACGATAATCAACCAACTCATAATCGGGAGGTTGGGTGATTGAGCAATGACGAACTTGCCGTGCTTATCTTTGAAGAATGAGGTAGACATAAGGTTTACGTGGACTGCCGTAGCTGGCCAGCAGGCGCCTCAAGCGGAGTGGAGTTGGGTGCGAGAGTGGCCTTCCGTTTAGCGACCAACCATTTGGGTCTTTTCAGGAGCGTCGTGCCAATTCGATGGGCGACGCGTATCGCGTAACGATCAACCCAGTGGGCGTAGACCCAGGACGTTATGAATATGATTAGCAGCGATGGGGCAAAGGTTACAAGGAAGCTGGTGCGGTAGCCGTGGGAGATCATTAGGTGGTTAAAGAGGTAGCAGGAAAAGCTACCCAAGATAATGACGTGTAGCAAGTACATCGAAAACGAAATCTTCCCGAGAAACTGTAGCGGCCGTGAGGAAAACATTTTTTCTAACGGGTTGAGTAGGAGTACTGCGCCAACTACGCAAAGCGCACCAATGCCGTGTGCCAGTAGCTGCGTATCGTCAACGGAGAAGCCGGGTAGCCGGACATGAAGGTAAAAGGTGACGAGGGTCGGAGCGCTGTACCACGCACCTAAAAAAAGGCCAATTGGCAGGAGGAGCCAGCTGGCATATGTGCGCAGAAAGCTTACGACCTTGGGTTTCGTGTGCCAAATATCGCTTAACACAATGCCAAAAAGAAATGAGAGATAGTAGCTGTGCAAAGCGATTATCGCCAGCACGGCGTAAATCAGCCAGCGGGAGTACAGCCGCCCAATCAGCAGCAAGACACCAAAGAGCATCATGGAGCCGAGGAACTCTACCTGCATAGTCCACAGGCTGCTGTTATAGGTGGTTTGGCCGTAGAGCAGGGTGCCGAGAGTGGCCTGAAAAGCGGCCGTGCCAAAGTGGGGCATTCCTTGCCAAAAGCCTCCCAGCCAGGTGGCGGAGGAGGTGAGCTGGGCGGTGGCTTGATTAGTGAAGGCGTGGGCCACAAAAATCAGGTAGCCAATCAGCACGGAGACGCCGGCGGGAATGGCCAGTCGAAAGTAACGTTTCGCGGCACTCGCAATTACGCTGGCT
>JASLFZ010000075.1 GCA_030150485.1 Candidatus Saccharimonadales bacterium | reverse complement strand
CCAGAACAAGGCCGGTGAATTTATCAATATAAAAGGCCATTCTGGAGAAGCGCTGGCGCACATTGTTCCTGGACAGCAGGACCACGATAAAAACGTCCCACAGGAACCTACTAGGGATTGATCTGAGGCAGGACTACCGAGGGGCTCTCAATATTCCGGTAACTTCAGAGGAACTGCTTAAACTTGATGACGTGAGACAGCTCGAGACGATCTTTGCGGCCTACAAGGGCGTATTTGATGGCTATATTGATTTCCCCTTTTACGAGTTGGTGCGAGAGTACGTACACGACCACATTGACGCTACACAGCTTAACAAAAAGCTGCAGGCTCACTACGATCGAGTGCCGACTGGCCTAGTACTGCCAGCTCTGCTTGATAACCACGATGTCGATAGAATTATGTACTCGTCAGGAAATCGACCAGACAAAGTGATCGAAGCCGTACGCCTCCAGTTTAGCCAGCCACACCCCAAGTTTATTTACTATGGTACCGAACTTGGCATGACTCAGTCTCACGCCGACAGCGCCGACCAAAGTAACTTTATTGATATTTATTGCCGCATGCCTATGCCGCCTCTGTTAGAACGCGATCTAAGCAATGCAATCTACACATGCTACCGTAGCGTACTATCCAAGCGCTCCAAGACATAGTATTGCCAAGGTTTGAGCATGAACTCTACGCCGGTGTAAGTTTGGTGGCTGAGAATATCATTCCATCGATAATTCGGATTGCCGGAGATTTGCTTGATAGGCTTTATACTGACAGAAGCCTTCTTGTTACTGAGATTAATTATCACTAAGTGAAAAGACGACCTCCCGGCCCACGACCAAGCCACTACCTGGCGGCTGGGTTTACCGGTCTTACTAAGGCACTCGAGCAAGCTCCAAGCGCCATCTCGCAGCCCACTTTCAGCTATCGTACGAAGTAAGGTTGCGTAAAAAGTACGAAACGCTTCATTAACTGGTTCTCCTGGCCTACGCCTAAGATGCACAGGAACGCGCCTACGCCATCCCTCAAACTGCCCATCATGATACAACTGAGCACCCTCAAGTGTAGATATGGCGACGGCTAGGGCTTTTTCTTGGGGTGGGGGAAACAAATGAGCTGCCCGTGGTTCGTCATGGTTTTCGATAAATCGTACCAGATGTCGCTGGTAACTAGTGTCTGTATTCAGATACTTGGTGATTTGAGTGGGGGAACCGGCCTCAAAAAGATCATAGAGCTTTTTATCATAGCAGAGGTTAAACCCTTGCTGAATCAGCGCAGCCTCTCTATCCCAATACACCTCAGCCATAAGCATAAAGTTAGGGTGCTGCTCCCGAACGGCGGTAATAATTGCCGGCCAATAATCTGTGGTCGGCACGGCACCAGCGCGCTTGCCCCACGTCTTAGCAAAAACGTCATTCATAAGCAGCATAGCCATGTCGCAGCGCACTCCGTCGCACTGATCCGCAATAGCAATAAGAGTTGATTCAACAGCCTGTCGCAGGCTGCTAGAAAAAGCGTTGAGCTGCAGCACATCCGACCAAGGTGGGAAGTTGGGGTCACGCCCCTTGGCAAGGACAAAATCGCCAACCTGGCAGAAAGCCTCGGGACTTTCAGCCAGCGCCTGTTTGGTACCCTGAATAAAATACTCAGGATGCTCCACGGCCCAAGGATGATCAAGTGCAACATGGTTAGGCACGTAATCCAGAATTAAGCCAAGACCATGCTTAGCAAGCTCGGCCCGCGTAACCGCTAATGCGGTATTGCCACCAAAATCCTCACTAACGATGTAGTCCTGAATACTATACGCAGAACCGATGATATCAGCCTCTTGCAGGTCGGGAAGGGTGGTGGCTAGCTCCGGATTCTGTTTCGCTAGCGGCAAACCAGCCGGGCTACGCTTCCATATACCCATTAGCCAGACGGCGTCAAAACCTAAATTCGCCAATCGACCCCACTCATCGGTTGGGATAGATGCCAGGTCAATACTACGGCCTAAGCGCCGACTCAAGTCGTTAAGATAGGTAGCGGTATTAATTTCATAGATAACGGGACGAGAAGGGAGACGCATGGTTATTAGTATACCCACTGGTGGGCTTTTAGCACGACAAAGCCCCGCGAACGGGACCTTGTCGTGACAGCCGTGTCAACAACGAGAGCCGCCGGCGGGGCGGAGTGTAGGTCTAAAGCCTACTGGGTGAGTTCGAATCGGCACTCTGTAAAACCAGTAACGCCCTCTCCTTCGTATGGCTGCTGCGCATGGAAGTGGCGAGGCAACGTAACGGAGAAAGTGCTCACTTCACTGAAGTCCTCGAGGCTCGGGGGATACCCAAGGCCAAGGCGGCGCATCAGCGGGACGAGTGGCCGACGAGCTTCGTTAAAACGAGCCAGCTGTGAGGCAAACCCGGTAACTTCCGGGTCGTTGGCCTTCTGGCCCGACGGTTTCACAACTCTGATACCTTTAGAAGTAGAGAAGGCTCTTTCAGCCTCCGCACAAATGACTTCCGAAATGTTAAACATTTTCCAATATCCATTGCGCAAACGATACTCCGGGACGCTTTCGGAATTCGAGGCCAGAGGCACAACCATTTCGGTTCCTTCGTCATTGAAGGCTGGCCTCACCGTGACCTGAGCGGCCCCAGCGGTGCTGGGTACTGCGACAGCCGTCAGCATCAGTGTAGCTAGAAGAGCCGATAGGATTCGAACGGCGCGTGTCATGGTTTCCTGCTTTCAGGTAGGGATGATGCCTTGCGGCCCAACAAACGCTACGACAAGGCCACTATAATAACATAGATTAGCAATAATTACAATCAATGGTACCGCTGGTCGGGCTCGAACCGACACGCTCGTAATGAGCACGGGATTTTGAGTCCCGCGTGTCTACCAATTCCACCACAGCGGCGTGGGGCGTTATAAGATGGACAGATAACGTTAAAAGGTTATCATATAGTAAAGGTGAGAAGAAACACCGAACCTGTAACTACCGACTTAATGTACCGATATGAGCCACTCTGAAATAGCCCGCTTTCCCCATCAACCGATGCATCCGAAGGATAACGATCCGGAGGGCGCTCAAAGTGCCCGCCAACGAATTGCGGGGCTTCATGATGCGTACCTGAACCACGCGGCGCCAAATAAGGAGAATCTGGCGGGAGAGGTAAAGCCCGTCAGCCCCGCTGCCGATAAATCGGCGCGCGCGATACCGCTGAATGCGGAGGCGCCGGTTGCGCCAGTCGTAGCGAAGGCAGCTCCTGCAACAGAAGCCCAACCAATCGTGACGCATGGAGAGGCTCAACCCGCACCGGTTATACCGATCGTAGCTGCCAACCCCCTGGAGAGCGGCGCCTCGCTGCCAGTAGCTGCGCCTGCGCCCGCAACGAGTCCGCGCAAGACAGCCGATCCATCGGACGTCGATAGCAAGTATAAGCTGCCGAGCCCGGTGCGACCGCTCCTGACCGCAGCCGGGATTTTTGTCCTCCTGCTACTAGTATTTAAGGCCCCCATTTTGCTCAGCCAGCTGAGCTACCTTACCCAATCGAAAACCCCCGCGATCTCCGCCACCCAAACCTCCACCGCCGTACCGGCCGCTCCGCTAATCAGCATTCCGAAGATTAACGTCAGCGCGCCAATATCCTTTCCGACTACCACCGCCGACGCGCCCAACTATGATCCTGAGCTCGAAAACGGCGTGGTGCACCTGCCTGGCACGGCATTGCCCGGCCAAATTGGTAACACCGTCATTTTTGGCCACTCATCTAACGACTGGTGGGAGCCCGGAAACTACAAGTTTGTGTTTGTGCTACTTGATAAGCTCCAGGCTGGCGATACGTTTTCGCTTAACTATAATTCTAAACAGTACATCTATCAGGTGACCGGCACCGAGATTGTGGATCCGACCGCCTATAGCATCGTAAACCCCACCGCCGATGCCGAGGCGACCATCTTTACTTGCACGCCTCCTGGCACGAGCTGGAAGCGCTTTGTGGTCCACGCCAAGCAGATTAGCCCGGCACCGACCGCCCAAACGGCCAAGGCCACTACTACCTCAACCCAAACCGGCGGCACACTGCCCAGCAACGCGCCCAGCATTACCGACAAGGTCGGGGGGTGGTGGAATGGCCTGGTACACGCGCTGGGGCTTGGCGGCGGCTCTACTAGTGGCACGAGCGCAAGTGGTACGACCAGTAGCGCCGGCACGAATTCGTCCGGTGCGTCGCCAATGCTGCCCGCAAACTAGCGAGCCTTATGGCTGAATTGTAATTGCCTTGATGGCGGTGGCTCCGGTCGAGGTAGCCGAGGTCGTAATGATGGCTTTATTATTAGGCGAGGCATAAGGCGTTTGGCCATCTTCGCGGGTAATATCGGTGGCATAGTTGCCATCAAACTCGCTCAACACCACCTCGTTGCCACGAGTGAAGAGTAGGTGGTAGTTATCGAACCAGTTGATGTTGGTAACGGCATTATTGGGAGAGGGGATGGTATAGATAGCGGTGAGCTGCTGATCGTAGGTGGCTACGTGGGTGGCGTCGTAGAGCACCACAAAACGCCCGTCGCCATTAAAGAGTGCCTGGGTGGCGGTGACGGGCAGCGTTTTAGCGACAACCGGCTGGCTGTAGATATCGCGATAGAGCGTAGCGGTGTGAGGGCTTTGGGCTACCA
>JASLFZ010000074.1 GCA_030150485.1 Candidatus Saccharimonadales bacterium | reverse complement strand
TGCCCCAAAATGCTGAGGCAGTAGGTCTTCCAGCGCGTTGATCCAACCTCCGCTGTGGCTGAGTGTCCCTGCTGCAGGATCCGTTTGCCGCCGCAGTTCGTCGTACTGGCTTGCCGAAGGTAGCTCGCCTTTGAGTTTTTGCACCACGCGTTCTACGGCGGTGCGGCGTTGCGCATGCGTAAAGGTTGCTTCGCCCATCTTGGCTGGCCTGGCGTTGGTGGGCAGGCCAGCCTCTTCAAGCCAGTAATTCCAGCCACCTTTCTTTATCAAGGCAGCTGCAGAGATCCACTCCGGATGCGACTTCCGCAGTCGTTCGTAAGGCTTTACTGCGATGGTGCCTCCATTCAGGCGGAAGGCGTCCTGCAGGCACTGCTTAATGAACTCTGGCGTGTAGGAGCTATTCTGAGCAGCTAGAAGCCTTTGCCGCCGCTTCCGGCTAACTTCATCAAGCTGCGCACTAAGCTGAGCACACTGGCTTTTAGTCAAGCCGAGCTGGTCACCTATTTCCTCTAGACTAACTCCCTTCGAGGCAAGTTCGCGAAACTGCTCATATGGCAGAGTCGCTGCTTCATTCTGGCGACGTATTTCCAAGCGTTCTTGCCGGGCACTTTTTCTCTTGGCCTTGAGTTCGGGGGTCATGCGCGGCTTAATTCGCTGCTGTATGGCCTGACGCGTTACGTCAAAACGTGTTGCGATCTCGTCCAGAGTTAGCCCCTCTTCCGTGTGGAGTCGAAGGATCTCGTCTAGTGAGCCATGTGCACGGAGTCCGGGCTGCTCCCCCTTGTAGCTCTGCTTGTGGGCTTCAATATCCTGCTCAGTAAGGAAGGGGCTAACCTTCTTGTGCGCAGTGGAAGTAGAGTAGTGTGTCCGCTCTCCAATCTGTGCATATGTGTACCCTTCAAGGTAAAGCTCGATCATCTCCCGCTGGCGAGCGGGGAGTTTATCCCAGCCGGGCCGGGGCATTTGAGGTACTTCCTTTCTGTCGTTTGCCGATAGGGAAGAGAATTAATAAGTATACCGCTGTCTTTACAGATTGACCAGAGTTGGTTATACTAGTCGAGTTATGCAAGCTATCATCCGCGCCGGCGGCAAACAATATCTCGTTCGTCCAGGTCAGACTCTTGAAGTCGATCTGGTTAAGGATGCTGCCAAAATGCTACAGTTCGAGCCACTGCTCGTTATCGACGGCGAGACGATCTCGGTGGGTACTCCGACCGTGGCCGGTATTATGGTTACCGCCGAGGTGGTTGCCGAGGTGAAGGGCGAGAAACTCAAGATCTTGAAATTCAAAGCCAAGAAGCGCGAAAAGAAGCTGACCGGCCACCGCCAACGCTACACCCAGATCAAAATTAGCGCTATTGGTGCCGCCAAAAAGCCGGTCGCGCGGGCCGCTGCCGCTAAGCCGGCCGCGAAAGAGCCCGTCGGCGCCGCCAGCTAATAAGCCTTAATTAATTTTTAATAATAGCCGTCCCACACCGGGCGGTTCTTTTTATTTCCAGATAGCCCTTGCATACCGCTTGTGCTTAGCGGTATGATACCTAATGTATAGCGTGTAATAGGTGATATATGGACCCACTTTCCGGGACTAATCCGACCAACAATCCGCGGGTTGATTTGCTGCATGGTACCGGTGATAACCAGCAGCTGGCTGGCGTCGCCGGCTCGTATGGGCCTGAGCCTGCTACCGTCCCACCCGCACCTGCTTTGCCACCGCCCGCTCCTGTGCCATCACCGCGCGCGGAGCCTCAGCCGAGCGTAGCGCCAAAATCGGCTAAAGCATACGTGGAGAAGGCCGAGTCTAAGGTGCCGGAAGCGCCGGTGCCACTGCCCAAGCCCGCGCCTGCGCCAGAGCCACGCCCGGCTCCCACCGTGCCCTCGCAGCAGCCGGAGAAGTCCGGTCGCGGTAAGGTGATTGCTCTAGCTCTCCTCATCTTGATTGTAGCGCTCGCACTCGGTGGAGGTGGTTACTACTATTTGACGCATCGTCACACCGCCAGCGCCCCGACAGCACCATCCGGAGTGGCGATTAGCCCTATTACACCCACGGCCCTGAGTCAGCAATCAGATAACAGCTCCCTGGCTGAGGGCAAAACCACCAATAAGTCGACCATCACCTTTACCTTTACGGTGCAGAGTAGCGCTACGACCGGCTCGCTAACGCCAGAGGTGGAGCTTGAGCCCGTCGGCACCGCTTTTACTGGCCAGCCCACCTATACCGGTCACGCCGTGAACGCTACCGGTGGGAGCCTGCATTTCAGTGTAGCTACTAGCACGCTTAAGGATGGCGGTTACCACTGGCAGGTTCGTGATAGCGCGGGCAGCCAGCACAGTAGCTGGGCGATCTTTGGCGGCGACGCCAGTGCGATGGCCTTTACCGTAAGCACAGCCGTTTCGGCCGCACCAACGGTTAGCAGCATCGGGGGTGTCGCTATCGCTAACCCCACCACGGTAACCTCGAACCAGCCGGCTATCGTTGGTACAGCTACACCTGGGGCTACCATCACTATCGCCATTGGACCGGATGCGCAGGACTTCACTACTACGGCTGATAGCTCCGGTAACTGGACGCTTACGCCTGGCAAAACCATCCCGAACGGGCAGCATACGGTCACCATTACCGCTACCGATTCGAGTGGTAATGCCAGTAGCCCGGTCCAAATAGCTTTAGTTATTAATCCTGCTACTGCCGCCCAGACCGCACCGGTGACAGCCGCTCCTACCACTCCCGCTGCATCCTCCGCGAGTCCTTCGACTACTCCAGTTGCGGGTGCACCGGCCGCGACCACAACGCCGGCCGGCTCCACGCACCTTGCGCAAACCGGCGACAACACCGACGCCATGAGCGCCGCCAGCTTACTGGCGATGGCACTGGCCGCCGCCGGCCTGATCTGGATGCGCCGCCGGTATGTCTTCCGCTAATCCGGCGTTAAGCTTTGGGCGACCGGTTGCGCCGCCAGACCAGTTTGAGCCCTCCCAAACTTGGACCGACACCAACTATATCTACCGCTACGATGCAGCCGCTCGGATCTGCAAGCGCAGCCCGATCAACCCGCAGATTCGTACCGGCACGATGTTTTTCCCCGCCGACATTCCAGCCGCCGCCAAGCGGTCTGCTTCATCTGTAGCTGCGCAACCGTTAAAGACACCCCGAGCCGCCGCGTTGGGATACCCGGCTAGCTGGCCCCAGCGAGCCGCCCGTGCCGCGCTTTGGCTGGTGCTAGCCGCTGCCCTTGGGCTGTTTGTTTACCCGCTGTGGCCGGCGGTGCTCTATCGTATTGATCCCCCTAAGGTGAGCCTGCCGGCGTTGTCTTCGACTGTTAGTCCCGTTTCGCACTCGGCGGCCGGCCTTACTACCGCTGCCACTCCGAGCGTTCAACCGATTGCTGGCAATGAGCTCTATATTCCTCGGATTGGGGTACAAACGCCCATTGTGGAGGGGCCGAGCCTCAAAATCCTTAATAAGGTTGAGGGTATCTGGCACCAAACCGGCGGCGCTAGCAACAATTTGGTGCTGGCCGGCCACCGCTACAAGTATCTGCCGCCCAATACCTCCACGCTATACGAACTCAATCAGGTGCGGGTAGGGGATGAGGTTGGCTTGGATTGGCTTGGCAAACGCACCATCTATAAGGTGGTTCAAACCGAGGTGGTGCCGGCTAGTGACGTGGGTATTATTAACCCGACCTCCGCCCCCCAGCTTACCATCTA
>JASLFZ010000006.1 GCA_030150485.1 Candidatus Saccharimonadales bacterium | reverse complement strand
AGGAGCGACCCTCAATATTAAGCTTGCTTGCTCGGTCCTGCAGCCAGCTCAGGTCGTGAGTCTCCAGGCTTTCGCCAAAGCTACTTTGCCGCGCGTCGGTCGAGCCAGCGCCCGAGCTGCCATTACTTTTTGTGTATTGATTCGGCTGCTTAGCCATAAATGCACCCCCTAGTTAGTAAGCCTATGCTAGCAACTGGGGCGGAGCTGTCTTCGGTAATAGTTCTAAATTCCGCTGAGGACCTATCACTCCCAAGGAAATGCTGGCACTTGAGCCCTCGCCTCTAAATAAAAATCTGGCATGATCTCAGAATCGGGCTGGGCGTAAAGAGCCGCGGTAATGACTATTGCGCCTTTTGCCTCAAGGTAGCGCTGAGCAACTACGAGACTCCTCCCAGTTTCGAGCATATCCTCAACTAACAAAATTGTCTTGCTGGAGATATCGTCTAAAATATCGGTGGTGACCTTTCGCTCGCCGCCGACTTTTTTGATGGTTAGACAATACATATCCCTACTATCCAGCTTGCTTGCCAGAATCCTAGCTGGCACTAAGCCCCCTCGAGCAATACCCACAATCACGTCAGGCTTAGGCTTGATCTTATACGCTAGCTCAGCTAGTGCCGCGTCTACTTCTTGCCAACTCATTTTGCAAGAGGGAGCAAAAGTGCTCTTACCGGTGAGCCATCAAGCTCCTTAAACGCCAAAGGAAATGCAAACAGCGTATACACGCCTGAAGCGACTGCGGATAAGTTGAGCCCCTCGAGTATGGGTATATCTGTGGAAAGTAATGCGGTATGACTGGTATTGTCACTTGCCCCGCGTTGCTTAACGGACAGTGCATCTATGCCGACTAAGCTGACACCGAGCTCGGCTAGGTATGCTGCGGCGTGGGGGTCTAAAAAAATGTAATCATCATAAAAGCGGTCAAAGCCTCTAGCTGAGTTTGAAGTTTTTAGGAGAACCCTTTCGCCCTGAGCTATATCCGCCGTCACCAAGTCCTCTTTTGTTATGACGTCTTTACATGCCGTCATATCCAGAACGCGGCACGGACCATAGAATTTCGATAAAACCAGCTCGTCAATCCCCTTACCGTCAGGAAGCGCGTGGCGGGGCGCATCCACGTGAGTGCCAGCGTGGGACGTCATCGTAATTTCCGAGAGTACAGAGCTACCGCTTGCGCTCCTGACAGAAGTTATTTTAGTAGGAGCTGTACCAGGATAGACCGGCATATCCTCGAATAGGGGCAGCGAAATATCAATAAAATCGTTCATATGGAGGAGTCCAGAAATCCCTTAAAAACCTTCAATATAGTATCAAAAACAGCCTTACCGTCACTAGCATAGGAGAAATCCTCGGGATGGAACTGGAGCCCGTATAGTGGTCTCGTGCGATGGCGCAGCGCCTCAATGCCGGTCTTTGAAGTTGCCAGCACAACCAAATCCGGCGGTACCTCCTCAACACTCCAGCGATGCGCCTCGGTAACTTGTATGGGCGTCGTTCCCTGGAAAATCTCGGCACCCTCCGTGGTTGGCGTAACCAACCCCGCACCGATTACTTTTTGCGACAAACGGTTCAGCTCGCAGCCAAACGCATGGGCAATCAGCTCAAAACCGAGGCACACGCCCAAAACGGGCTTATCGGTAGTGCGGATAAACTCGATCTCCGACTCAAAATAACTCGCGGGGTAAAGCACCGAATGTCGATAACTTCCTGATAGAATTACTGCATCATAGTGCTCGGGCTGAGACTCGCGTAGCCTTTCAACCTCTGTGACATCCACCGCGTTATGCTGCTCACAAATTGACTTCAGCGCGCGCAGATGCCGCGTTTCGTTGTTTACCAGTAGGAGCTTCATATGTAAAGTGTACAGCCTAAATACCAATGGGTGGGGGCAAAACTAGGCTAAAAATGGAAAGACCCTCAAACAGAGGGCCTTTCCGGACTGCTTGAGGGCTATGATTTGAGTTACTGGGACTAGATCTAGTCGCCAAACAGGATTCTTTTGATCACGCGGTAAATGATGGCAAGCACGATGAGGGGTAGAGCGATGGTGTGTCCTGGGGCGTAAGCCTGGCCTATCGTCCAGCCCGCGAGTGCGATGAGCATGATGACGACTAGTGCGTCCAAGCCGCTAAACGATCTTCTATTCATGACCTCCCCTTCGGATCCGCTGGTATCGCAACGTGCAGGTTTCGTGGTTTTCGCGATTCTGTAAAATGCCCGCGCTCTTGCCTGTCTACTATGGTCTTCAAAAAAGCTTCCAAAAACTTTTACGTGTATGAACTGCCAAATTATACAATAAATATCTAAATAAGTCGATGATTCGTCCGCAGGAACCAAGACGAGATCGTTAGAGCTTATGCAGTATGAGGAATAGTTTCGGTAGACTGGTCGCCTTTAAAAATCCACTGGATGCCGTATTTATCAAAAAACTGGCCATACGTACCAATAGGCAAATCGTGAAGCTCTTGGAATCTATCCGCCTCTGCTCCCCTGGAAAGTTTGTCAAATATCACCTTCAGCTCATCATATCCTGAGCCCAATACGAATATGGCGAACGTATCTCCATGTATGGGTTCATATTCGGGAGCGGCCATCCAATCGGTGGCAGATATTTCAAGATCGCCGCTTTTTAAATGGGCATTGATAATCCTGTCGTGCTTATCAGGTGGCAACATATTTTTCATTGAAGAGTCACCAAGCTTAGTGACCGTCAATTCGCCGCCAAGACATTCGTGATAAAAGTTCATGGCTTCGGCGCAGTTGCCGTCAAATAACAGGAATGGGACAGAACGCAGCATGTAAATATAATAACAAACCCAGTAAGCGGGCCTAAGCTAATAAAACTAATTGGTAGAACCGCAGGAACCAAGATGAAACCGTCAAGCTAGGGTCGAAGCTTTGCGGGGAGCGCTGGGTAAGCGCTGGATTTGAGCTCCTTATAGACTGAAATCCTTCTGGCTGCCGATACTAATTGAGAGCACCAATACCTCTGTGCAGATCGTGCATATGTAACCCAGACTCACACTGTGTACCGCCGATTGTGCGACGTGCTGTTCAATACGGACGCTAAACCGCTACGGACAGAGTCAAAAGTAAAGGTATAATATTGGTATGACTGAGCGCTCCGAGCCACGAGAAGATTCAAGTCCTCACAGGGGCCCACTTGATGATTTTACGGAGCCAGAAAGTGAGCACCGATTATACGGCGACTCTCTTGATCCAGCGACCTTCGTCGAACTAAATACCACTCAACCGCTGAAGATACTACAGCTACGCGAAGATCCTGAGCTAATTGTCCGCTTAGATAGACCGTATTACTTTCGAGGCGAGCAAGAGCGAGCTACTGAGGAAGAAAGGATGAGCAGACAATATGCGGCCTTCAGGCAGTCCGTAGAATTTCTCCATAGGCACTACGGCATAAGCTCTCCCGGTATTGTTGTGGCCTATGAGCCTGTAGACGCTCATGAAGGCCGTGCATATACTGCCTCCAATCGAGTTCACGGAAAATACTTCGCGTATGAGCACCTAGAAGGGAAGGAGCATCCGGAGTATCAGCTTGAGCAGATCCCCGAGAGTGTGACCGCCAACGCATTCAACTGCCTCCTACGTTATTACGAAGATGTCGTTGACGATAAGGTCGTCCCATTCTTGGCCGATCTCCGCCTGGGAAATCTAATGTATGGTCGCCTGCAGGGTGATAGCGAAGACCACCTATATGCCTACGACCTTGAAGAATACTACCTAGTCGATCAAACGACCCGCGGCTACTCCGGTGTACTGAACACCATCAACCAGTTTCGAGCTCAATCGAGTTTGCAGAATGATCTGCGTGAAATGAAGCAGGCATATGGCCACGACTTTCCAGAGTTCACTGAGCGGCTAGCCAGACTCCAAGAAAAGGCTAAGGCGAGAGACGCTGCCCGAACCAGAGAGCGCTCTCGTTAGTCAAGAAGCGTATCTCAAGGCAGCCAGGATCTCTGAATCAGACTGGAGTCAGAGCCGCAAGACTGCCGCTTGTGCGAGAGACAGAACAAGCATAAGCGCTGGAGAGTTAAGGAGACTCAACTCCCGTTTTCCCTGGAAAACCAGGAGTTGGCAACAGATTTGTGTTCGGTCTTTGTTCGGTACTTGGCTCTACAAAGCCAAAAATGATTCCTGGTGGAGATAGGGGGATTCAAACCCCCGACCTCTGCAATGCGAATGCAGCGCTCTATCAGCTGAGCTATATCCCCGCGACCAAAATATTGTACGGTATTTAGCGCCGCAAAGCCACCGAGCTAGCCCTCCTCGCAGTATTTCAGCAGTCGATCGAGCTTGGCCTCAATCCGCGCCATGCCGGTGGTAATAGTGTTGAGAATCCGCGCCTCCACCGCGGCCAGATGCACCACCAGCCACTCGTCGTGGGGCGCCGGCGATTGGCGCTTCGTGGCCGCCGCCAGCGCGTCTAACTGCTCTTGAATCCACTCTGGATACATACTTTGCTCCCGTTATATACCTACGGTAGCAAGCAGTTATTAAATGAGGATTAAACCGTTATTCGAACCAGGGGAGCTCTTTTTCGCCAATGCGTAGGAGCTCGCCCTCGGCGATGCCTTGGCGCGTCAACTGCTTGGCTACACCCTCTTTGCGCAAAATATCGCGCAGGCGATCTACCGAGGCGTCGTTGCTCCAATCGGTGCGGCGCGCAAAGCCCTCCAGCTTTTCGCCGTGGATTACGTACACGTTGCCCTCCTTTTCGATGTGCCACAGCTCGGGCTGGGAGGCCTCATCAATCACCGGGATCGCGGCCACCGCAACCTCGGCCGCCCGCTCTACCCGCGCCGCCTCGACGGGCGGAATCACATCGTGCAGCAGCTTATCAATGCCCTGGTGAGCCGCCGCCGAGATAGCGTATACCTTGGCCTTTTTACCAATGGCCTGCTTGAGAGCGGTGGTTTTGGCCTTGAGCTCGGTCGGGTCCATCCCCTCGGTTTTGGTTAGCGCTACCAGCTGCGGCTTGGATAGAAGTGCCTCTGAGTATTGAGCCAGCTCGTTATAAATGAGCTGGTAGTCCCGCGCTACGTCGTCGGAGTAAGCGTCGATAAGGTGAATGAGCACGGCGGTGCGCTCGATGTGGCGCAAAAACTCATCCCCCAGCCCTTTGCCGATACTGGCGCCTTCAATTAAGCCCGGGATGTCAGCCACCAAGAAGCCACTGCTTTCGAAATCCACCACCCCAAGGTTAGGCGTCAAGGTGGTGAAGGGATAATCGCCGATCTCCGGCTTGGCGTTGGAAATAACCGAGAGCAACGTTGATTTGCCGGCGTTGGGAAGGCCCACCAGGCCCACATCGGCGACCAGCTTGAGTTCCAGCGTAAGCGTGCGCTCCTCCCCCGGTTCGCCAAGCTCAATGGCTCGAGGCGCCTGCCGCACCGACGAGGTAAAGTGCGCGTTACCGAAGCCACCGCGCCCGCCCTTCGCAATAACCGCTTCCTGGCCATCGGCCACTAAGTCTGCCACCAGCATGCCATCCTCAAACACCTGGGTGCCCTCGGGTACGGTTACAATCTTATCCTCGCCATTTTTACCATGCCGCCGGTCGCCACCTCCGGCCTCCCCCGCTTCGGCGGCAATCCGTCCGCCGCGTCGAAAGGCCGCCAGCGTATTCAGGTTATGGGTAACCCGCAGAATCACGCTGCCGCCGCGGCCGCCATCGCCGCCATCGGGGCCGCCACGCGCACGATACTTCTCATGACGGAAGCCCAAGCGGCCATCGCCACCGCGGCCAGCCCGTACTTTTATCTCAACTTTATCGGCAAACATACTGGTAGTATACAAAAAAGCCGCTGGGGAAGCGGCATTCTTGTAAAAATCGGTTAAAAGTACGGTTAATAAATGTACCGGAAGCTGCTGGCCGAGGTGGTGCGGAAATCGACGCGGTCCCAACCGCCGTTCCAGTTCATCTCGCTGACGGTCACGTTGCTGCCGTTCACAGCCTCGACGTACGCCACGTGGCCGTAGTAACCGGCGCCGGTCCAGGCGATTGCGCCCACCCGTGGCACCAAGCCCACGCTGTAGCCGCTCATTTGAGCGCTGCTGTACCACTGGTTGGCGTTGCCCCAGCCACTCGGAATCGCCCGTCTCGTGGCCACATACCAAGTGCAGTAGCCAAAAGCGTAGCTGCTACCGCCACCAGCTACCACTCTAATAGGGGAATCGATGACAGACGAACTGGCTGCCGGAGCAGCAGCTGGGGCCGCCGACGGAGCCGCCTGGGCCAGTACGCCGTTAGGCACCACAATGGCCTGTCCTGGCTGCAAGCCGCCGGCCTGGTCGTTGTTAAAGGCTAGAATTTGGTCGGCATTCGCCTGGAAGTGCGACGCCACCGAAGCTGCCGTATCGCCCGCCTGCACCGTATACTGCACGCCCGAAACCGGCAAAATGGTGAGCGTCTGACCGGGGCTCAGGGCGCTGCTCTCGGTCAGGTTGTTGGCCCACATAATAGTGTCGCTGGTAACGTCAAACTCGGTAGCGATACTCGCAAGCGTGTCTCCCGGCTGCACCGCATAGGTAGTGATGCCGCGGGTGGTAGCGCCGCTGGTGTTTACCTCCTCCTGCGACGCCAAAGTACCCTCGCCCACCGTGGGGAGGCTTACCTGGCTACTCAGTGTCTTGGCGGTTGAATCAACCTGGGGTGTAATAAGGAGGTTCGTCTGCTGAGCCACCTGGGCCGCCACGTTGGCCTCGGCCGACTGGTCCAAAATGGAGCCATCGCCCGTTTGATCGGCCACTGGACTTAACTGGCTGGTATGCCCGGTAGAACCGGCCAGCACCACACCGGCCACCAGCATTACAACGCTGGCGTGACGCACCAATCGTGGCGCTCCGGCGATAGTAGCCATGAGCTGCCGTGCAGTGAAGACGGTTCGACCAACCGAAGTTAGAGGTGCCGGTTCAAGTATTTTTTCAGATTGTGGAAGCGTCGTAACGCTCGGAAGTTTTAGTTTTGAAGTGGATCGAGAGTTCCGAATGCCGAATCCAACGGATGGCAGCGAACTGCTGGCTTCTCTACTAATAGTGTTCTCCACCCCGCGTTAAAAATATGCAACTACTGCTGCGGGAATGTTTAAGTCCATATTAATCGCCGAAACGCAAATACGCTTGTGCTTATTAATATACGTTGCGTATACTATCAGGGCGTAGTCAAAGCTGTCAACCCAAGTTATACCATAAATAATGCTTATGGCTACTGACCGCCGAGATATTCCTGAACATTAGCCTCATGCTGCTGAGCGGTCTCAGCGTAGTGCACCACCCCGTTTTTATCGGCAATAAAGTACAAATAATCGGTGTTCGCTGGATGGGCCACCGCCTCCAGCGCGCTTAGCCCGGGGTTAGCGATCGGCCCCGGCGGCAGGCCGGCATTTAGGTATG
>JASLFZ010000062.1 GCA_030150485.1 Candidatus Saccharimonadales bacterium | reverse complement strand
TGGAAAGCGAGATCTTGGTAATCGGCAGGAGCAGCTGCTCATAGGTGGCCGGCTTCTTTTTCGCGGCCGCGAGCTCTTCGTTCTCTTCAATCACCGCCATCTTCGAAACGATGTCGCCGGTCACAAACAGACTGTCGCCCGGCTCCTCGATCTGCACTCGACTGAACATCTGGCGAATCATGATCTCGATGTGCTTATCAGCAATCGTCTGGCCCTGCGAAGCGTAAATAGACTGCACCTCAGCCACAATGTAGCGCTGGACCGCTCGCTCACCGCGGAGCGTCAGCATGTCCTGCAGGTTAATCGAGCCCTCTGTTAGGCGCTGGCCACGTACCACCAAATCGCCACTGCTGACCTCGATATCCTGATACATCGGGATGACGTGGTCCTTATGTGCGCCGCCGGCGTGGGTCAGCAGGATCTTATCCTTCAGCACCTCGACGGTACCTTCAATTTTGGCCTTAATGGCCTTCTTGCCGGAGCCGTCGGCGGCCAGGATGTCGCCCACCATAACCTTGTCGCCGGTCTTTACCTCAGCGATGCGGGTGCCAAGCTCAAACTCGGTCACCTTTACGTTCGCGGGAGTTACGCGTACCGTTGATTTACCGGTACTCTCCTTAACATCCACGATACCGTCGAGCTCAGCCAAAACAGCCTGGCCCTTCGGATTACGCGCCTCAAAGATTTCCTCAACCCGCGGCAAACCTTGGGTGATGTCGGCGCCGGTTGCGGCGACACCTTTGTGGAAGGTACGCATGGTCAGCTGCGTGCCCGGCTCACCAATACTCTGGGCCGCGATAACGCCCACCGGCTCGCCCAGCTTCACCAGCGTGCCACGTGCAAGGTCGAGACCGTAGCACTTCTGGCAGACACCCCACTGGGTGCGGCAGGAAAGCACACTCCGCAAGCGAACGTCCTCAATCTCGCTCTCGCCAATCGTAGTGGCGGCCGCATCGGTAATTAACTCACCTGCCTTTACAACCGTTTTCTTATCAACCTTGATGGCCTGGGCTGCTACGCGTCCCGCAATACGAGCTACGAAGTTCTCGCCCATCGCCTCAGACTCGCCTCGGTTCACAATGCTTCCCTCGGTGTCATGGCAGTCCTCGGTGGTTACGACCACGTCCTGCGCCACATCTACCAGACGACGGGTCAGATAGCCCGATTCGGCCGTCTTCAGCGCCGTGTCGGTCAGACCCTTACGGGCACCGTGGGTGGCGTTAAAGTACTCAAGCATCGAGAAGCCTTCTTTGTAGTTAGAACGGATTGGCAGCTCAATCAAGCGGCCGGTTGGGTTGTTCACCAACCCAAGCATGCCGGAAATCTGGTTTACCTGGCTAAAGTCACCACGGGCACCGGAATCGACAAACAGGCCAATAGTGGCCTGGCTGTCGGCTAAAACAACCTCGAGCTCAGCCTTAATCTTATCGTTGGTTTTCTGCCAAGCCTCAATGGTTCGGCGATAGCGCTCGTCTTCGGTAATCAAGCCCATATCGAACTGCTGGCTGATTTCAACTACGTTCTGCTCGCCTTCTGCAACCAGCTCCTCTTTATCAGATGGCACCACGAAGTCATCTACACCGACAGATAGGCCGGAAAGCGTGGCGTAGCGGAACCCGAGATCCTTAATGTCATCCACAAACTTAGCGGTGGCATCGCCGCCGCACAACACGAACGCCTCGGCGACCAGGTTCTGGAGCTTCTTTTTGGTCATGGTCTCGTTACGGAAGCCAAGCTCCGCCGGCAGCACCTCATTAAAGAGGATGCGGCCGGTGGTCGTGACAATGCGCTCACCCTCCACCGAAATGCTGATCTTGGTCTGGAGCTTAATGGCGCCGGATTCCTGAGCCATGATCGCCTCGTTGGCGTCACCATAGTTTTTGGCAGCCTCTTCACCGGGGAACTTGTCATAGGTGAGGTAGTAGCAGCCCAACACCATATCTTGGCTGGGGTTTACCACCGCTGAGCCGTCAGCCGGCTTGAGCAGGTTGCGCGAGCTCAGCATGATCTCTTTAGCTTCTTTCTGAGCGGCCGCGCCGAGCGGCACGTGGACGGCCATCTGGTCGCCATCAAAGTCGGCGTTAAAGGCGCTACATACCAACGGGTGGAGCTGGATGGCCTTACCCTCGATCAGGGTCGGCTGAAAAGCCTGAATACCCAAACGGTGCAGCGTAGGAGCTCGGTTGAGCAACACGTGTTTATCTTTAATGATCTCTTCCAATGCGTCCCACACCTCGGTGTGTGCTCGTTCGATCATGCGACTGGCGCTCTTGACGTTGTGGGCGTGGCCCTCATCTATTAGGCGCGCCATCACAAAGGGCTTGAACAGCTCCAGCGCCATCATCTTCGGCAAGCCACACTGATTGAGCTTTAGGGTAGGGCCGGATACGATCACGCTACGGCCGGAGTAGTCGACGCGCTTACCAAGCAAGTTCTGGCGAAAACGCCCCTGCTTCCCCTTCAGCATATCGCTAATACTTTTAAGTTTACGGCGCGTACCGGTGCTCGATACGGCGCGCTCACGGCGAGCGTTGTTATCGATTAACGCATCAACCGCCTCTTGGAGCATCCGTTTTTCGTTACGGCGAATGACTTCCGGAGCGTCCAGCTCGATCAAGCGCTTCAACCGGTTGTTGCGGTTGATGACGCGGCGATACAGGTCGTTGAGGTCGGAGGCCGCAAAGCGTCCACCCGCTAACTGCACCATTGGGCGCAGGTCTGGCGGAATGACCGGCAGCTCTTTTACCACCATCCACTCCGGACGGATACCGGCGCTCTTCATGCCCTCAAGAGTCTTGAGGCGCTTCAGGATTTTCTTCTTTTTCTGTCCGGCGGCCTCATCGGCCTCTTTGGTAAGCTGCGCCACCAACGCATCCACGTCGATCTCGGCCAGAAGGTTGTAAATAGCCTCGGCTCCGATTTCGGCCTTAAACACGTTACCGAACTTCATGTTGAGGTCGCGGTACTTTGATTCCGAAAGCAAGGTCAGGCGAGCCAGTCCACTAATCTCGGTCTTGGCGTTCTCATAGGTCACCTCAAGGTCGCTGAGCTCACGGCTCTGGGCCTCGGCAATTTCCTTGACGTTGGCATCAGGCGCGGCGGCCTTCTCCTCGTGTTCCTTTACCGCGGTCTCGCGGCGCGTCTTGTAGTCTTGCTCCAGCTCGGCCAGGGCGGTTTTGCGCTCATCGTCATTTACTTCGGTAACCACGTAGTTCGCGAAGTAGACCACACGCTCAAGGTCACGGATACTCATGTTCATCACCAAGCCAATACTAGAAGGCGTGCCGCGCAAAAACCAAATGTGCGTGACGGGAACGGCCAGGCTGATGTGGCCCATGCGCTCACGTCGCACAATACTGCGCGTCACGCGCACGCCACACTTGTCGCACACCACGTCCTTATAGCGAATGCGCTTGTACTTACCGCAGTAGCACTCCCAGTCTTTGGTGGGACCAAAAATGCGCTCACAGAACAGGCCATCCTTTTCCGGCTTTTGGGTACGATAGTTGATGGTTTCCGGTTTGGTTACCTCACCGTGTGACCAATCTAAAATCTGCTGCGGGCTCGCTAAACTTAAGCGGACGGCGCTAAACTCACTTGCTGTTTGATCTACCATATTGTTTTCCATTACGCCTCCTGATCCATCGTTACGGGTGTTTCGGCGTCAGCGGCTTCGGCCTCGGCTTGCAGCTGATCCTCTTGGCCACCGGCCAAATCTACGAGTGGCATGTCCGCTACCGCTACATCACCAACAATTAACTTATCTGATCCAAGATCATCAACCTCGGCGTCGGTCTGATTGCTCAGAACGTCTTCGGCATCAATCTCCGACTCTTGGCTGCGCACCAACTCAACACCAAGAGTTAAGCTCTGCAGCTCTTTCACGAGCACGTTAAAGGATTCCGGAATACGCGGTCCGCGGATCTCTTCACCTTTAATGATCGCTTCATAGGCTTTCGATCGGCCAACCACGTCGTCAGACTTAATGGTCAGGATTTCCTGCAAGGTGTTGGACGCGCCATACGCCTCCAGTGCCCAGACCTCCATCTCGCCAAACCGCTGACCACCGCGCTGCGCTTTGCCTCCCAGTGGCTGCTGCGTAACCATAGCGTATGGTCCGGTCGAGCGAGCGTGAATCTTGTCATCAACCATGTGGTTAAGCTTCAGCATGTACTTCATACCGACGGTGGTACGCTCCTGGAACGCCTCACCAGTGCGGCCGTCGTGCAGCTGCGCCTTGCCGTCTTCGGGAAGACCGGCCTTCTTCAGTTCGGCCTTAATCTGCTCGATGGTTACACCATCAAAAACCGGGCTGGCTACGGTGTAACCAAGAGCGGCGGCGGCCCACCCTAGGTGGGTTTCAAAGACCTGGCCCAGGTTCATACGGGCACCAACGCCGAGCGGGTTCAAAATCATATCGACGGGAGTACCGTCCTCCATGTAGGGCATGTCCTCTACCGGCAAGATCCGGGCGATAACGCCCTTGTTGCCGTGGCGACCGGCCATTTTATCGCCGACGCTAATCTTACGCATCTGGGCAACGCTGACGTAGTACTGTTCAATTACGCCGGCTGGCAGCTCGTCGCCACTCTCGCGGCTGAAGATCTTCACGCCGACCACTTTTCCGCGCTCGCCGTTTGGCATACGCAGGCTCGTGTCCTTAACATCGCGGGCCTTCTCGCCAAAGATCGCCCGGAGCAGCTTCTCTTCACTGGAAAGCTCCTGCTCACCCTTCGGCGTAATCTTACCGACCAGAATATCACCGGCGGTCACCTCGGCACCAATGCGCACGATGCCGCCCTCATCCAGGTCCTTTAAGCTGTCCTCGCTGACGTTCGGGATATCGCGAGTAACCACTTCTGGCCCCAACTTGGTGTCGCGAACATCAATTTGGTGCGTCTCAATGTGAATTGAGCTATAGCGGTCGTCGCGCACCATACGCTGGCTGAGAATGATCGCATCCTCAAAGTTGTAACCACCCCAGCTCATGAACGCTACCAGCACGTTTTGGCCCAAGGCCAGCTCTCCGTTCTCGGTTGACATACCGTCGGCCAAGATGTCGCCGCGCTTCACCTTCTGGCCGCTCTGCACGATCGCCTTTTGGTGGATACTCGCACCATCGTTACTTCGCACAAAGTTCAGCAGGTTGTAGGTTTTAGCGTCTTTTTTATCATAAGCCACCGTAATTTGGCTGGCGCTGGCGGCCGTAACCGTCCCGTTCGCTTCAGCAATAATCACCTGGGCCGAGTCGCGCGCCACCACCGACTCCATCCCGGTTCCGACAATCGGAGCCTGGGGCTTCACCAATGCAACGGCTTGCTTCTGCATGTTTGAACCCATCAGCGCACGCTTAGGGTCGTCGTGCTCAATAAATGGAATCAAGGCCGCACTCACCGAAGCGATCTGGCGGCTCGATACATCCATGTACTCAACGTTGTTGGCATCCTCTTCCTCGGCGTCGCCGGCGCGTCGCACCGATACACGGGGATTCACGAAGTAACCATCATCGCCAATACGGGTGGCGGCTTCGGTAATAACCTCTTCGGCCTCATCGGCGGCATCCATGTAAATAATCTCTTCGGTTACCTTAGCTTTCACGGGAATCGTCTCAAGGTTCAGCTTGGCCAGCTTTTTGGCCGCCGCCTCGGTGATTTTATCTCCCGGCTTAACGATCGCCTCACCCTTGGCGTCCTTAATGGTCGTACGCGCAATGTGCCCACCCGCCTCGGCCGGCGCTATTTTATTGATAACCCGGCGGTACGGCGTTTCGATAAAGCCATACTCGTTCACCTGGGCATAAGTGGATAGGTTTGAGACCAAACCAATGTTTGGCCCCTCCGGAGTTTCAATCGGGCACAGGCGGCCGTAGTGGCTACGGTGCACGTCGCGCACCTCAAACCCGGCCCGCTCGCGGCTTAAACCACCGGCACCCATGGCGGTGATACGTCGCTTGTGGGCAATCTCGGCCAGCGGGTTGGTCTGGTCCATGAACTGACTCATCTGGGAGCTCGCAAAAAACTCTTTAACGCTCGCCACCACCGGCCGCACGTTAATGAGCTGACCCGGCGTAACGGTGTCGCGGTCGTAGACACTCATGCGGTCCTTAACGTTGCGCTCCATGCGCAGCAAACCGACGCGGAACTTCTGCTGAATCAACTCACCGACCATCCGCAAACGGCGGTTGGCCAGGTTGTCGATGTCCTCCGGCTGCGCTGCGGGGTCGTTGTTCTGACGAATGATCTCTTTAATGATCGCCACCAAGTCCTCACGGCGGAAAATCCGGTTTTCATAGGTGTTGGGTACGTCCAGGTTCAGGCGCTTGTTCAGCTTGTAGCGGCCAACCTTCGAAAAGTCGTAGCGCTTGGGGTCAAAAAACATACCTTCGATCAAGCTTTTGGAGTTTTCAACGGTCGCAAGGTCACCAGGGCGAATGCGGCGATATACCTCCATGAGCGCGTCGCTCATTTGGCTGGTAGCGTCTTTATCTAAGGTTTCTTTAATAAATTTCAGCTCGCCCGTATCGACGTCCTTAAACAACGCCTCAATCTCTTTATCTTCGGCGTAGCCAAAAGCGCGCAGCAAGGTCGTTACCGGCAGCTTGCGCTTGCGGTCAATTTTGACGCTAATAGTGCCGTTGGCGGCGGTATCAAACTCTAGCCAGGCTCCGCGGTCAGGAATGACCTTGGCCCCGAACAGCAAGCTCGTGCCGGTGTTTTCGGCGGTAAAAAACACACCCGGGGAGCGTACCAGCTGGCTCACCACCACGCGCTCGACCCCGTTAATCACAAAGGTGCCGCGCTCGGTCATCCACGGGTAATCTCCTAAGAAGATCTCCTGGCTTTTGACCTCACCGGTCTCCTTATTCACTAGCTCCACCTTGGCCTTTAACGGAACCTCGTAGGTAGCATTTTTGGCCTTGGCGGTCGCCTCATCAAACTTTGGCTCCTCATAATGAAAGCCGCGGAAATACAGCGCCAGGTTCTTACCAGTAAAATCCTCGATCGGATTAATAGCATTTAAAAGCTCGTTTAGCCCCTCGCTCGTAAACCATTCAAAGGAGTGGATTTGGTTACGAATGAGGTTCGGGAGCGTTAAAATTTCATTAGTATTTTCAAATAGTCGGCGGTTGGTGGCAGTGGCCAAGGGCTTCTCCTTCTTGATTATTAAATGGTGCAGTTAGGCTTGCGTGACAAACCCAATAATCAAGAGGCTATATCTAAATCAATGCTGGCTTTGGTGATGCTTCTAAGACTTGTGCGCCCGGGCGAAAAGAGGCACAGAAGCCTTACACGCAAAAAAATCAGCAGGCTCGTCCTACTTGATCTAAGCTTCCTCTTACATCTTATTTTGCGGCAATACGTCAGCTATGTCAACACTTTTTAGACAGCTCTGCCGCGCTACGTGATAATCCCGTCGATGAGCCCATATGCTTTGGCCTCTTTGGCACTCATGTAGCGGTCGCGGTCGGTGTCTTTAGCGATCTGCTCAACACTCTGGCCGGAGTGATCGGCCAGAATCTTATTCAGCTGATCACGAGTTTTTAAGATCTCGCGAGCCCGAATATCAATGTCGCTAGCCTGACCGCCCACGCCCTCGCTCCACGGCTGGTGGATCATAATCTGAGCGTTCGGCAGCGCAAAGCGTTTGCCTTTGGCGCCAGCCGTGCTTAAGACCGCCCCAAACGAGGCCGCTAGCCCCATGACGATGGTCGAAATATCCGGCTTCACGTGGCGCATGGTGTCGTAAATTGCCAAACCGGCACTCACGCTGCCCCCGGGCGAGTTAATGTACATCTGAATATCTTTCTTGGGGTCTTCGCTCTGCAAAAACAGGAGCTGGGCAATCGTCAGATTAGCAACGTTGTCATCAATAGGAGTGCCGATAAACAGAATCCGCTCCTTAAGCAGGCGCGAGTAAATATCGTAGGCGCGCTCACCGTTAGCAGTTTTCTCCAGCACGGTTGGGATCAAAATTTGGCTTCGAGGATTCATTATCGGTTCCTTGCTCATGTAGCCATTATAGGACAATTGGCAGTCTCATGTCTAGAGTGCTAAGTGGCTTGGGCGTAGGTCACGAGCTGGTTAATCACCTTTTGGGCCATCAAGTGGTTATAGACATCTTCCTTGATTTGATCACCACCCAGCTCCTTTTGCATCACCGGGTCGGTGTACTGCACACGCAACTGCGCAATCTCATTCTCGATTTCATCGGCGCCGACCACCAAGCTTTCGGCCTTGGCGACCTCACTGAGCACCAAGCCCAGCTTCACACGCCGCTCCGCCTCCGGCTTGAGCTCGCTTTCCAGCTGCTCTTGGGTTTGGTTTTGCGCCTGCAAATACTGCTCCACCGTCAGCCCACTGCCCGCAAGGCGCTGGCTCATTTCACTCTTGAGTCGCTCGGTTTGCTGGGCGACCAATCGGTCGGGCACCTTCATATCGCTCTTTTTAATAATGTCCTCGAGCAACTCATTCTCGTAAGTACGTTTGGCCACGGTCTCGGCTTCGGCTTTAAGCTGGTCAGCTATATCGGCGCGTAGCTCCTTAACGGTCTTAAATGGCCCGACCTCACTAGCAAACGCATCGGTGACTTCGGGCAGCTCTAGCTGCGTTACCTCGTGCACTTTAACGCTAAATGCCACCGGTCGACCGCTCAGGCTTTTTTCGTGATAATCCTTGGGGAAAGTGACGGTAAAGGTTTTTTCATCGCCCACCTTCATGCCAACCATCTCATCCTCAAAACCGGGGATGAACTGACCCGAGCCGAGTTTAAGCGTATAGTTCTTGCCGGCCGCGCCCTCAACCGCTTTGCCGTCCTGCTTACCCTCAAAATCAAACTTGATTTCATCACCCATCTCGGCCGCGCGCAACGCCGGGATTCGTTTAGCTACACGACGGCGCAGATCCTCGACCATCTCGTCAACCTGCTTGTCTTCGATTTTGGTGGGGGGCATCGCCTTCTTAATCTTTTTGTAGTCGGTGAGCTTGACCGGCGGCACAATTTCTACCGTTGCCTCAAACTCCAGCTCGCTATAGGGTACAAACTTTTTCACCTGCACGTCCGGCTGGGCGATCACAGCCAGCTTCTCTTGCTGCAGCGCCGCAGAATAGGCATGATTTACCGCATGCTCGAGCGTCTCGCTTTGGATCGTCCCATCGCCAACCTCGCGCGCCACAATGTTATCCGGAGCTTTGCCAGGCCGGAAGCCCGCCACCTTAACCTGCGGACGATATTTGGCGTAAGCATGCTCTAGGGCATGCGCTAGCTCATCCGGCGTGACGGCGATATGAAGGGTTACGGAAGTATCGGTGCGCTTGGTGATTTCGGCTTTCATAACTGCGAATTGTAGCAGCGGTGAGCGGAAAAGTCACGCCGAAGAAAAGTTTAATCGTTTGGTAATACTCCGTTAATCCGGATTTAATGTGCAGTCGCTACAGTAATTACCATAAAGGAGTAATTACGTGAAACATTTGCAATACAAACGACCGAGCAAGGCCTTAGTGCTAATATGCCTGCTGGCTTCCGCCGCTACCTGCCACGCCGCTAACACCAACGTAGACCAGACTATCAACCCTGGTCTACTAACTCTAACCGCACCCTTACACGCCACCATGAGCAGCCTAAACGCCGATGCGGTCCACGACCAAGCCTCATCCGGCTCCCTTGGTACCGTTAATGTTACGGATAGCCGCGGCACAGGCGCGGGCTGGTCACTCACCGCTACTGCAAGCAGCTTTACTAAAGTAGATCAGCCGATCCAGGTCCGAGGTAGCGACGGAACGCTTACCTCGAGCGGAACGTACAGCGGTTCCGGTAACGGCGCCTATATTATTACCATTACCCATAGTGGCTCAGACGGAAGTGCCATGTTTGCGGTTAGCGGTCTAGCCGACCAAGGTCCTACTGCTGTTACGAGCGGAGATGTACCGCTGGGCATCCAAGGTGTAATGGTGAATTTTCACGATACTTCCTACACCGCTGGCGACCAGTGGGCCATCAACGCCAACACAATACCTGCCAACCAGCTAACCATTACCCCCTCAGCCATCAATGCAATGGTGGGCGCCTACATGGGTGTCTCGGCCGGCACGGCGCACACTTTTACCGACTCTACCGATAGTGCCACGCTGATGAGCGCTGCATTTGGAAGCGGGCTGGGCTGGTATACCAACACCCCGAGCCTGTCTCTTGGTATCCCCGCCTCAACCCGTGCCGGTACCTATACTGCCACCATCACCGAGACCCTGGACTAAATGTGGCGCTGGCTGGTCCTATCGGTTCTCCCAGCAACGCTTGCTGGCGCACCGCCAACCTATGCGGTGCAGGCGGACGGGGTGGGTCTTTACCCTGCCGCCCTCACCCAAGGTTCACCGCCGTGGTTCACCTATCACCTAGCTCCCGGTCAAGAACGCGACGATGCCATAATCGTCGATAACCGCTCGACCCAGCCGATTGAGGCGCTACTATACCCCGTAGATGCCTCGCCTAATGGAGATAACGGGTTTGGCATGCAGCCGTTGGGCAGTCACCCCCACGACGCTGGCGGTTGGGTGAAGCTAAGTACCTCCCGCATCAACGTCGCTGCCCACTCATCCGCCAAGGTGAGCTTCCGCTTTAACGTGCCGCGTACCACCAGCGTGGGGCCCCACTATGGGGGTATCATCATGCAACCTCTCCGGGCAAGTCTGGGTTATCGCAGCGGACTCAGGGTACAAATAATCTCTCGCCTAGGTGTACGTATCTATGAGACCGTCCCTGGCCAAGAACACCCCGGGCTCCAAGTCGGCCAGCTACGACACGTGGCCCGCCCAGGCCCGCTCCTCTTTGCAGCCAGCCTCACCAATACCGGCAACAGCCTCCTTACGCCTAGCGGCCAGCTCCAAGTACGCGCCTTCGCTGGTCCTGAACGGACTACAGCGATCAACCTGGGAGCGGCTCTTGCGCCCAGCCACCACACCACGCTGACTATGCCAACCACCCTTCACGCCGGATGGTTACCAAATATCTACCGCGTGCGCATGCGCCTAACCTATGGCCATCAGAATCCGAAAACAGTAGTACGACTGCGCTACGTTGCGACAGGGAGTTGGGTGGGATGGCTGCTCGTTACTACAGCTATTCTTCTCGTTGGATCACTAGTAGTAAAGCGTCCGCGCTGGCTCTGGAGACGATTAAAACCCAGGGTGTCATAAAAGACACTGGCTCTGTAATACCGGCCTCCTGTAGGTAGCAATGAACTTCTGCGCCTCATCCCGGCCCACCAGAGCCCGCTGAGCCGAGCGCTCCAAAGCGGCGATCAAACGCTCAAACTCCTCCGTATGCCTCAGCGGTACACACTTGACGAGCGCCCTCCGAGCCAACATTGCGTGATGCTTAATGAGACTCGTTATGAGCGTAATGGTTTCCTCCCAAAATCGTAGGCGCAGCCCTTCGCGCTGACTCGCTAGGTCAATAATACAAGGCATCCCCTCCACCCTTAGCAATAAGGTAACTGCGGCAGTAAGGTGCCCGCGACTCAAATCCTCTTCCCAGTCGTGGGCATCATCATTGAGCTGGCGAGCAATCAGGAAATGGCGGAAAAACTCCTCCAAATGCATGATCTCGGGGCCTTCGGGCAGATATCCTGCCGCTCGCATTACTCCGGTAGCCGCAAGCGTATGGCCCCACGAGCGCTCAGCCAGCTGTGCATAATCACCGTAATCTGGTAAGCGCTTGATCCGAACCACGCCCCGCTGCACGCTTGCCCTGGCGCGCACCACCTCCCAAGTGTTAGCGCCATCGACCCTATCAAGAGCCGTTGACACCGCTTGCTGGAATAAAGCGTCTTTTGGCAGCGCCGACAGGAAGCTTTGGAGCGTCTGGCGCAGTGCCACATTAGCCGCCCCTAGTAGCGATGGTCGGCCCTCACCGTCAAGGAAATCGTCATAAATGGTGTATGCCACCCAGCCGCTCAAGCTAGCCACATTAAGTTTCAGCAAAGTGCTAGCAGGCAGCTGGACGCCAAGCGCCAGAGCAGTTGTCGTAGCTATGGCCGTAATCTGACGATCGTGGTCATGGGCTGCCAACTGCCGTATCTGAGTCCGAAACCGACGCCGGAGCTCGTAATGGCTAATTAAGTTACTTCTCTCAAGAGCGCCGGCCATAACCTTCATCTGATCGGTCTGTCCGGGTTGTCGCACCACTACCAGCGACCTTTTATAAGACCCAAGCGCCTCAAGACAAAACGCCGTAGTCAGGGCAGACGAACCAGCGTAATAAAGCGCCCCATCAACCGGGGGCTCGTAATACAGTGCCGTCGCCGGCCACCCGCCCTCATCACCTTGACAGGAGATTAATCGCTCCACCGCCGTCCGCAGCCGGCCTGGCTCAATACCGACTCGCAGCGCCGCGGTTATTAGCATCGCTTGCATCAGCGAATTCGTATAATGCTCCTTGGCCGCCAGTTGCGTCGTAATGAGCCTACTCAATTCCTTACGAGCCACCCCGCGATACCACCGCGCCACAAAATAGAGTGTCGGGGCAGTCCCCACATAGTAGGTCGAGGCCAGTCCTTCGCCCTCAAGTCTCCCCGTGATGTACCCCTCCAGCCCCGGCAGCTCCACGCCTAAAAGCGACAGCAAGTAGCCAATATTAGCGTTGACAGCCACATCAACGTCACGCCAAACCTCAGACGCAGTCGAGCCAACCAACCAGGTGCGATAGGGCCCTCCCGGCTTTACCTCTGCGGCAATAAGCTGACTGGCTAAATGAGCCTGCACCGCGCCATCAACCAGCCGAGGGTCATGGTGGTACAAGGCTGCCAAAGCGCAGGCGGTATCATCCAGGTCGTCTGGGTAAGCCCGCAGCTTAGCGGCGACCTCACCACGCACCCAGTAGTTCCACGACCAGGTTTCACTTTTATGGCGTAACAGAAACCGCGCCAGGTTATCGCGTACAGACTGGCCTTGAGGCACATCAGCTAAGCACTCTAGTATAAGCGCGCTAAAGAAAACGGTGGGGTGATGGTGGGCTGCCGCAAAATCATCTGGATGCGCACTCGCCAGCCCCAGGAAGCCCCCGTCTGAACTTTGCGTCTTATGGAGATAGGCTACCGCCCTCTCAATTGCTTTAACCATCATTACGCTTAGGCGAACTGTGCAAAACAACCGTAAAACAAGTGCCCTTGCGCTCATCGCAGCTTACATCCACCGTGCCACCAAAATCCTTTTCAGCGATCTGCTTAACGGTGGCAAGCCCGATACCGAGACCACCCTCACCACCACGCTTGGTCGTATAAAACGGCTCGAACAGCTGAGGGATGGCCGCTTTACTAATGCCGCTCCCAAAATCCTGTACCACTAACTTCAAGCTGCCACCTTCGAGCGACACTCGAACCACGATAACCGTTCGCTTTGGCTTTACTATATCGGCGTACGCCTCTATCGCATTTACAAGCAAGTTGGCGACTAATTGGCTAAACTTAACGGGGTCGCCGAACAGCTGCGGTTTGCCCTTCGACTGGAGCTGAATGCTTACGCCTACCATCCGGGCATGATGCGTCAGCAAACTCAGCACCTGTTCGAGCTCGTCAATCACTCCAAAATCCTGTAACGCACTCTCTCCCTGTAGCTGGCGTCGCGCCGACCCGACATAGCGCTCAAGTTGATGCACACTTTGGAGGGCTTGCTGGACGGACGGCGAGGAGCGCCTACCTTCGAGCTCTTTCAGGTTTAGCGATGCCGTAGTTAGCGGACTGGCCAAATCATGCAGCAGGCCCGCACTAATGCGGCCAAACTCAGCAAAGCGCTGCACCTCGAGTGTCCGCTCCCGCTGCGATTGCTCCAGCGCGCGCGTCCGCTCAACCACCTTAACTTCAAGCGAGTTCCGCTCCTCCGCCAATTCCTGCTCCGACCGTCTCGCTCGCTGCAGCGAACGATCAATCTCGCGGTTTGATAGCCACGATACGAGCGTAATAATACCGAGGATCACGCTGAAGGTTAGGGCGTCGCCGGCCTCAACGCGTTGGTGCAGCCAAGAAGTGTCCGTCGTGATGGCACCGCCAGCCTGCAGTCCGCCCAACGTACCCAGCAGTACCATCAAGCCCACAGCCACAACGGCCGCCGTTCGAGTGCCAAGCAGTATGCCGGTCATAGTAATAACCAGGGCGTAAAGCAGCACGCCCGTGGGCAAATCAATACTCCAGCGATAGAGGGCGTAACTCGCTGCCAGCGTTATAACCGCCACGAAGGCCCACGCCCCAATCTGGTAAAAACCTCGGCGCGCCAAATAGTACAAGCCCACCAGCGCTCCGAGCACGGCCAAGCAAATCAGCGGGGAGTCGTAGTGCGAGTGCGGGAAGGTCAGCAGTAGGTTAATAATTGCATCAACAAACGCCGCCAATGCTAGCGCGCTCGAACCCAGCAAGAGTATCGTGAGAATATAGGTGCGCCGATGCACATCCTCAGCATTGACAGGCTCCACGTCTCGCTCGCTAAGGTGCAGACGAGGCAGGGTCGGAGAACCCCACCTCGTCCGACGGTACAGCCTTTTGGCTACGGCGACCATGGCGAGTATTCGTTGGCTGCCTCGACGGCTACTCTCTGTATGTCTTCGCCATTACGTGCCGATGTATCAGTCAGTACCTGCTTCAATAAGTCACTCATCTACCTCACCTCCTCTCACTTAGTCATTGATGCTACCGGGTTAGACGTCTCCAACTTGTAGCCAACTCCATGTACCGTTTTGATCATTGGGGTCATCTGAGTGAACGGCCGATCGATCTTATCTCGTAGGTATTTTATATGAACATCTACCGAGTTTGTCCATAAACCATCGTTAAGGTCCCAAATGTGATCAACGATTGTTGCGCGCGTCACTACTGAACCGGCGTGATGCATCATGTATTCCAGCAGATCAAACTCCTTGCGCCGCAGGTAAATTATCTGCCCAGCCCGCTCGATCCGCCGCGTAACCGTGTCCAGCACCAGATCACCCACCGTTAAGCGGCTAGACCGCAGCTGATGCGCGTTGCGTCGCACCAAGACACGTAGGCGCGCCTTCAGCTCCTCCAGACTAAATGGCTTAGTTAGGTAATCATCGGCTCCGGCATCAAGTAGCGCAACCTTAAGCTGAACACCAGATTCGCCCGTTAAAATGAGGATTGGTGTCGTTACCCCGTCCTC
This sequence comes from Candidatus Saccharimonadales bacterium, assembly GCA_030150485.1. Classification (GTDB taxonomy): domain Bacteria; phylum Patescibacteriota; class Saccharimonadia; order UBA4664; family SCTI01; genus JASLFZ01. The sequence continues at coordinate 9,654 of JASLFZ010000062.1, read as the reverse complement.
CCGCATCTGTTCGCACACCACCAGCCCCGGCATATCGGGTAAACCCAAGTCTAAAATAATAGCGGCATAATCGTTGAGGCTGGCCTTCTGTAAGCCCTGGTTACCGGTCCGCACGGTGTCAACGAGATACGTCTTACGTAGCCCGCGGCGTAGGGCCTGGGCAATGGCGGGCTCGTCTTCAATGATAAGGATTTTCATAGCATGTACCTACTACCTACTATTATCCTTAAATATTAAAAAATCATTAAATTTTTAACTTTTAGCAAAAAATTGGTGGCGCTCAAGCGGGTAAACTTGAACTTTTCAGGCACATCATCGACGAGCTGTCTGCGCAGTGGGACACCAAGGAAGGTAGCGATGATGAGGCAACCCGTCACAGCACTAGTATTTTAAACAGCGCCTCCTATAATAGTCCTTATGAGTATTAATACTACACATCGACGTGCTGGAGCCGCACGGAGGCCGCAGACGGCACCTAGACCAACTAGGCGCACGACACCGACGCCCCCACCTGCTCCCTCGGAAGCAATTTCCGAGCTTATTAGTGACCTGCAAAGTGTCGACACCAACTCGCCACAGGCCTCGCTAAACGAGACGACTATATCTGATAACAATGGTGGCCGCGTCACATTGGGCGAAGACGGCAGCAGCGGCCAGGTCATTAGCAAGTAGGTACTTGAACTAACACAGCACGAATTACGGCTTATAATACTATTATGAAGCCTAATAACCCATCCTCCCCCGACGATTTTCTGCACGCCCTTACTGGGCATCAAAACCAGCCATCACCGCCGCCGGCCGCCTCTTCACTTGACTCGATACTTGGTCGGCTGACTTCTGACGCCAATAAACCACCCGTGTCGCTTCTCAGCAGTTTAACCATGCCCAACAATGCCCTACCACCATTAGCAGCACCCAAGCCCGCTCCAAAACCACCCGTGGTTAAGCTCAAACTTGGGCCAGCGCCGTTAAATCTTACGACCGCGCAGGCCGCCACCGTAGCCGACATTAGTACTAGGGTTAATGCGACACTGGGTGCGGCGCTGCCAGTAACAACCACCAGGAGCGTGCCGAAGGTAGCGGATATTAGCCACACCGGCGGTAAGGCCATCGAGAGCGCAGTACTTTATGTAGACATACGGAACTCCACCAGTATCACGGACAGACATAACGATGAGGTCGCTGCCAAGATTTACAAGGCCTTCCTCTCCGCGATGGTAAGCATCGCGCGCTACCAGGGACGTGGACACGTTCGTGGGTTCGCTGGCGACCGAATAATGGTCATATTTGATAATGACTTTCCGGCGGTTGACCGGGCAGTAGATTGTGCGGTCTGGATGCAGAGCACAGTGGAGCAGGTACTAAGCCCGCGGCTGCAACGATACTATAGCCACCCAATTGCGTGCGGTATCGGTATCGACTACAGCAAAATTATGGTTGTACGCGGCGGTACCGTGGGGAGCACCAATAATGATATTGTGTGGGCTGGCAAAGCTGCGAATGTCGCATCTAAATTGGCAGACAAAGCGGCCGGTGGGGGTATACTGGTATCCCATCGGGCAAGAGCGCAAATGACAGTCAAGGCCAAGGAGAATTTCAGGTTTAGCACTTGGAAGTCCCCTATAACCCTAACTACGCCCGCAAATGCCAATCGGCTAGGCCAGTACCACGCCCTGCCAACGAGCCTACGGTATAGGCTAGCCTAAGCCATTATGGATAAGGCTAAAATTACCAACGACGCGTCAAACAGGGTTGCCGACTGGATTAAGTTTGCTGATGCTAAGGCAGCAGCAATTGGCAGCGTTACCGCTGTAATTATTGGGCTGTCGGGGAACCTATACGTTAGCTGGTGGGCAATCGTAGTCCGAACCGGCTCAAGCGCCCATAGTAAAAGTCTGGTCGTCCTCCCTAGCGTATTGCTCATATTCTTAACCTACACCCTACTGCGAACACTTTGGATGGTACTCATGACGTTGAGGGCGCGCATAGTTAATGCGAAGCCTAACATCCTGTTCTTCGCACACATTGCGGAACTTAGCGCGGATGAATTCCACGACAAGCTTGCCAAAGCTTCGGTGGGCGACCTTGAAGAAGCGGTAGAGCAACAGCTGCACGCCAATTCGATAATCGCACGCCGAAAGTTCTCGCATATCAATGATGCCGTAGTAAGCCTTGTGGCAGCGGTCGCCTTGCTACTTATTGCAGCCCCTGTAGTAGCAATCACTCTTTCTACGCTACCAAAGTAGGTAGGCTAACCGAGGTTGCTTCGATACTGAGCGGTATCGCGAAAGTTGCCACCCACTTCCGTATCAAAAGCAAAGACGGCTTTATACTCATGTGTAGCGTTAATCCCCTGATACGTCACTATGACGCTAGGCTTATCAGTTGCCATGTGGCTCCATATTAAAGCAGGTACGAACTCGTTCTCCCAGCGCCTTCTAGTCATGTCCTGTAGCTCGCCGTAAACCACTGGAGCCCATTCATTTTGGGGCGGGATTACACTAATGTCCTTAAAGGTAAAGTTGACCTCCTTGTTGTCGATTTTGAGATTTATCGGGCTGAGTTTAATGTTTTTTGCTATGGAATTACCGATGTTTCTTATCTCAAAAACGATGCCCATTACAAGGCCGCTCTCTGCTTTATCCTGGTATGTCCTTAGCTCCAGGAAAGGTGTTTGGGACTGTGTTAGCTGTTGAGCGCCATAGCTGGCTATTCTCCTAGAGTTTTCTAAGTCCTCCAGCTGAATGCTTTTTTGCGAGTATGTCGTGTATGTGTATCCAACGACGGCTAGTGTTGCCCACCATAATAGGCAGGCGTTCAGCCAACTGGCAGCGGTCAAGGATGATAAATGGTGCGGGAAAAGTATATGGGCAGCCACAGGGCCAAAAAGCGGCAATACCGCTAGAGCTAACAAAACGCCAAATACTGTGCGTCCTGGCCGCCTTTTGTAAAACGGTCTTCCGTAGCTTTGCTTTTGAGCGGACTTCTTACGTGCCATTGCATAAGTATAGCAATTGGTATCATTCCCAAATCCTGAGCAACTTGCAACAATTAAACCATGGCTATTAATCCCACCAAATCTACAGGCCGCCCAAAGGCTGTAACATCGGACGTTGTCCGAAAACTAGAGGATGCTCTGCGTAAGGGTATGACCGTTATCGCTGCCTGTCATCTATCTGGTATCAGCACCTCAACCTATTATCTGTATATCGCAGAAGACCAGGCATTTTCGGACAAAATGACCCTTGCCCAAGAGTGGGTGACAATTGAAGCTCGGCAGGTCATAGCTGCGGCTATAGCTAAAGGAAACTTACCGACGGCCAAATGGTGGTTGGAGCGCAAGGCGGCAGATGAGTTTGCACCACGACAGGCAAATGTTAACTACCCTGAACACCCTTTTGCTAACCTTACAGAAGAGGAGATAAGGCGTATGTCACGAATGCGCTTTAAGGTAATTGAGGAGTTTGAAGACGATACAGAGGTCTAGTAATTGCCTCTTTGCCATTATCTACTAGCACACTCATAAACCTGCAATATCAGCCTTGGCTTTGGCGAGGTCGCTCTGGTAAGTTTGCATATCGGTAGTTGCGGCCTGCTGGTCGGTAGACAACGAAGAGCTGCCAGTCACGCCATCCTGCGCTACTAATTCCTCGGCATTTGCCCACTCTGTTATGTCGCCAGGCACCGCTCCAGCATCACCGTCCCAGTTAGATAGGGCATCTGGGTCACTTCGGTGGGCAGCATAGTAGATTTTGTCGGCCTTGAGGTACGCATTATGCTCCTCTTGGCCATTGGCCACATTTTGCTTATCCTGCTCGTTCTCCTCCCAAGCATGAAAGGCGCTGCTGACGGTACCGGCATTAGACTGGGTGGCATCTGCCTCACCTTGCGCCATTTGCTGTGAGAAGTCGCTTAAGACCGGGGTCAAGATGGGTACTACTTCGGCGTTGAGTGTGGCCAGTGACGGCTTAGGTGCAGTCGTAGCGGCTTTTACAGGCGCTGCCTTGGCAGCGGGCTTTGCAACAGCAGCTGTCTTGGCTTTCGGAACACTTAGGCCAGTGAGCACGGCAAGAATGACGATTATGATGCCCCCGCCAATGGCCATATCCGAGCGCTTATACGGACGGCCTGTCTTTTTATTTGTACTGGGCTTAATGGTTGCTACTACAAAGCCCAATATAGCTATTACTAAGAGTGCAATAAGAAAAATGTGCATAGAGCCTCCTTTGCCTAGTAGTGATGGCCGGGCAAACGGGTGCACAGAACCCGTCGCCAAGCGGTGGTTTCCCACCTACAGCCGTTTCCAGCTGTAACCACAGAGCAGTACCTGAACGACGGGTTCAGTATGCTCTGTGGATTTGCTACCATGCCCAGCGGTAAGCCGCTTGGGTTTAGGCACTGTATTTAGATGTTATGGCGCTATGAAGCGCTAAGATGATTATACACGGGCGGTGCTACAATCTGCATATGCATGACGAGGATGCACAGCTCGACGTCACAAAACTCAAATACGTACTGTATGTGCGTAAGTCTACTGACGACTTACAAAAGCAGGTGAGGTCGATGGAAGACCAGATTGCCGAATGCGAAGACCTAGCGGAACGTCTCCATCTCAAAGTTATTCGACCCCCAATCTTAGAGCGTAAATCAGCCAAGACACCAAATAAGCGCCCCCTATTCACGCAGATGCTCAAAGATATTAGAGCGGGTAAGTACAATGCAATTTTGGCATGGCATCCCGATAGGTTAGCACGCAACATGAAGGAGGGCGGCGAAATTATTGATATGGTCGATGCCGAGCTACTGAAAGACCTAAAGTTTGTCACCCATCACTTTACCCCCGACGCTAACGGTAAGATGCTGCTTGGGATGTCTTTTGTGCTCTCAAAGCAATACTCAGACGACCTATCGCAAAAAGTAACTCGCGGTGTAAGACGAGGCTTTAAGGAAGGTAAATCTGGCGGCCAACCGAAATATGGTTACACTCGCGACGAGGACGGCCTATATCGTCCTGACGCTAACCATGAGGTGGTGGTCAATGCCTGGCAAAAACGCAAGGAAGGTGCTTCCCAGGAAGACATTGCTAAATATATGAATGACAGCGGCTACCAGCGCACAATCAAGCACAAAGGCGCGAAGAGCACAGGCAAAGTGGTCAAAATGGGTACACGTATGGTCGGGAAGATGCTGCACGACCCGTTTTACTTTGGTCTATTAGTACAAGCCAAGCAGACGGTGGATTTGCGCGAGATTTATGATTTCGTACCCGCAGTTAGCGAAGAAGACTACAACCATGTCCAGCAACTGTCTAACCGTCGGTTTGCTCCTTCAAAGCGTAAACGGGCAACCTTCTACCCTCTCCGCGGTATGGTGCACTGCGCACATTGCAATGGCATAATGTATCCTGCCCCGAGCACTGGCCACAAGCGCTACCTCTACTACCGGTGCGACAATAAAGCCTGTACTCGTAAGAAACGTAGCATTAGGTCAATCATCATCTTTGAGTACTTATACAAGTTGTTAGCCGAGGGTCTTAACTTCAGCCCCAAAGAGTATGCAGACTACCTGGGCCAGATGAAAACGGTAAGCGAGAGCCGCCGGATTGAGATACAAACTAAAATCCGTAGTAAGCAGGGTGCTATCAAGGCCAATGGCCATGAGTTAAGAGACCGGAGCCTGCGCATCGTCTCCTACGACCAAACCTCACCCGTATGGAAGATTAATAACGATAAAATCGAGGAGCTAACGGAGACTAACGAAGGATTAGAGGGAGAGGTTAGCGAATTAAAAGCCATGCTGGTTAGTCCCGAGAACGAGGCATTAAGCCTTGAGCAGTTTTTGAACTTATCTAATAATGCCTCTGCAAAGCTAAAAGCTGCCGACGCTATCGAAAAAGACCGGATTTGCCGCAGAATGTTCTTGAACTTCGTTGTGGATGAGGAAAAAGTGGCTTCATACAGCCTAAAAGAGCCATACGCTACTCTACTAAAAGCGAAACAAATACACATTGGTGGGCGAGAGAGGACTTGAACCTCCACGGGGTTGCCCCCACCAGCTCCTAAGGCTGGCGTGTCTACCATTTCACCACTCGCCCCCGGCAACCGTCCTATTGTAACGGTTATAGGGCTTTGTAAAAAGTCATGGCGGTATCACCATACCGTTTCTGGTCTTGGATCGACAGCCCATCAAGTGCCGGCAGCGGCTCCTTAGAGGCATGCGAAACTACTAAAACGCCCTCGGGATTTAGCAAAGCGCCCAGTTTTGTTATGACGTCCAGCTTAATCTGGGCGTACGGGGGATCGGCCACAATGACGTCAAACTTCAGAGAATCAGCCGTCTGGCGCGCTAGCCATGATTCTACCGTCGTCGCTACCACCTGATATCCCCACCCAAGCTCGAGCCGCTGCAGATTCTCTTGAATTGCCTGTAGTGGCTGACGCGCAGACTCAATAAAAACCACCTGGGCCACACCCCGGCTCAATGCCTCTATGCCTACCGCGCCGCTGCCGGCATAGGCATCCAGAAAGGTGGTACCATCGACGCTCCCGAGCGAGTCAAACAACGCCCCGCGCACCTTATCGGTCATGGGGCGGGTGGCTGTGGTTTTGGGGGCATGCAACGGCCGGCCGCCGAACGTTCCGCTGACCACGCGCATCAGGGCGTCCCTGTTTTTAGACGAGTTGCGATGGGCAATCCCGCCTCCTGGCAGGCAAGCAGCCAGATTACGGCAATGGCGCGAACCGTTTGGGGCGCGAGACGCCGTAATACCAGGCGCGCCAAGTCAGCGCTCCAGCCAGCGGCGTAAAACTGCTCGTACATATGCAGTTCGGCGATCGCGTCCGCTTGGGTTTTAAAGTACTCTACTGGGCCGCTCTCCCGAGCATCCACCAGGTCGGCCGGCTCAAGACTCACCCGGATACGGCGCCCGACCAAGGTGGTAGCCACACCCATCTCAAAGTTAAAGTGAGTGCTCAGCAATCCCTTAACGCCCCACAGCGCCCAGCTACTTTTAAGCGTCTGGGCGGGGTTCTGCCCGCGCACCAGCACCGCGTGTTTATAGCGCTGCGGCTTTGAAGCGTAGTCGGCGCCATAGGTAGCCAGCTCGGCGTCCAGCGGGAAGTGGTGTGCTGGGGTCAAACCGTCGCAAATGTAGTGGGCCAGCCAGGCGACGTCAAAAGCCGCCCGCACCAGATCCCGGTCGCGCAACGCTCGCACCAAAGTACCATAGTGAGCCTTAATCAGGTCGGGGATATCGCCGCCGCCACTGGTGGGATTATACAAATGACCCGGCTCATGGCGCCCCGGCGACTTAATTTTTAAGCCGTCGGGCCCGTTCAGGCCCTCAAAGCCGATAATCTGACGCCGCGTCGGGAACTCCTCCAGCCGCACATAGGGGCGCACCAAACGGTAAGCGGCACTGTCCAGGCGCTGATGCACACCCACCGCCGGCATGGTTCGTTTTGAGTTAATAAAGCCTGAATACATGGAAGCACTCCACCCCGATTAATCTAGTGAGGTGACCGTTTTTAACCTGTTAATCCGCTTAACTATTTGCGGATATTGTAGCATGTTGGCCGAGCTCGCCACAAACCGCTCCGCTGCCGCCCGCACCGCTGCGACCAAGCGCGTATCGCTCAAATCGGCCAGCCCGAGCTCGAGGATGCCGTGCTGCCGGCGGCCATACACCTGCCCCGGCCCCCGCAGCTCCAGGTCGATCTGCGCCAAGCGAAAACCGTCTTGGGTTCGCTCCAGCGCCTGCAAGCGTTCCATCACACCCGGCGCCGTTGAGTCACTCGCCACCAGGCAGTACGACTGGTGCTCGCCGCGCCCCACGCGCCCACGCAGCTGATGTAATGCTGCCAGCCCAAACCGCTCGGCGCCCTCTATCAACATAACGCTAGCGTTCGGGATGTCGATGCCCACTTCGATCACGCTGGTCGCGACGAGCAGGTCGAGCTCTCCGGCCACAAACCGCTGCATAACCTCATCGCGCTCAGCGGACTTTAACCGACCGTGGACCAGCCCAATGCGCCGATGGCCAAACGGCCCCCGTCGCAAACGCTCCGCCTCCGCCGTAACGCTTTTAGCCCCCAGCGTGTCTGAATCCTCGATCAAAGGACAGACCACAAACACCTGGCGGCCAGCCTCAATCTGAGTGTCAATAAACCCGTAAGCTGGCTCGCGCTGGGAGGGCGCCACCAGCTGCGTGGTAATCGGGTGGTGGTTGGGCGGCAGCGCGTCAATCACCGAGATATCCAGATCACCATACACCGTCAGCGCCAGCGTTCGCGGGATGGGCGTAGCCGTCATGCTCAGCAGATGGGGCAGCCGACCGGCCTTTTCTTTCAGTTTGAGGCGCTGCTCCACGCCGAAGCGATGTTGTTCATCAATAATAACGAGCCCCAGCCGTTTAAAATGCACGCCGTCCCCCAGCAGTGCTTGCGTCCCCACAATCAGCTGAGCGCTCCCATCCGCCACCGCTGCAAGCGTAGCCTGTTTTTCGGCGGCCGGCTGGCGTCCCAGCACCAACGCCGTGGTAATTCCCATGCGCTGCATCACCTCGCCCACCTTGGCGGCGTGTTGGCGAGCCAGAATGTCGGTCGGTACCATCAACGCCGCCTGGTAGCCGGACGCCACCGCCATACTGGCTGCCAGCAGCGCTACCACGGTCTTACCACTCCCAACATCCCCCTCCAGCAAGCGGTTCATGGGGCGTTCGCCGCTGATGTCTTGCAGAATCTGCCACGCCGCCGCCCGCTGGGCATCCGTCAGGTTAAAATCCAGGCACTTCGTAAACGCTTGGGCTACCGTCACATCCATGGTGATCTGCGGCGCGTGCTCGGTCTTTATTTCGCGCTTAATGCTCAAGCTGGCGCCGATAATATAAAACAGCTCCTCAAAGGCCAGCCGGTGGCGCGCCCGCCGCAGCGTCGCATCACTGGTGGGCGCGTGGATCTCGATCATCGCTTGCGCGCGACTCATTAGCTTGGCCTCGGTAACGATTTCGGGTGGCAGTGTCTCCGTTAATGCCTCCATTTGGGGCAGTAGCGGCATAATTAGATTACGCAGCTGTTTGGAGCTGACTCCCTCCGTTTCGGGGTAAACCGGTACGATCCGGGCGGTGTGCTTGGAGCCGCCCTCCATTTCCGCCGATTCAATGGCGGGAGATTGCAGCGCCAGGTCATTGTTGCGAAACTCCAGGTGCCCCGCCAGCAATACGTGGCTACCCGCCGGATACTGGCGCACCAAATAAGGCTGATTAAACCACACCGCCTTCACGGTACCGGTGCCATCGGTCAGCACCGCCTCGATAATCTGCAAGCGGCGCCCACGGGCCCGGCGCATCGCAATCGTCATAATCTCACCCTTAAACGTGACGTTGCCAGGCTTCATCGCACGGATGGGCACTATCTGGGAAAAATCATCGTAGCGGCGGGGGTAGTGCGAAAGCAAATCGCCCACCGTCTTAATACCCAACCGCTCAAGGTTAGCCACCGCCGTTTTACCCACCCCCTTGAGGGTCTCCACGCGCAAATCTAAGTTCACTACCGAACCGTCAGTTTGACAAAATGCCGCTTCCCTACCTGAATCACATCGCCAGACTTCACCACGATCTCCGAACCGTCTAGTTGCGTACCGTTGAGTCGCGCCCCA
>JASLFZ010000040.1 GCA_030150485.1 Candidatus Saccharimonadales bacterium | reverse complement strand
GGGGAGTGCGCAATGACCTCTAATACCGCTGAGGTAGTAAGTGAACCGGATCTAACTCTCTCTGCGCGCGTTGACCCAGCGGGTCAGCCCAGCTCGGTGGTACCGGTGTGGTGGTGTATCTCCAAGAAGATGAAGAGACGGCTGAAAGATCGAGAAATAGAAGATGCGCAGCAGCTCGTCGTCGTCACTAACGGTGAGGAGGAGACTGGACGCTACCTTTTCGGCCTATTCGACGGGGAGCGCTACATCAGCTTTACCCGGCCCGGCGACAATACCGTTCGAGGTGTCATTGTCAGGCCAAACACTGCCGATAGTCTAAAGGATGGCTTTTTCAAAAAGCTTGATAGCGGCGGGCTCGCGTGTGACGTGGTCCGCGCACGGCAGGTGCGTACGGAACAGCTACGTGGAAAATCCGAAGGCCCCATAGGGACTGCAGCGAAGAAAGACCTCTTTGCCAGGGCGGCGAAAAAAGTTGAGCAAGACGAGGAGCCTGCGTTTGGTATCCGTGGGGCGTTCGAATTCGCTGAATGCATTGGATCTGAAGCCCAACTGGTGGTACCGGTCGCGAGCGATATGTTTGCTCCGGAGCCGAATCCGGCGTGGCGTTGGCTCAGCGATATCTACCCCTGGGGGAGTGAGCCAAGAGATCAGTGCCATCGTCGGCAGCGGGCACTGCTCACACTCGCAACCTCGCCAGTAACTGGGCCGGTGATGGCTATCGTCTTCACGGTTTGCTGGGTGGCTAGCCTGGCAATTACGGCTGTGCTGCTCTTCTGGGGGATGCGAAACATCAACTACGACCCGCTGCTGCACCCGGTTGGTGCATGGCCGTCTGAGCTTTGGGAGGAACTCGACCCCTCTTTCTGGTTTTCCACGCGAGACTCTGAGGGTACGTATCACGATCGAAAAGGGTGGTCTGCGCCCATCGGTTGCCTGCCAATTTTCAGCTCATTTGGGCTTGCTGGACTGGCTATTGGCGCTTTGACACATCTACTGCCACTATGGGCCATGTTCCTAATAGGTTTTGGGTTCTTGCCTGCCATTGTCGTGGTGGGGCTCATTATAGTGGCGTTTTCTAAGACGTCAGGGGCCCAGGGCTTGGGGAGGTGGCTGAAGCGCGTGGGCTACGACGTAGTATCCTGGCGGGAGAATGTAGAGCTTTCCGCTCAGAAAAAATATGAGCATAAGCTTGAGCTACTCGCTTGTGATGCAGAGTCTCGGGCGGCCAGCCTAACGGTTCGTCGCACTCTGGTGCTCGGATTTGAAGGTGCCAAGGCGCGAGTCTGCAGACCATACGCAAAGTAAATCACTAAAGATCATGTCTGAGGGTGCCACAGGAGAAAGGCATATAAACTCCTCCCGGGCAGCAATCATTGCTGCCCGGGGTAACAGCAATTATTCCGCGCCTCCCTGTTGTTATTGGCCGTTTAACAAAGCGGCTTTGCTACAATTAGGCTATGAAAATACCTATCGCTGAGCTTAACTTAGGTAAGTAGCCGTGAAACCGACTTTTCACCTCCGCGGCTATCTCCTAATATTTGCTTCGGCACTTCTGTTTGGTACGTACGGGGTGTGGTCGCGATTGATGGGGCATACGTTCCAACCCTTCTATCAAACCTGGGTGCGCAGCTTGCTGATTATGGCCTTGATGGTGCCATTTATGCTAAAAACGAGGAGTTTTAAGAAAATTCCACGCAGCGATTGGCCGCCGCTAGCCATATTTATAGCTTTCTGCGTTTTCACTCAAGTTCCGCTGTACTATGCCTTCAATCACGCGCCGATCGGCACCGTTCAGCTGATTTTCTACTCAATGTTTGTGGTTACGGCCTATGTAGTAAGCCGGTTCTATCTGGGAGAAACTATAACCAAAGTAAAGCAAATCTCGATCATTCTGGCTTTTCTGGGACTGGCCTTGGTTTTTGGAACCTCTGTAATCAGCTTTGCGCCTCTCGGATTGGGCCTAGCAGCGCTTAACGGCATAGCGAGTGGTGGCGAGGTGTCGTCATCTAAAAAAGTATCGGATAAGTACGCTCCAACTTTAATCATATTCTGGGGGTGGGCATTCACCTTCCTCATACATCTGCCCATTTCGCTTTTACTTGGCGAAAAACAGGTACCCTTGCAGCTCGATCATGCTTGGCTCTGGTTACTCGTTTACGCGGTGGTAAATACCACGGCTTTCTGGCTGGTAATAACAGGCTTCCGCCAGGTAGACGCCAGCATCGGCAGCTTAATTGGCCTTCTGGAGGTGGTTTTTGGTGTTCTCTTCGGCGCCATTATATTCCATGAAGCGCTGCGCTGGACGGTATACATTGGCGGGTTGTTGATTATAGCGGCTGCAATGTTGCCAGACGTGAGGAACGTAATAAAGCATAAAAGAACGGCTAAAGCGGTTGAGCCGATTAGAGAACTATGAAAATTGCGATAACCGGCGCTAAAGGAACGGTGGGACGAGCTTTAATAGCCCAGCTGGATCCGGCAAAGTTTGAGGTAACGGCTTTAGATTTGCCGGATCACGATGCCAACGACCTTGAGCGATTAACCGAGCTCACTAAGGATCACGATGCTTTGCTCCACTTTGCGTGGGATGCTCGGCACGATAACTATAAGAGCGGCCGTATTGATACCGTTAATAGCCAAATGATGGGTAATGCCTATCAGGCAGCGCTCGCTAATGACATCCCGCGGGTCATTATGGCGAGCTCGAACCACGCCCATAATTATGAGATACGAGATGCCGACGGTAAAATCAGGGCGTCGATAAATCCACCCATCCCAGATAGCCCTTACGGCGCCGAAAAGGTCTTTATGGAGGCACTAGGCCGATACTATGCGCACGACCACGGTCTGGAGGTGGTATGTATTCGTATAGGTAGCCTGAATGATGAAGATAAGCCTCGACCGAGTGTGCCTTCCCGATGGATAAGCCACGCTGACTTTGGCACGCTGGTGGTTGCTTGCCTTGCAGCTGACCGGGTGCCGGATAATTTCCAGATTGTGTATGGCGTGAGTAAGCAGGCGGTGTTTGACTGGGCTAATCCGTTCGGGTACGAGCCGCACGACGAAAGCTAGCTTCGCCTACCATTTTTGCTATACTAAGCCACATTATGAAAGCTTGGCGAGTAATGAGACGAATAGTCATTTCCGTTGTGGCTCTGCTGGTGCTCTTCGTAGCGGCGTCGGTGGCGTACATCGAGTATGCTTATCCGCACGCCGGGTTGCTGAATTTGGTGCGGGGAGTACGGCCATCGGCCTCCTGGAAGCAGTACTGCTATCAGGCGGATGATTTCTGCGCCAAGTTTCCGGTGGTGCCCACAGGTCAGCCATCCCGGAATACGTCTACATGATGTTCCAGATGACGTTCGCCATCATCACCCCGGCCCTGATCTGCGGCGCCTATGCTGAGCGGATGAAGTTCGGCGGCATGCTGCTGTTCAACGCTCTGTGGCTGCTGATCGTCTACTGCCCGGTGGCGCACTGGGTGTGGGGCGGCGGCTTCCTGGGCGGCGCGACGCCTCCGGTGCTCGACTTCGCCGGCGGTACGGTGGTTCACATCAACGCCGGTGTCGCCGGCCTGGTCTGCGCCCTGTTCCTGCGGAAGCGTAAGGGCTTGGGTACGGACAACATGGCCCCCAACAACCTGGTCCTGACCATGATCGGCGCCAGCCTGCTGTGGGTCGGCTGGTTCGGGTTCAACGCCGGTTCCGCCGTGGGCTCCAACGCCCTGGCCGGCGCCGCCATGACCAACACCCAAGTCGCGACGGCCATGGCCGCCCTGACCTGGATGGTGGTGGAATGGATCGAGCGTAAGAAGCCCAGCATGCTGGGTCTGGCCTCGGGCGCCGTCGCTGGCCTCGTCGCCATCACGCCCGCCTCCGGCTTCGTCAATCCGACGGGCGCTCTCATCGTCGGCGCCGCCGCCGGTGTCGGCTGCTACATCGGTGCGATCTGGATCAAGAAGATCTTCAAGTACGACGACAGCCTGGACGCCTTCGGCGTGCACGGCATCGGCGGCATCATCGGCGCGCTGCTCACCGGCGTGCTGGCCGATCCCTTGATCAACTCGGCGGGCATGGCCCACTCCATCGTCACCCAAGCCAAGGGCGTTATGTTCACCATCGGCTGGACGGCGATCGGCACCCTGGTCATCCTGGTGATCTGCAAGTTCACCACCGGCCTGATCGTCAGCGAAGAGGCCGAAATCGAAGGCCTCGACATGAGCCAACACGGCGAAGCGCTGCACGAGTAAGCCTACTCTCTAGGGGATAGGGGAAGGGCGCGGCGGCTTCGGCTCCGCGCCCTTTTTCTTTGGCCGTTAACCAAGGGAAACACGCGGCATGACATTTCCGTGAGTCCCGCAACTTTAGAGCGTGGCCCCAGTTTACCGGCTAACCAGAACGCCGGAGGAGCGCATGTCCCTATCTCTAGTTCGTCAATTTCCGACTCTGTCCGAAGATGAGATCGAAGCTTTGAGCGTGCAGGTGTTCGCGGCGGCCAAACGGATGAGCAATGACCAGTTGCTTGATCTGGCCGATGGTCT